>MHYA01000092.1:41887-55998 GCA_001825675.1 Planctomycetes bacterium GWF2_42_9 | reverse complement strand
TTTTGACGGCCATGCTGGGTATCTGAAGATAGCGGAAGTTTTTGATATGCAAAATCCTTCTGCGCCTCCGACATTTAAAATCAACAGAAGAAGTCCACATCGACTCTGGGATATTGTAACAAGCGATTTAATTAAATAAATAAAATATTCAAAGGCAGTGTGTTAAAAATGAGGGCATTGCCTTTTTTCTGGACTAATCCTGAATCATCAAATAAAATCTGTGATTATGCTTATAGGGAGAACTATAATGAAATTTATCAAATCAACGCTATTGATCGCACTTTTATATTCAACATATTCGTTTGGTGCTCAATCACTGGATCGTTATTACGCCAACAAAGTTGTTCACGATGAATTCGGTGTTATAGCTCCGTGGAACAGCGGGCAAAATGGCCCGCTTGATATGCGTTTGCGGATTGCTGTCGAAGTAATGAAAAGGTATCCGTGGGTTGATACGAACAAAGCGGTGATGGCAGCGCCTGATTTTGTTTATAATTCTCACTGGAGCATCAAAGATGACGGCACAATTTTAATCCCGCCGACAAACGATTGGATGTGCGGCGATCTTTCGCAAAGAGCGTGGAGTATTATTCGCGGGCTTACAGCTTATTATATGTACAGTTCCGACCCAATCGCATTTATTTATATTCCTCTTACGGCAGATTATATTCTTGATTATGGTCAAACAGACGCCAACGACTCTTGGCCGAATTTTCCAATAGCTACGCCAACACTCGGAAAGGCTTATGGCAAATGTGATCCGAAAGGACGTAATCAGCTCGACCTTTGCGCGATTGTCGGCAGCGAAATGGTCAGAGCGTATAAACTAACCGGCAACAAAAGATATTTAGAGGCAGCGAAACACTGGGGGGATGTTTTTGCTGAAAAATGTAATCTCGATCCGACAATGCCGCCGTGGAATCGTTATTCTGACCCATCGGTTGTTGGCTGGTCGGATGAACTAACCGGCAGCGTAACGCAAATTTTATTTTTCCTCGATGATTTGATTCAGGTCGGATACACAGGCAAAAATAACGCGATAGTAAATGCGCGTCAGGCAGGGATACGGTATCTAAATAATGTTATCTGGCCGGAGTGGCTTGAGAATGATCATTGGGGCAGAAGTTATTGGGATTGGGATAATCCTATTATATGCGGAACGATTTCGATGATTGGCGATTATATTATGAAAAATCCGCAGGACTTTCCGAATTGGAAAAATGATCTTCGCAACGTTTTGACTTTGATTTTTAACCGCAACGGCGCAGACCCGGGTTCGCACGGAAATATGTTCAGCGGCGCCTGGGCATTTCCTGAATCGGCAACCTGCTGCGGAACTTCGCTTTCGTACAATCAATACACAGCGGCTCCGACTTTGATCCGCTTTGGCGTGTTGGCTGAAGATGACAGAATGTTCGAGATCGGCAGGCGAATGATGATAATGGCGACTTATGACAGCGATGTGAACGGCGTTGTAAAAGACGGCTTATTCGGCAAGGCTGTCGCGACGGGCGAATGGTCAAATCTCGCGCATCCCTGGCCGTTGTGTCAGGTTATGGAAGCGCTCGCGTGGGCTCCTGAAACGCTTGGGCCAAAACGTGAAAATCATATTATGCGCAGCACATCAGTTGTTAATTCGGTTGTGTACGGTAAAAATAAAATTACATACTCAACGTTTGACGCACCCACAAATACGATTGATATATTAAGGCTTTCGTTTGAACCGGAAAATATTACTGCTAATGGTAAAAATTTACCGAAGCGTTTTAAACTGCGGCAAAATGGTTATGATGTCAAACCTTTGCCAGATGGCGATTTTATGGTAAGTATTCGCCACGACGGAAAAAAGAGTATTGAAGTTATCGGCACAACGGATAAGCAAACCGAAGTTGCTGCGGATTCTTCTATGACTTATGCTTTTAAAGGCAATCAGGCAAGACTTATTGGTACGGTTGCTCCTGACGGCGGTTTGGCGGATGTCTGGCTCGACGGCAAACAGCAGTTGACGAAAATTGATTGCTGGAATCCTGCTGAACGCAAAAATCAGTTGCTCTATAATATAAATGGTTTGCCTAATGGTGAGCATCAGATAAAAGTAGTTGCTAATGAAAAAGGAAATCTGATTTCCAAGGGCAATAAGATTTATATCGAGACATTACAATACAATGATGCCGAGGCCGATAGAGATTTCGGTCAGGGCGGCGGGCCGACTACAACACAGAGAATGATTTTCGGCTATCCTCTACGAACCGATTATATCGACTCGAAAGGCCAGGCGTGGCGACCTGCGACAGAATGGGTTATCCGAAGCGGTTACGGCAAAGATACTGTTGCCGAAGCGTGGTGGACAAAACGCCGCAGTATGTACATCGGCAATACTAAAGATGAAGAGCTTTACCGCTATGGTGCGCACGGCAAGGAATTTTGGACGAATATTACGGTCGGCGATGGTTTGTATTATGTGAGATTGAAATTCGCTGATACGCCGCTGCATCCTTTCCTTGAACGTGCCGGCGATTGGAAAAAAATATCTCATACTTTGACAGTAAAGATCAACGGCAAAGAAGTAATTTCTAAAATGAATATTACGAAAGAAGCAGGCGGCGAATTTCTTGCTGTTGATAAGCTGATTAAAGATATTAAGCCTGTAAACGGCGCGATAGAGGTATGGTTTATCGGCGAAGATGAATTTGGCGCAGCGGTACAGGCAATGGAAGTTGGTTTGATGAGCGAACTTAAAGAATGAACCAGCTCGAAAGATTTAAAGCGGTTTGCAGAGGGCAGGACGTTGATTATGTGCCGATAATAGGCTTTCCCGGCGCTTCGGGTTTGGCTTTCGGCGGCGCGTGGGGTGAAATATATCAGCGTCTGCTCGATACTGGAATGCCGTCATACGTGAAAGGATGGGATGCGCAAAATCTTTGGTCACAGTCGGCCGCGAAAAGCTGGTCGGATTTCTGGGGAACAGTAACGCCGCTGACACTTGATTTTTTCCCAGCCGAACCTGCGCAAGGTGAAAAGTTTGAAAAGAAAATCGAAGGCCGGTTTGAAATCATTACTTATGAAACCGGCGCGATAACAAAGCAGTTAATCGGCAATGATGATATTTATTCTATGCCGGAGTTTATTAAGTACAATGTTCGTGATTGGGATAGTTGGAATCTATATAAGAAATTGCACACGCCGGGCAAATTGTGGGCTGCGGACAAAACCGAAGAGTATTGCAGAAAATATGATAATCGCACGCTGCCTTTATTTATGCAGTTGGAATCGACGTGGGGTGCGGTGCGGAATCTGGCAGGCACAGAATTAGCGAGTACGCTGCTGTATGATAATTCCGATTTGGTGCAAGATATAATTGATTGGCAAAGTTTTATCAGGAATACTTATCTTTATCCGCTTGTTAAAAGGCTTAAACCTGAAGTGCTGCAATTATCGGAAGACTGCTGTTATAAGCAGGGTATGCTGATCAGCCCAAAACATTTTGAGCAATTCTGCTCGCCGGTATATCGTGAGGTTGTGCAGTTGGCGAAATCTTACGGAGCGGAGATGGTAATTGTTGATACTGACGGCCATATTGGCGAGTTCGTTCCGCTGCTTGATAAATGCGGCGTGAATGCGACTTATCCGATCGAAGTAAAGGCAGGTAATGATTTATTTGCGTTACGGAAAAAATTTAATAATTTTATTTTTATGGGCTGGCTCGAAAAAGAAGTAATCAACGAAGGCAATGAAAATCTAATTGAAGATGAAATTAAAAGTAAAGTGCCTGCGATGATAAAAACCGGCAGGTATTTTCCGAATATCGACCATTCATTGCAGCCGATGTGTACTTTCAAAAATTTATGCAAATTTATGAAGATTTTGCACAATGTTCTTGAAAATCCTGAAGGGAAATTTTATGAATTTGCGTAATATTGTAGTTATAATTTTATTTTCATCTGTTTGTTTTGCGGGTGAGGAAAAAATTCTAAAACCTGTAATCACCGGTCAGTGGCATCAAATTGCGGGAAATCCCGATTTAGGTAAATATACGGGCGAGAAGCAGGAGCCGGTTGATTTTTGTATTTGGCAGGCCGCTGATGGGACGTGGCAGTTATGGTCATGCATCAGGGGAACGAACACGCCGGGGCATAACAGATTATTTCACCGATGGGAAGGTAAAAATATTACCGATCCTAATTGGACGCCGATGGGAATTGCGATGATGTCTGAATCGAAATATAGCGAGCCGGAAAATGGTTTGCAGGCGCCATACGTTGTGAAATTTAAAAATAAATATTGGATGCTCTACGGCGACTGGAACAATATTTGTCTTGCGGTAAGTAAAGACGGTAAAAAATTCGAGCGTGTTCTAAAAAATAATTCCGCGGCTGTTTTCAGCGAAGGCGGGCCGGAAGTAAATACCAGAGATCCGATGCTGATGTGGAAAACTAATCAGTGGTATTGTTATTATACGGCGTGCCCTGCGAAAAAAGGTTATGTGTTTTGCAGAACAAGCAGCGATTTGAAAAAGTGGTCTGATTCCGTTGTCGTTTCTTACGGCGGCAGCGCGGGTACAGGTTGGGCATCGGCGGAATGTCCGCAGGTCATCGAGCCGACAAAAGGCAATTACTATTTATTTAGAAATCAATATTACGGCCCCGGCGGAAAATTTTGTGTTTATCATTCTAAGAATCCGTTTAATTTTGGTATCGATGACGATTCTTATTTAATTTCCGAGTTTAATTTGTCTGCGCCGGAAATAATTAAAGACGGCGACAAATATTACATTGCTGCTTTGAATCCAAATCTTGACGGCATCCGAATCGCTCCGCTTGATTGGAGATAAATTTTACTTTGCATCGACAACGCAGCGGAAACCGACCGTGCTGCATCGATCTAATGCCGGCCAGATGCGGATGAATTTTGCGTGGCTATTGCACGGCTGCGGGCCGCCTTTGACATACCATATACTTCCCTTTGCGTCGAAGTAACTCCCACCTCGGATCATTGTAAACCGTGTGTGGCCGTCGTCGCGACAGCTTTCAGTCCATTCCCAAACATTGCCGCTCATATTGTAACAGCCGTAAATACTTTTGCCGTTGGGGTATGATTTTGCGGGCATTAAACGGCCTGTTGTGTTGCATTTGCCGTAATCGAACTCATTGCCCCACGGCCACTTACGGCCGTCAAGACCCTGTGCGGCTAATTGCCATTCTTCTTCGGTTGCAAGTCTCTTGCCCGCCCATTGCGCATAAGCTCGCGCGTCGTCGATATTGATAAAAATAACCGGGTAATCGGCGATTTCGTCTGGCATTTTACCGTTTGGCCAATGCAGCAGGAAATTTTCTAAATATTTCGGTTTGTAGCCGGTGCTATCGATAAATTTTTTATATTGTGCGTTTGTAACTTCTGTTTCGTCGATGAAAAACTGTTTTATTTTCATCGGCCCGATTTTGTGCTTTATATTTTTATGAATTATATCAGGATAAACTGCGCCAAAAGGTAAACCGAAATTAAAACCTTCGAAACTTTTATCGTTATCAGGATAACAGCCGCATTCGCCGCGAATATGTTCGATTTTCATTGTAAAATTCGCGCCGGGTACAAAAACCATTCCTTCCGGTTTATCTTTTATATCCAACCGTTTTGTGGTTTTAACTTTATCAGCATAAACAGTGCTTTTGCAAAAATTTCTTGTATCGACTTTGGTTTCTGCAAATTTCATGCTTTTAAGAAAATCGTACAGTTCATCATCGAGTCGGCTTTTGTGAATAATTGCGATGCAGCAGATTTTATCGACAGAGCCGTAAATTTCAGTCGTGCTTACGGAATTTCGCGGCTTAAATTCCTCTCCTGTCCACGCATTAAAGTAAAGCAAATCAGGACGATGTTCAATATCGAACAGGTGTTGATCTTTTATGATTTTTCCTTCATTGCGCAGAATAAAAATGTCTCTGCCTTCGGTTGACCAATGAGTAATGTATAAATCTTTTTGAGCGGAAGGATAATAAGGATCGAAATGCTGTGTAAATTCAAAATTAAAATAATGAAGGATTTGATTTGCTTTTTTCCAGCTTTGCCGGTCGGTAATATTCCACGGATTATAAGTGCCGAACACATTTTCCCAAATCAGCATTCCGCTTGCGTTAAAGAAGGCCGTTGCGATTTCATCACTTCTATCGATATCCCATCTTCGAATCTGATATTGTATGTGCGTCGGCTGAACACATTTTAATTTTAGGATGCCGGGTTCTTGCGGTTCATCGAGCCATTGCGCCCACGAACCGCTGCAAAAGTTGAGCTGTGGGAAATCGAGATGGCCTTCACTGACAAGTGCGATTCCCGGCCAGACTTTATCAAGTTCATTTCGCAAATCTTTGTCGGCTGCGGAAAGCGTATCGAGAAAAACTCCATCAGCTTTTATTTCGTAAACTATTCCAGCGAGTGCCTGGTAATCATTTTTGTTTTCCCTGCGAGTCCCAATATCCCACGGATTATAATTAATGAAAACGGCGACATTTTTCTTGTGACATTTTTCTACAACTTTTCGCAATCCTTCCAAACCGCCCGGCATTTGACAATACATATCGAATTGATTTCTCTCGTCGATTCCGAGCCGCGGATAAGCGTGCCATAAAACGATGCTGTCGTAACCGCCGAATTCTTTTTCTCCTTCGGCAAGAAGTGAATCAATAAGATATTCATCAGTACCCTGCCTGATGAACTCACTGTCAAACATCATACACATTCGGCAGGTAAAATTCGAACTCATCCATTCCAATTCATTTTTCGGATGTTCGATCTTATTTTCTTTGATTATTTGGTTGCGGTAATTCAAGGCTTGCTGCGACCACAAATCCTTCTCTTTTGAATACAGCAAAAAGTGCGGATTATCGCCAAGCAGAGTTTTACCATACACGTAATTGGATAAAAATGCTAAAAATAAAAGTAATTTGAGACAGGGTTTATTTAAAAAAAACATTAGCATTACCTAAAAAATATAATATGATTCTAAAAATCTATTTATTATATTCAAGAGAAAAAGATTGATTATTTAAAGCCTGTAATTTATTATGCACAATGGTTTGTGTAAAGGAATAAAAGGTATGTTTGAAGAATATAAAATGATTAATCGAAGGGCTTTCTTGGGCAGTTCCATTGCTGCTGCGGGACTTGCTTCGATTAAAAATTTTAGTTTTTCAAAAAACAGCCAGTCTATAAAGAACGGCAAAAAAAGAAGTTTACGATTTGCACACATAACCGACATTCATATAAGGCAGGAGCATAATGCACCGGAAGGTTTTGCTTTGGCACTGAATCATATTCAATCGCAAAAAGACAAGCCTCAAATGATCATTACCACCGGCGATCATCTTATAGATAGTATTGGCGAAGACGACAGCACAACCGAAATGTTGTGGACGCTGTTTAAAGATATAATGAAAAAGAATTGTAAGCTGCCGGTCAAATACGGCATCGGCAATCACGATTACTGGGGTGTTAACAAGAAAAAAAGCAAGACAACGGGTAATGAGCCTAATTGGGGTGTTAAGCGCACTCTTGAAGAGCTTGAGATGGAAAGCCGGTATTACAGTTTTGACCAGGGCAGTTGGCGATTGATAATGCTCGATAGTATCGTCCCGACGGATACATACTGTATCGGCAAAATCGAAGACGATCAATTTAAATGGCTCGAAGAACAAATAAAAACGGCAGATGGCAGATTCATGGCGATTTTCAGTCATATTCCAATAATGTCTGTGGGCGCGTATTTTTACGGCGGCAATAATGAGAAAACCGGTGATTGGGTTGTGCCGGGTTCAAGAATGATCATTAATGCAAGGCAGCTTAAAGATTTATTCCGACAAAATGCGAATGTAAAACTGTGTGTCAGCGGACATATACATTTATACGAGCACATACAATATGCCGGGGTGAATTATATTTCCGGCGGCGCAATCAGTGGAAGGTGGTGGAAGGGGCAGCATCAGGAAACGCAGGAAGGCTACTGCCTTTTCGATTTATATGATGATGGAACGTTTGAACACGAATATGTCGATTATGGATGGCAAGCGAATTTGCCTGATTAATTAGGAAATGCAAAATGTTTGACAAAAATTTAAAACTTACTCGTCGCGGGGTTCTTGGCGGCTCTATCGCGGCTGCCGCTGGATTAATTACGGGCGCGAATATTTTTAGTTCATCAGCATCGGCAGCTTCCAAAAAAATAAATGGAAAGAAACGCAGCATTCGTTTTGCACATCTGACGGATATTCATATTGAGCCGAAGCGTAAAGCGCCGGAAGGTTTTACCGCTGCTCTGCGGCACGTTCAATCGCAAAAAGATAAACCTGATATGATCATAACCGGCGGCGATAATGTAATGGATTTGCTCGGCGCAAAAGACGATTGGGCGAAAGTTCAAACTGATACTTTCAAAGAGATAATTGCGAAGGAATGCGAACTTCCGATTAAATATTGCATTGGCAATCATGATACCTGGGGTTGGGATAAAAAGAACAGCAATACAACCGGCGACGAACCGCTTTGGGGCAAAGCAAGATTCGTAAAAGAATTTGGGCTTGAAAATCGTTATTATGCGATCGATGCAGGCAAATGGCGGATTCTTATGTTAGATAGTACACACATCGATAAAAAAGATGTTTACACCGCTAAGTTTGACGATGAGCAGTACGATTGGCTCGTGGAACAATTAAAATCGAATCAGGGTAAATATATTTGCCTGATTAATCATATTCCGATTATGTCAGCGGCTGTTCTTCTTGACGGCGACAATATAAAACAGGGCAGATGGTCGCTGCCTGATGAATGGATGCATCTTGACACACGCAAGCTGGTGGATTTATTCTGGCAAAATAAAAATGTCAAACTTTGCATAAGCGGACATTTACATTTGCTTGAAAGACTGGAATATAATAACGTAACATATATTTGCGATGGAGCGGTCTGTGGGGGATGGTGGGGCGGGCCTTTTCACGAGTGTCAGGAAGGTTACGGACTTTTCGATTTGTATGACGATGGCACGTTTGACCATCAATATGTTGACTATGGCTGGGAAGTGAAATAATTTAATTTATGACGCAGTATGATAACAAACAATTACTGTCGATGACAGGAATCAGCAAGAGCTTTTCTTCTGTTCCTGTGCTTACGGATGTAAATTTTAACCTCAACGCGGGCGAAGTCCATATTCTTGCCGGGGAAAACGGCGCGGGCAAAAGTACGCTGATGAAAATTCTGGCAGGCGTTTATTCTGAATATTCAGGCTCAATCGCTGTTAGCGGGGAAAATGTAAAATTTTCAACAATCCACGATGCAACGCGTGCGGGCATATCAATTATACATCAGGAATTGAGCCTTATTCCGACAATGACGGTTGCGGAAAATGTTTTTCTGGGGCGGGAAAAATGTAAAGGCCCATGGCTTGCAAAAAAACAAATGAGGCAAATGTCAAAAGCGCTTCTTGCAAACGCGGGTTTGGATATCGATGTTAATAAGCACATCGGTGATTATCCGCTCGGCACACAGCAGATGGTTGAGATTTGCAAAGCACTCGCGTTCGAGAGCAAGATCATCGTTATGGATGAGCCGACAAGCGCTTTGACCGATGTCGAAGTTGAAAAATTATTTGCGATCATTGCAAAGCTGAAACAATCCGGCTGCGGAATTATTTATATCACGCATAAGATGGAAGAAATTTACCGCATAGCAGACAGGATCACGGTTCTGCGTGATGGTAAATATGTCGGCACAGCTCCAGCGAGCGAATTGCCGCAGCATAAATTGGTAGCGTGGATGGTGGGCAGGGAACTTAATCAGCAATTTCCGCGTCATCGTTCACATCCGGGCGATGTTCGGCTTTCTGTTAAGAATTTTACTGTGCCGGATCCAACGGGCAAACCTTTCCCCGCTGTTTCAGAGGTATCATTTGAAGTACGCGCAGGCGAAATACTCGGCGTTGCAGGTTTGGGCGGTTCAGGCAATAGCGAACTGTTGAACGGTTTGTTCGGCTCTTATGGTTCGAGTGCAAAAGGTCAGTGCGTGCTTAACGGCAAACCATACAGCCCGTCGAACCCATCTGCCGGAATTGAATCTGGTATAGCGATGCTCACGAATGACCGCAAGGTAACTGGGCTTGTTCTCGGAATGGATATAATTTGCAACACAACTTTGGCGGCATTGAGAAAATATTCGCCGTTCGGCTGGCTGCTTCCGGCAAAAGAAGCTGAATCTGCTAAAAAGCAGGGACAGTCGATGAATTTGAAAGCGGCATCATTGACTATGCCTGTAGATGCTCTTTCCGGCGGTAATCAGCAGAAAGTCGCAATCGCAAAATGGATTGAAACCCAGCCGACAGTTTTTTTGCTTGATGAGCCGACTCGCGGCGTTGATATTGGGGCAAAGCACGAAATATATGAATTGATGAACAAATGGACATCGGCAGGTATTGCGATTGTTTTGATCACATCGGAAATGCCGGAACTTTTGGCGATGAGCGACAGGATAATTGTTATGCACCGCGGCAAGATTACGGCTGAATTCGCCTCGTACGATGCCACACAGGAAAGAATCCTCGCCGCTGCGATGGGTGAGAAGGAAAATAAAAATTAACGATAGGATTTTTTAAAGGAAGTATTGTGAGCAAAAATTCTGTATCACTTTCTGGCAGTTGGCTAGCAAGCCCGATGACAAGGGCGCTTGGCGCGTTGATTATTGTTTTTATTCTTGGTTTGGTTTTCAATGCTGACGGCGCGTTTTACAAATGGGGCACGCATAGAGATATGCTTCGTGCTGTTTCCGTGTACGGCATCCTTGCCTGTGGTATGACTCTTGTAATTATCACAGCCGGTATCGACCTTTCAGTCGGCAGCATCATCGCTTTTACGGCGGTCTGCTTTTCATTATTTATGATTCACAAGGGCTGGTCTGCTTTGCTTTCCGTCATTGCGTGTCTTGCGTTGGGCACAGCTTGCGGTTTTGTGTCTGGCGGAATTATCGCGAAATTTAAAATTCAGCCCTTTATTGCGACGCTTGCGATGATGGTTTTCGCACGTGGTATGGCGAAGTGGGTTTCAGGCGGCCAGAAAATTTCTACCGCCGTTTTGCAGGATGACGGTTCATATAAGTATGTTGATGTACCCAGCTTTTTCAATTTTATAAATTCGAAAATTCTCGGCAATAATATTACTGTGGTTACAATTATATTTCTTGTTTGCCTGATTATTTCATACATATTATTAACTAAATTACGATATGGGAGATACCTCTACGCGATCGGCGGCAACGAAGAAGCTGCACGGCTTTCAGGCGTACCGATTGTTATGAGCAAACTTCTTGCGTACAGCGTTTCAGGATTTTTCTGTGCGGTCGGCGGTATCTGCCAGGCGGCGCAGGAATTGCAGGGCGACCCGGAAGCAGGGAACGGTTACGAACTTTCAGCGATTTCGATGGTTGTAATCGGCGGAACGAGCCTTGCGGGCGGACGCGGCAGTATGTGGCTGACGCTCATCGGCGTTTTGACTATCGGTTATCTTGAAAAGATTTTGAGTATCAACGCGGTCGGCGAAGATAAGCGATTAATGCTCACAGGTGCTATTATTGTTGCTGCTGTTTTATTGCAAAAGACGAAAAAATAATTCATATCGAAAGGATGTAAGATGAAAAAATATTTATTATTAGTTTTGTTTGCTGCCTTTTTGGTAATGGCGGGATGCAAAGGCAAGACTTCGGAAAATCAGCAGCCAACTCAAGGCTCTGACACACAGGCTTCGGGAGCAAAGGCTAAGTGGATCATTGGAATGAGTCAGTGTAATCTTGGCGAACCATGGCGTGTTCAGATGAACGCCGATATCAGACAGGCTGCTGAAAAATATCCTGAATTGCAAGTTATTTTCAAAGACGCACAAAATGATACCCTCAAACAGCAGGCACAGGTTGAAGAATTTATTAGCGCAGGCGTAAATCTGATTATTGTTTCGCCGAAAGAAGCTGCTCCTCTTACGCCCGTTGTCGCGGCTGCTTATGAAAAGGGTATTCCGGTAATCGTTCTCGATAGACGTGTTCTCGGCGACAAATATACCTGCTTTATCGGCGCAGATAATAAAAAAATCGGACAAGCTGCGGGCAAATGGATTGTGGAAAAGCTCGGCGGTAAAGGTAAAGTTGTCGAACTCAAAGGACTAATGACGACTATTCCCGGCCAGGACAGACACAGCGGTTTTGTGCAGGGCATAAAAGATGCAAGCGGTGTTGAGGTGATTTTCGAAGCCGATATGAAATGGCTTGAGCCGAACGCACGCAAAGAAATGGAATCTGCTCTGGCAAGATTTCCCCAAATTGATTTGGTATATGCACACAACGACCCTGGCGCTCACGGTGCGTATTTAGCGGCACAGGCAGCAGGCAGAGAAAAAGATATTATCTTTGTTGGAATAGATGGTTTGCCGCAGGAAGGTCAGGCTTATGTAAAACAGGGTTTGATGTCCGCAAGTTTCGAATATCCGACGGGCGGCAAAGAAGCTATCGAAACAGGCCTTGAAATATTGAACGGCAAAACTGCCGAAAAAGAAATTACACTTAAATCACGAGTATTTACAAAAGAAAATATTGACGCCGGCGGAGAATGGCTTGCCGATTAATTTTTAAATCCATTAAATATACAACAGGCAGTAAAGGTAAATCTTGCTGCCTGTTTTTTTGCTCGAACAAATCTGCTGCAAATTTGTGATGTTTGCGTTTTGGAAAAAAGGAAAATAGAGAGGCGGTACTGTGATAAATTGTTATAAATGGCCTATAAGTGTTTGTACATGGTCTTTGAAAAATAACGTTTCCGAGCTTAATTTAATTAAAGAGAAAACCGGTGTGTGCTGTGTTCATCTTGATTTAAAACCAATAGTGGAAAATAGTGATAATGAGTATATTAATCTGTTTCAAAAGGATAGCTGGAAAATAACTTCAACGATGGTTGGATTTCCGCAGGAAGATTATTCAACGCTTGAAACTATAAAAAAAACCGGCGGAATAATGTTGAATGAAAATTGGGAAGAAAATAAAAAAAGCGTATTAAAAGCGATAGACCTGACAAAAAAACTCGGAGCAGAATATTTGAGTTTCCATTTTGGATTCCTGGATTTCTCTAACCAATCATATATGAATGAATTCAAAGATAAGGTCAAATTGCTTGCAGATTACGCTGGAGAAAATGGGATTACAATTCTGATGGAAAGCGGCCAGGAAACCGCTTCCGAACTTAGCGGATTCCTTACAGAAATGAATCATAAAGCTCTTGGCGTTAATTTCGACCCTGCGAATATGATTCTATACGGAAAAGGAAAACCGTTGGAAGCGATCGAAGTTTTGATACCTTGGGTGAAACACGTTCACATTAAAGACGCAATCGGTTCTCCAGTTGCGGGCCAGTGGGGCAAGGAAGTTGTCTGGGGCAGCGGACAGGTCGAAAGTGATAAATTTCTTGGTAAGTTAAAAGACTTAAACTATAACGGAGCGTTGGCGATCGAACGTGAATGCGGGCAAAACAGAATGATCGATATAGAAAACACGATCACTAAACTTAAGGCGACCTCTAATAATTCGAAAAATTGAGATTGCTTCGTCATTTTTTGTTTTTAAACCCACAAAAAATTCCTCGCAATGACATTTCTAGAGGTTGCCTTAAATCGTATTCGACGCAATATCCATAAATTTATTGTTGCGGCTTTTATGCCTTAGCCTTAAAATATTATAACTTTGAAAGGTTAAAGAAATGACGCAGCAGGAGCAAATACAATATCTCGCAAACATTTATTATCTTGCGGGCATAGATAGCAACTTTGAGGTTGAAGAGGATTATATTTTACAGGAAATCGCTAAAGGAATTGGCGCAGGCTATCTGGAAACTCGCAAAGCGCTTGACTTGTCAGTGCAGAAAGATTTCGCAATAAAACTCCCCATAAGATATTCTGAAAAATTCCGATGCCTTGAGGATATGCTTTTTGTAGCGATGAGTGATGCCAAACTGCACGCAATGGAAAAACAGGTTATAATTTCCTATTCAAAAAAATTAGGAATAAACCAGGAACAGTTGGATCAAATCCGTTCAGAAACCA
>MHYA01000092.1:30155-41841 GCA_001825675.1 Planctomycetes bacterium GWF2_42_9 | reverse complement strand
GGGCTTAGCCCACGCGGAAACTAAAGTATTTCCAGCACAAGCAATGTAATATCGTCAGGCTGGAGATAATTTTTGCCCTGCTTTACAATCGTTTCAAATTCAGCAACCATCGCATCCGCCGACAAATCTGAAATACCCAGGAACCAGTTATTGAATTCAAACATTGTGTTGTCATTAGTTGTATTTAAGAAAGGTTCCGCACCGTCAGAATAAATCACAAGTTTATCGCCGACCGACAACTGAATCGTTTCCTGCTGGAATTGTGCGCTGTCGAAAACTCCCAGCAGCGAACCTTTTGTCTGAAGCAGTTGAGGCTCTTTGTTTTTCGGAATCAAAATTGGATATGGATGACCTGCCCTGCAAAAGGATAATTGCAGCGTTTGCGTATTGAGCAGGAAATAACAGCTTGTAGTAAATTGGCAGCCGCTTAAATTTTGTTCGAGCATACGTTGATTAAGATCGCTTATCACTTCCAGCGGTGAAAATATTTTATATTCATTGCCGGTTGTCTTACGCATCTGAATCGCGTGTTTGAGAAACATCGTCAGCAATGCCGCCGGTATCGAATGGCCAACTGCATCAGCAAGATAAAATCCGATATGCTTTTCATCGAGCCTTGCGACATCGTAAATGTCGCCCGATACCCAATCAGCCGGCATAAATGATACCGCCCATTTTAATTTATCGCTGTCCGGCAGTTTTCTCGGCAGAAAATCTCTCTGAACTAAACCTGCCATTTTTAATTGATGTTCAAGCTGTTCAGCGTGATATTCTTTTTGCAAGACATCTATGATCAAAGGCTGAATTCTTGGCTTTCTGTAAACGTTGCTAATTTTAATTACCGGCGTTATTTGCGGGAAGGAATTTTTTCCGATTACGTTGAGCATTTTGAATTTGCTCAAATCGAGTGTTTCCGCATCGCCGTAAAGAACTGTCGGAATTTTCGCTCTGTCGAGCATTTTAATAATTTCGACAAGTCTCTGTTGTTCTTCGGTTGGAATCGAATCAACATCGATTACCGCTGTCCCAACAGTCTCTGGATAAAATTCAGTCTCAAGGAAAGAATCGAAGTTGGACTTCTTCCAGTTGAAATTTTCTATATCAAGAACTTTTTGAAGTTCGTGTTTTATGGTTTCGCTGGCGCTGATGAATAATGCATCATAAAATGCAACTGTATTTTTATTAGATTTTGCCAATGTCTAATCCTTATCAAAGTCCTGGATCGCTATATAGATACCTTTAGTATCCTACACCCTTATTTTCGGCTATTTCCGTGCGGGACTTTCACAGAAATCGTACCATTTTAAATAAACAATATGGCCGTTTGATTTATTATCGGTCTTTACGATATTAAGCACACCAATTAAGTCGTTCGGAATTCAAATAGTAGAATCGTCCGAGAATGTGCGCCATAATCATGAGTAAATATAACCGAATGGGAGTTGAAATGATTCCAAGTCGGGTAGTGATCAGATAAATCAGTAAGCAGAAAAATCCTAATATGACCAGCAGAATGAAATATTGTAAAAATGTGCTGAAAATAGAAGTGATCCAAATAAATGGATTGAAACCTGAAGATGAATCGAAGATAGCGATTGCTAAAATTCCCATCGGGAAGAAAATAATTCCATAACCCAGCAAACACCAGAAAGTATTATCGAATGGATCTGATGGAAAACCTCGCGGAGTCGTAAATATTTTGTAAAGCATATATCCAAACACAGGCCCCCAAAAAATAATAAAAGACGCGATGACTTCCAGTGCCTTTGATTTAGCTTCATCAATGCTATCCGGCATAGCATCAATATTATTTGGAGCTCTTACTCCGCCTGTCGCGCTGTCCCGAATACATTCGACAAGATAAAAATATAAATACGCGACAATCGTAAAGCGTACCATAAAACCCATGATACCCATCAGGAACAATCTCGAAACACCCATTAATAGCGAAAGCACAGTAAAGACTACAATATTAATCATCCCCGATACGCTTGCTGGATACAAAAATACATCGATAACCGCAGGCAGTTTTCTTTTCTTGCTTTCTTCAAAAACAGTCGAGGGTTTGATATTCGTTTCAAGTTCCTTTGTTGGAACAATATCACTATTTATGTTCGGATTTAATAACCTGAAATCTGATGGCACAACTTTTTGAAGTTTTAATTCTTCCTGAACAGGAACTTGCTGTAAAACAGCGGCGGGATTATTTTCAATCTCCAAAAGCGACAGCATTTCCGCGCTTTCAAGCACAAATGCCTCTTTGCACTTGGGGCATCTGATCCTCTTGCCGGCATATTCAGCTGGAGCTTTAATTTTCTGTCCGCACTTTTTACATTCCACTCGTATCATTGATGCCTTCATTAATTCATTGAACATTTTACCGTATAATTTATAATCATACAATCGTCAATTTTTCTGATGCTGAATTTTCAGGAAAATAAAATGGACATCCGTGCGTTTAATGAAATCAATGAGAGAATTGAAACTGCTAAAAGCCAATTAGCAAATTGCAATCTCTGTCCGCGCCGATGTGGGGTCAACCGCCTCAAAGGGCAAACAGGTTACTGCGGCCTGGATTCCAAACTGCACGTCTTCAAAGAATTGATATTCAAAGGCGAAGAAAGCATCTTAAATCCATCCCATCTTGTGTATTTTACGGGCTGCAATATTAGATGCGAATTTTGCGTTGTCGGAGAGTGGAATAATGAGCCGATGACAATAGAAGAGGTAAATTTCCATAAATTAAGTAATACTATCGTCCAAAGGCAGAAAGAGGGGGCAAAGTGGCTAAACCTTCTTGGCGGCGAGGTTTGCGTCAATTTATACGGCATTCTGCAACTGCTTTCCAACCTCGATCGAAAAATTAAAGTGGTTTGGAACTCGAATATGTTTTATAATGACTTCGTTGACAAATCGATATCAGGCCTGATCGATATTTATTTGGCGGATTTGAAGTGTGGCAATAGTGAATGTGCGGAAAAGCTGCTTGGCTCCGCTCAATATCCTATGGCGGCTAAAATGAATATTTTGAAGGCTTACAAAACGACGGATATTATTGTTCGGCACGTGATTTTGCCCGGCCATCGAAAATGTTGTCTTGAACCAATCCTAAAATGGGTCGCTGCGGAAATTCCCGATGTAAAATTTAGTCTGCGGGGATACTATGTACCGCCCATTCCCGCTGTTCATTCACCCAAAGAATATTTGAGCAAAGAAGAACTGCAAAGTGCGATTGCACTAGCTAAAGATATGGGCTTGAGACTTATCCAATGAAAAAACCATATAAAAGGAAACCTGGCGATTTGGAGATACGCATTTTAAAAGATGGAAGTGTGGTTTCGGTATCGCCCGATGAAAATTTTTTGGAAATCATAAATGAAATAAATAATCAATCGAGAGAAATGGAGAATGAAAATGCCGCAAACACCGCCGAACAATCAGAATGAATTGCTTTCAGCAGCAAACAAACGCCAGTTAAATGAATTGGAAATTTTAATTCGCGCCCGCTATCCTTTAATTTATGTAACAAGTTGGGAGGAAAAAAGAGTCCTGTCGCAAATATTGAAAATAGCCGTTAAGCTCGGCAAAACCGTATTTGAATGGTCTGTAACGACTGGGCTAGTCCCATCGGCGAATTCACAATCACAAAAAAAATACGATAGTGCTACGCAGGATCCGCTCGTTGCACTTGGAAATGTTGCAGAGCATCTTGAGCCTGCTATATATGTTTTTAAGGATTTTCATCCGTTCCTTAAATGTACAAATATGGCGATTATTCGTCAGTTGCGTGAGTTGTCCTCATCGCTGAAAAATACTTTCAAAACGGTTGTGCTTATCAGCCCGATGTTCCAGATTCCGCAGGAGCTTGAGAAGGATATTACCGTTGTCGATTTTGATTTGCCAAAGGCAAGCGATTTCTCAATGCTGCTGAATAAAATCATCGATGAAGTGAAAGGCAATCCAAAACTCAAAGTTGACATCGACGAAAAAATGCGCGAGAAAATTATACATTCGCTTCTTGGTTTGACGCTGTCCGAAGGCGAAAACGTTCTGGCCAAAACACTGGTTCAATATAATGGTTTTACCGAGGAGAGCCTGGAAGTAATTAATAATGAAAAAAAGCAGATAATTCTCAAGAGCGGCCTGCTGCAATATTATGATACCGAAGAAAAATTTGAAACTGTCGGCGGTCTGGATGCATTAAAAGGCTGGCTGCTAAAACGTTCTGTGGTCTTTTCCGAACGTGCCCGCGAATATGGCTTACCTGCACCAAAAGGCATTCTCCTGCTTGGTGTTCAAGGCTGCGGCAAAAGTTTGATCGCAAAAGCCATTAGTAATATCTGGCGTTTGCCGCTTTTGCGTTTTGACGTAGGGCAGGTATTTGGAAGTCTCGTAGGTTCATCAGAGGAAAATATTCGGCGTGCGATAAAAGTCGCTGAATCTGTATCGCCGGTTGTTTTCTGGATTGACGAAATTGACAAGGCGTTTCGCGGCTCACGAAGCAGCGGAGCAAGCACCGATGGCGGAACATCAGCCCGCGTTTTCGGCACATTCCTTACCTGGCTTTCAGAAAAGAAAAAACCTGTTTTCGTTGTTGCTACAGCGAATGATATTTCGAGTCTGCCGCCTGAACTTTTGCGCAAAGGCCGATTTGATGAAATTTTCTTTGTCGATTTACCTTCGTTTGTGGAAAGGCAGGAAGTCTTCAAAGTGCATCTATCAAGAAGAAAAATGGATTTGAATGCCTTTGATCTGGAAAAATTAGCTCAATCGACAGTTGGTTTCAGCGGAGCGGAAATTGAGGAAGCGATTATCAGTTCAATGTTTGATAGTTTTTACGCGAAAGAAAAATTATCAACCAGCAGGATTTTGACAAATGTGATACAAACAGTACCGTTGTCAAAAACAATGAACGAAGATATAGAAAAATTACGAAATTGGGCAGAGGGAAGAGCAAGGTTGGCGACAAGTGCGGAATTCGCGATTGAATTTGAACAAAATAAACGACAATTGGAAATTGAATAGAAAGCGAGGAATCAAATGAGCGCTATAGTAATTTTGACACCAGTAATCATAGGAAGCTGGCCTGTAATAACCGCCGCTATAACAGGTGCTGCTGCCGCGATGGGAATGACAGTATCGGAAGCCGTTAGAGAATCTGTAAATGAAAAAAATAAAGAAAAAGTGGAAGCCAAAACGGTTGAAGTAGAATTGGAACACAGCGAAGTGGTCGCGAAAAATTTATCAGCCGATAAGGAAATGGTCGTTACCAAAGGCGATATCGAGCTTCGCATAAAACGAGACCAAAAAGGCCGATGTACCATTTGTGCTAAAGGAATCGGTCATAGCGAAGTGGAGTTGAAAGCGATTGCCAAGGAATTCGGCGAAAAACTCACGCAGGTTTATATTTACAACAAAGTTATGACCGAGCTGAAAAATAAAAATTTCCAGGTTGTAAATGAAGAAGTAAACGACGACCAGAGCATCAGGATAAACGTCAGAAGGTGGGTGGACTAATGGCACAACACGAAGTTGAAATAAAAATATCCAAAACTGGCGAAGTCAAAGTGCATATTAAAGGCGCAAAAGGCAAAGCCTGCCTGGAATACGCAAAGTGGCTTGCGGAACTTGTCGGCGCGGAAAAGAACCGCCAGTTGACAAGCGAACATTACGAGCCTGAAGAAAAAGTTCGAATGGACCTAAAACAAAATCTCGGCCTGGATGAATAAAACAAATGCGATGTCAGCAGTGCCAATTTGAAAATATGCCCGGCCAAAAAACGTGCTTCAAATGCGGCGCGGTGATGGAAATAGATCCAAACAGTATAAGCATCTATCCTGCCCGAATGGCGAAATGGAAAAAGCCTGTCCGCGCTGTTGCAAGAGTGTTGCGAAGAATAGGCGGCTATAGTGAAATTAAATTTACTCCGCCTGCGTGGGTTTCCGATTATCTAGACGACAGCATACCTAGTTTAATTATGTCCGTTATACCCGGCCTAGCGCATTTGTTTACAGGCAGATTTAAAGAAATACGGATTTATTTTCTGCTCTGGCTGATTTTTTTAAGCACTGGTCTGTTTTTCTTTGGTTCTCCAAATGGTTATATCCTGCTTGCCTTGGCGGTCGGTATGCACACCGGAATCGCGGTACAATATCGATTTTTGAAAAAGCTGGAAACGGTTCGCGAAAAAATTGCGGTAACGGTTGTTGTTCTTATACTTTTTTCGCTGATGTACAGGTATATGCCGCGGTTGGTTGTTCCGAATCTTGACGGCGGGAATATTTTTTTCGATATACCAGCAAGGCAAATTGTAAATGGTGATTATTTTCTTAGCTGGCGTAATATAGATCAAAAAGATTTAAAGCGGGGCGATTTAATTTTTGTCAAGCCCTCTGTTGCATATAATTATCGGCAGCGAATGAGGCAATCGACCGGACAGACTATCTGCCAAATAGTCGGTTTGCCCGGCGAAAAATTGGAAATTCTAAACGGAATTTTTTTCGTTAACGATCAACCCCTCGATGTAAATGAATATCCTGCTGTAGAATGGTTGCAGGTTGATAAGTATTCGGCTATAATCCCCCCAAACAGCTATTTTGTAAATATACAATATATAATGTATAATCATAATATACCTAACATATCTCCGTATATAAATGATGTATGTATAGTAAAATTTGAAAATATTGAATCGAGAGTTTTTATGCAGTGGATGCCGATTTCAAGAAGGGGTTTTATAAACCGATGACACGTTTCTCACAACTTGAGTTTGATGGTGCGGATAAAGAAAAGCCCAACGAGCAAATTGGCGAACCCGTACACGACACCGCTTATTATTATAAAGAGGCGATCCGCTGCAGGCTCGCGGGCGATTTTGAATTGGCATTGCGGAATTATTCCAGAATGCTGGAAATGAACAATATGCGTTTCGAAGGTTGGCTCGGCCAAACGCTGATGCTGATTGAGTTGGGCGAATATGCTGAAGCAGCGATATGGGCAAATAAAGCTTTGGATCTTTTTCCACAGCAGCCCGAATTATACGCCGCAAGAGCGGTTGCGTATCATCGTGATTTAAAAAAGGCAGATGCGATAAAAAGTTCTGATACAGCTATTGATATAGGAAATCAAAGCGCTTATGTTTGGCTATCGAGAGCCGAAATTATGTATCCGCGCAAACATTCCGTCGCCGAAAATTGTTTAAGCAAAGCGATTAGCGCAGCCGGCAAAGAAGGCGCATTAGTAAAACTTGAAGCGGCAAGAATAATGAAGCATTACGGAAATAGACACGCGGCAATAGAATATCTTAATGAAGTTGTGCGAGTGTTTCCAAAATCCGCATTGGCTTGGTACGAGCTTGGCTGCTGCCAGTCCGAATTAGGTCTTTCCGCTGCGAAAGCCGCACTTGAGCAAAGTTTAATATTGCGGCCCAGATGGAATGCTGCCGAAAATGCGTTAGCAAAATGTAAACCTAGTTTTTTGAAAAGGCTTTTTAGAAGGTGAGATTATGCCGATAACAGCGGAGATGCAGCGTATATTAGCTTTGGCACGTCGTGAAAATGCTTCGGATATTCATATTGTAACTAATTTGCCTCCCACGTTCCGAATTAACGGCGAAATAATTCTCGCAGATATGCCGCCGCTCAAACGCGAAGATACCGCCCGTTTGTGTTTTGGACTTTTGAACGAAGAGCAGAAAAAATCATTTGAAAAAAACTGGCAGCTTTGCTGTTCATTGAACGATCCCAGACTCGGCAGATTCCGAGTTTCGATTTATTATCACTGCGGCAATCCCGAAATGGCGATAAGGCCGGTCGTCGCGCATATAAAAAACAGAAATGAACTGCGTTTACCAAAACAGATTGACGATTTCAGCAGACTTGCCTGCGGCCTGATATTGCTCACCGGCCCAACCGGCAGCGGTAAAACCACTACATTGAATTATATGATGGACCTCATTAACACTGACAGACGCTGCAAAATAATTTCAATTGAAGACCCCGTCGAATATGTCCATCTTCAGAAAAAAGCGATTATTGTTCAGCAGGAACTGCATACCGATGTAAAATCTTTCGGCAGCGCGTTGATTCACGTCCTCCGTCAAAATCCCGATGTTATCTGTATTGGCGAAATGCGTGATCTCGAAACAACCGAAACAGCTTTAGTTGCCGCTGAAACAGGCCATCTTGTTATCGCTACCTGTCATACGCCCAATGCTTATCAAACTGTCGAAAGAATTGTATCGATCTTTCCGCAAAATCAGCAGTCGCAGATTTTCACACAGCTTGCAAATTGTCTGCAAGGCATTCTGGCTCAAAGGCTGGTTCCTTCTTCAAACAGAAAAGAAAGAACGCTTGCGACGGAATTGCTGATAATGAATGCTGCTGCCCGCAAACTGGTTCGCGAACAGGAATTGCACCAGTTAGTCAATATAATTCAGATGGGCAGAAAGCAGGGTATGCACAGTATGGATGATTCTTTGCTGGAATTATACGAAGCAGGCGAAATTACTTACGATACCGCGATTTCAAATTCGTTCAGTCCTGATATGCTGAAAAGCCGAATGCACGGCAAAAGCGAGCAATGATTAGCTGAATATCGCCGAACCGATTCGCAGAATTGTTGCGCCATATTCGATCGCGATTTCGTAATCCTGGCTCATACCCATACTCAACTGGTTAAATTCTGGCCCTGCGATTTTTTCGCCTTTGATTTCCTCGAACAATTCGCGAGCACGTGCAAAGCTTTCCTTCACTATGTCAATATCCAAGGTCAGCGGCGCCATTGTCATAAGCCCAACAAGTTTAATATTCGGCATTGTAACGATCTGTTCGGCCAAATGAACCGCCGCACCGACCGGCACTCCATATTTCTGCGGCTCCTGCGAACAGTTCACCTGCATTAGTATCTTCGGCGTAACAAGAGCTTTCTCCGCATCCCTGCTAACCTCTTCAGCAACTCGCAGCGTATCGACGGAATGGATAATCTGACAATTTCTCAAAAGCTGCCGAACTTTATTCCTTTGAAGATGCCCGATCATATGCCAAGTGATTTGTTTGGGGATATTCGGATTATTTGCGTTTTGGCTCAAAAAAATATCAAGGTCTTCAGCCGTGATCTTAAGATGCTGAACTCTATTTTCGCCCAGATCGGTACAGCCCAAGCGTACAACCTCTTTTATCATATCTATATTAGCAGATTTAGTTACCACAACTGTGGTGATTTCAGAAGTCTGTCTGCCGCAACGCTGACATGCCGCCGCGATATTATCCTGAACTCGTTTTAGATTGTCTGCTATTTTATTCATAGTTCCTTCTACCTTACTCCGATTAATCCGAGTTAAGACCGCAAAACTTTACTTCGATTTGAAGCGAAAATCAAGGCAGGAATTTTGCCGTGTTCTTGAGTTTTCTCGGCAAATATTCATTAACAACAAAATCAAGACCGTGCTTTGCGAACGCCTGCTGCTCAACACGAACTCCCATATTAAGCATCTGATTTATCGCCGCCTGCCAGGGTTTGTGATGTTTTACAAACGGATCGTTTTTCAAAGCGTCCTTAGCTCGTTTGATGTCCACATCTTTCAATGGGTGCGTCGGCAGTTTGAAATCTATAATATCCTGCGGCGTAACGCCAAGGAATGACGATTTCGGCACGCAGAAATATTCATTTAAATGTGCCGCGTTGCCCGAACCGACTTTGAGCGTTCTGTAAATATTAAAATATCCGTAAGGATCGCCATCGACAAATGCATAAACAGGCGATTTAAGTTTATCCGAAAGCCTTCGAATGAAACGCCTGCAAGCGCGAGTCGGAACGCCTCCCATACTGATAAGTATGCAGTTGTTTTTGTCCCAATAATCGTATTTTACTAATCGCTGAAACGCACCGGCCGTTTCTATCGCGAGAATGAATTTTGCGTCGCTCTGAAATTCCAGGTTCTCAACATCAATTGGAATCGAATATGAACCCGAACCGAATTTTGTGCAGTCGATTTTAAGTTTGTTTCCTTTGGCGTCATGGTCGACAACGAAAAGTTTGCCAGCGACTTCACCGCCTTTTTCTTCAGGAATAAATTTCAACTGCTCACGATTAACACCGAACATTGCCTCGACGTCGTCCATAATGGTATCGGATTCAGGCTGTTCTTCAAAACCGGCCTTGCCCCAATTTTTGGAAATATAATACGCCTCTCTTTTCGTCGCCATATCGTTTTTATCGATCAGCTCTTTTGAGAGCGACATCATTTTCAGAGTTTGAGCGAATGTCTTTACCGTGCTTACAGTCAGCGTACGAACTTTATTTTTGCCAAGGATTTCAAAATGCCCTTCGTTAGACTGATATTTAACATTCCCCAGCGAACGTACAGGAGTCGACATCGTAGGTTTTTGTTTTTTTAATATCTTATCCTGAATATTACGTGCGGTATCCACGATTTTTTGAGATACCGGCAATTTTACCTTTTTAGTCATTAAAATAACTTTCCATATTAAAGAACTATAAGAATTAGTACGCAATACCAAAAATAGCCGTGGTATTATACGCATAATCTAAGGCTAAAAAACAAGCAATTCAAGCCTAAAGTTTGTGCAATTTTGAGCTAATATCAATAGTCTTGAAAACCTTTGCATAATCTTAAGACCTGATTAAACAAATATTAATTTTAGAGTCTTATAAAAAGGCCTTGACATAGTCTCAAATTTGTGGTTTAAAGAGTAAGTTGAGCGAGAATCCTATTGACTTACTTCCATAAAATTGGTATAATCGCTTTGTCATTTATCGTTATTTTTTTATTGTAATTGTCTGCTTTAAGGCAGTTTAAGAACCTCGGCGAGGCTGTGTCAAGCCAGTGGTTTCCCCCCAGCCACTTTGACCGTCTCGCCATTTTTTTGCGCATATTATCACAGTTGAAGCGTTTTTGGGAGAAATCCAATACTAAATCCTAAACACTCGTTATTCGCCCGTTATTTGGATATTGGCGGTTCTATGACGTGGCCCGTCGAATTCGCAAAAATAAATTCCCTGCCAGGTTCCCAGCAGCATTTTACCGTTGTTAATAATTACCGTTTCGCTGCATCCCACGAGCGAACTTTTGACGTGTGCATCTGAATTGCCTTCATTGTGCCGATAACCCCGCTTGTCCTGCGGAATCAAGTCTGAAAGCGTAAGCAGAACATCGTGAACAACATCAGGATCGGCATTTTCGTTTATCGTTATCGCACCGGTCGTATGCGGGCAGAAAATCAAAACCGTACCTTTGGAAATTCCCGATTTGCGAATAGAATCCTGAACATTGTCTGTAATATTGATCATCTGATTTCGTGAATTTGAACCAATCGTAAAAGAATCATTTACAATTTTCATAATTTTCCCTCTTGTTGGCGGGCTTCTTTTATTGCTTCTAATTGTATTACGTCGTGCTTGTCCTGCGGGCGGTCAAGCGATTTTTTTGCTCTAATCAAAGCATCTAGACTTAATACTTTATAGTTTCTTTCATCAATATTTATAGTGATTGCGTTTTTGAAGACTTCATCAAAATCACCAATACCTTGAACTTCATTGAGACAATCGAGTTGCCCAATGTCGGTATCTAAATACAGGTTTTTGAAATCTTTTATATTATTTGAGTTTAATTCTAAAACAGGTCTGTTCGGATTCATCCTGTGAACAGGGTGAGTCTCTTTTATTG
>MHYA01000092.1:29881-30080 GCA_001825675.1 Planctomycetes bacterium GWF2_42_9 | reverse complement strand
TGTATTATGCCTGCAAGGCCGCCGATAATAACGAATTCGACATCATTGTCGCGCAGCCTATCTACCAAATTTAAAAATTTATCGTTCACTATTTTGCGGCTCTATGAAATTTTTGTAAACTTTGCAGTGCAATTCTATGTCTTGCCAGGCGTTCTGCCGGTGTTCTTTTCAAATTATCCAGCAGCATATAAACGTCAAC
>MHYA01000092.1:27950-29792 GCA_001825675.1 Planctomycetes bacterium GWF2_42_9 | reverse complement strand
CAAGAACGTCTATCCCAAGCAAATTTGTCAAACCGTGCTTAATTATTTGTGCGGTTAATTCGCAAAGCAGTAATCTTGATGCACGTATTTGCGGCTCGGCATCCAGAACAGGGCATGCGTTATAAAATGAGCTGAACTTGCCGGCCAAATCATAAAGATAAGCGGTAAGAAAATTCGGTTTGAAATCAGCGATCGTCATATTAAATGCCTCGCTGTATCTTATAAGCTGTTTTGCAAGTTCCAATTCAGCTGGTTCATTTAGAGAAATTTGCTGCAAATCTGCTAATTCTTTCGCGGTATCAATGCCTCTATCCTGGCCTTTTCTGCCGATGGATTTCACACGTGCGTAAGCATACTGCATATACGGCGCGGTGTTGCCATCCATCGCAAGCATCTTGTCAAAACTGAAAATATAATCACTTGTTCGATTATTTGAATAGTCAGCGTATTTCACAGCGCCAATGCCGACCGCATTTGCGATTTCGTCTTTTTCATTTTCTGAAAGCTGCGGATTTTTTTCTTCAACAACCTGTTTGGCTCTTTTGACTGCTTCATCGAGCAGTTCTTTGAGTTTTACATTTTCGCCGGAGCGTGTTTTCAATGGCTTGCCGTCTTCTCCGAGCACCGAGCCGAATGTAATGTGAACGAGATTTGTATTTTTCTTCCAGCCCGCCATTTCAGCTACTTTAAACAGCATTTCAAAATGCAGTTTCTGCCGAGCGTCTGTTACGTAAATAATTTCATCAGCTTTTAATTCATCAACACGGAATCGCAGCGCCGCGAGGTCTGTTGTCGCGTATAAAAACGCGCCGTCAGATTTTTGAATGATGAAAGGCATTGGATTGCCTTCTTTGGTTTTGAACCCTTCAGGAAAAACGCAAATAGCGCCATCAGATTCAACCGCAAGACCCGCTTTTTTCAAATCCTCAACAACCGCAGGCAATTTTTCAGTATAATAACTCTCACCACGTACATCACTGTCAGTTAAACAAACTGAAAGCAATTTGTAAATTTCATTGCAGGCATCAAGAGTTATTTTTCTGAAACCCTGCCATTGAGTAATTGATGAAGCGTTGTGATTTTGCAGGGTATAAGTGGCTTTTCTTGATTTTTCAGCAAAAGATGCGTCATCTTTAAATTTTTGATTTGCCTGTTTATATGAATCCTCCAGCGTATCGAGTTTTTCCTGCACATTTATATTTGTGTTTTGTTTTTTTAATTCTTCGCTAATCGCCAGAAGCATTCCCATCTGCAAACCCCAGTCGCCGATATGGTTTTGAGGGATAACATTCCAACCGGCCTGTTTGAGGATTCGGCAGATTGAATCGCCGATGATAGTGCTTCGCAAATGACCGACGTGCATCTGTTTTGCGATGTTCGGTCCGGAAAAATCAACGACAACAGTTTTTGAGGTTTGATTTTTCTCAATGCCGAAATTTTCAGTATCTAATTTTAAACTGGAAAGAGAATTTGCTACAAATTCCGGTTTTAATCTTAAATTTATGAAGCCTGCGCCAGCTATCTCCGGCGTTTGGCAAATATCGTCAATTTCAAGATTGGCTATAATTTTTTCAGCAAGCTGTCGCGGATTTGCCTTTAACTGCTTGGCAAGCGAAAGGGCACTATTGCTCTGGTAATCGCCAAATCTTGCATCGGTCGCAGCCGTTACAATCGCGGGGATATTCTGGCCGGTTGCTTTTTGAATTGCTTCAGTTATTTTTTCAGAAATTATGTGAATTACAGTTTTCATTAGCCACAGGGATTTCTTTTATTTAATTTTAGCTACAGAGAACATCCTCTCTGATTTTTGTTTTCAAGGAGCAAAAATCCAAAAGATTCGAG
>MHYA01000092.1:3546-27930 GCA_001825675.1 Planctomycetes bacterium GWF2_42_9 | reverse complement strand
AATTTTAAAATCTTCAATCTTCAATTTTAAGTTTAGTTGCGTCTCCCCAGAGCAGTTCAAGGTCATAAAATTCCCTGAACTCGGGATCGAAGATATGCACGACAACATCGACAAAATCCAGCAGAACCCATTTGCCTTGTTCGTAACCTGCCCGGCCGAAAACATTGAATTTATGTTTTTTACCGAATTCTTTAATATCATCAGCAACGGTGCGTGTCTGCCTGTCGCTTGTGCCTGTTGCGATAATGAAATAATCCGTAGCGGGGCTTTTGCCTGTCAGGTCAAGAACAACAACATCTGTACAGTTATCGTGGAGAGCGATTTTTGCCGCGGCAATCGCAAATTCTTTTGCGGATAATTCTACTTTTTTCTTTTTTGTTGTCTTAGCCTTCGAAGACTTCTTTACAGCAGCTTTTTTCTTTGCCAAATTTCTTCACTTTCAGATTTAGCCACAGAGCTCGCAGAGAACACCGAGGCATCATTTATAAAAAAAAACGGGGTCGAGAAACATTCCCGACCCCGATAGGATACAGTTTATTGACTTATAAGTCAACTACTTCAACTATTTGCCTAAATGCAGATACTCGGCAATGATAGGGCCAAATTTGACGATAACGCCTGAAAAAACGACGCTAACCATAGTCATTAATTTGATAAGAATGTTAAGACTTGGGCCGGCTGTATCTTTGAACGGATCGCCGACTGTGTCGCCGACAACCGCAGCCTTATGAGCTGGCGAGCCTTTGCCGCCATGAGCGCCTTTTTCGATGTATTTCTTTGCGTTATCCCACGCGCCGCCCGCGTTGTTGAGCATAATCGCCAAAACGAAGCCGCAGGTAAGGCCGCCGGTAAGCAGACCCATAATGCCTGCTACGCCCAGCAGAAGACCTGTCGCAACCGGCACGATGATCGCCAAAAGTGACGGTAAAATCATTTCTCTTTGAGCACCTGCTGTGGAAATAGAAACGCATCTTGCGTAGTCTGGTTTGCCAGTGCCTTCCATAATGCCAGCGATTTCCTTGAACTGTCTGCGAACTTCATTAACCATCGCGCCCGCGGCTCTGCCTACAGCCTTAATGGTCATAGCACAGAACACGAACGACATCATTGCGCCAATGAACAAACCGCAAAGCAGTTTTGGGTTCATAATTGTAAGGTCGTAAGCACGAACGAAATCCGAAATTGCTGCGGTCTTTGTTGAAAGTGTGCCTTCAACCTGACCATTCGAGCTGAACAGGAACTGACCGACCTGGTAAACTTTTTCAGGAGCTGCATCAGCAAGACGGCCGATCCAGATTCTGATTTCTTCGATGAATGAAGCTAAAAGAGCCATAGCTGTCAAAGCGGCTGAACCGATAGCAAAACCTTTACCTGTTGCCGCGGTTGTGTTGCCCAGAGAATCGAGAGCATCTGTTCTCTTTCTTACTTCTTTGCCAAGACCGCTCATTTCAGCGTTGCCGCCTGCATTGTCAGCGATTGGGCCATAAGCGTCTGTGGCAAGTGTGATGCCCAAAGTTGAAAGCATACCAACTGCCGCGAAACCGATACCGTAAAGTCCCAGTGTAGCATTTGAGAAACCGCCGGCGAAAGCGAACGCACAAATGATACCAATAACGATCGTGATAACAGGAAGACCTGTGGAATACATACCTGTTGCGAAGCCGTCAATGATTGTTGTGGCCGGGCCCATAACAGCCTGGTCAGCAATACCTTTTGTTGGCTTATATTCGTCAGATGTGTAGTATTCTGTAAATTGGCCGATAACAACGCCTGCGACAAGGCCTGAAACAACCGAGCCGAAGAGACCCCAGCTAATCCAGCCGAATTTTACCAAAGCGACAAGCGCAACCAAAATCAGAACGGAACTTCCGAGTGTACCGATAAGAAGCGAACGGAGAAGGTTTTTCTGCGTTGCGTCTTCTTTGCATCTAACCATAAAAATACCAACGATTGACAGTATAATACCAATACCGGCAACAACCATTGGAGCCAAAACTAATTTAAGTACGTCAGCTTGTGTTTGCATTGCCAAAGCGGCGCCCAAAGCCATCGTAGCCAAAATCGAACCGCAATAGCTTTCGTAAAGGTCAGCACCCATACCTGCGACATCGCCAACGTTATCGCCAACGTTGTCAGCGATTGTAGCTGGGTTTCTTGGATCGTCTTCAGGAATACCGGCTTCGACTTTACCAACAAGGTCAGCGCCAACGTCAGCAGCTTTAGTATAAATACCGCCGCCAACACGTGCAAACAGAGCCTGTGTTGAAGCACCCATACCGAAAGTGATCATAGTAGTTGTGATTTCAACGAGTTTATGGCTTTCGTGCATACCAGCCGGCACAAGTTGAAGACCGAGGAAACTCAAGCCTTTTGCCATATTTGCTGCTGTGTACACAAGTTTATCAAGAATCAGGAACCAGATAGAAATGTCAAGAAGGCCGAAACCTACAACTACAAGGCCCATAACAGCACCGCTTCTGAAAGCTACCTGAAGACCTTTATTAAGGCTTTCGCTCGCGCCTTGTGCAGTTCTGTTTGAAGCGTTTGTCGCGGTTTTCATACCTAAAAAGCCGCAAATACCGCTAAATAAACCGCCTGTCAAAAATGCGACAGGAACGAATGGGTTCTGAATTCCCATTTTCGCAAGTACAGCAAAGATGATAAGCAGAACGATGAAAACCATCGCTACTACTCTGTACTGTCTGAAAAGATAAGCATAAGCGCCTTCTTTTACATATTGTGCGATTTCGATCATTTTAGCACTGCCCGGATTTGCACCCATCATCATCTTATAAAAGACGAATGCAAACACCAAAGCTGCTACCGATGAAAGCGGAGCAATCCACCACAACGCCGGGGTAGAAACCGCCGTCGAGGAGGCAACTGATGATTCTATAGCACCTTCCGGTTGTGCCATCGCTGCCGTTGCCATAAGCAGCACTGCGACTAGTAATCCAGTCCTTGACAATACATTTTTCACTTTGAAACTCCTTATAAATTAAAAACTTGAAAAGTTTTGATACGCAAAAACCAGAAAAACTTAAAAATCGGCTACGCGCGAAATTAGCGACAGTGTAGTAATAATCGTTCAATTTGCAAGGAAATTACCACTTAAAATTTTAAAATCGGTCTAAAAAATATACCAATAAAAATCGTTCATTTGTTAATAAATTAAGCCCTTTTAAATAAATGACTTATGAGCCAACAAAATCGTTGATTATTTATATGTTGTGATCAAAACTACAGATTTTTTGGCTCGTTCGATGGATGATGCTCTGTCCAGTTCCAAACTGTTGGTTTTATATTTTTGAGAAAGCTGCGGAGTCGCTTTTAAAAAGTTTAAAATATACTGACTTTTTAATGCGTAATTCACGTTCTGAGGAACAGTACCGGTCGTTAGAAGGGCGGACATATCGTTCAGTCTTGCGATGATTAATCCAATCACCTCACCGTTTTGACTTATCAGCGGCCCACCCGAATTTCCTGGCTGAACAGGCGCGCTGATTTGAAAATAGTGTGGATTATCTGCCGAGCCTGAAAGCGAACTGATAGAGCCTTCAGTGAATTTTACCTCTGTGCCCTGAAGCGAAACCAGCGGGTAACCCATTGTGAAAACCGCATCGCCCGTTTGTGATTCTTTTGATGATATCGGCAGATACGAAAAATCATTGCCGTCAATTTTAATAACCGCGACATCCAGCGATTCACTTTTATCCACGACCTTTGCTTTGTATTGTTTTTTGTCGTACTGAACCTGGATATTTTCCGATTTACGAACCGCGTGATATGCCGTCAAAAGAAAACCATCGGGAGAAATAAAAAAGCCCGTCGCTGTAGATTCAGATCGTTCGTCTTCTTCATTATCTTTCAATTCTTTTGCTGTTACGTAGCCTTTTATCTTTTTTACTTTATTAATTCTTCTTTGCGCGTCTTCGATTTCCGCAGGCGTCATTTTTTGAACGATTTCTTTTTTAAGTGTCTTAGCGTCCTTATCGCCGTTCATCGATGAAAGCGACATCCATTTCAAACTCTCCGCGTGATCGATCGAAACGCCTCGCCCGTTCCAGTAACACGCCCCAAGAACAAGTTGTGCCCGTGAAGAACCCTGCGAAGCTGCTTTAGTAAACCATTTGGCTGCGGTTTTATAATCCTGTGCAACGCCTTCGCCTCTGCAATACATCACGCCTAAAAGATATTGTGCGTCGATATGATTTTGAGCGCCAGCTCTGGAAAACCACTTCACCGCTTCTTTGTAATTATGTTTGATCTGGTCGTCTCTGTCTTTGCAGTATAGAAGCCCAAGGTAATATTGAGCTTTCGCGTTATTTTGCATCGCTGCTTTTGTCAGCCATTTTTCTGCTGCCGCGTCATCCTGTTCAACTCCCTGGCCTTTTAAATATGACAAACCAATTTCAAATTGCGCATCATTTAAACCCTGTTCAGCCGCGCTGTTGAACCACATCAGAGCCTCATTAAAATCTCGCCCGCACCCAAAGCCTTCCTTGTAGAATCTTGCGAGAGCATATTGAGCCTTCGCAAAATTTTGTACAGCCGCTTTGGCATACCATTCAAACGCGAGATTGTAATTTTGAACTGTTGCCTCGCCTTTCTCATACATTTGCGCTAATTCGTATTGAGCTTTCGGATTTCCCTGCTGGGCCGATTTGGAATACCACGTAAATGCCTGGTTGTAATCAACGGGCACACTTCGGCCTAAACGATATTGAAAACCGAGGGTAAATTGGCTGTTTGCATCGCCTGTTTGTGCTTTTGATGTTAATTCATCAATTGACGGGGATACAGCTTTGCTTATGCCGCCAGTCGCAAAAATGATGAGTAACAAGTATATCCGTATTCGCATAATTTCCATCTGTAATCAGGTTGTCGCTATTATACAATTTCAATTATGCAAAACAAGCAATAACGGTTATAAAAGCCGAAACTTTTTATTATGTGTGGTAATCAGCGTTGATCGTTACATAGCCTTTGCTCAAATCGCATCCGTAGCAGAAATCGCTGAATTTGCCTGCACCGAGATAGACAACGATTGTATGTTCTTTCTGTGAAATGATTTTAGAAACCTTCTTGGGATCGAACTTCACGGGCTGGCCATTTTTGAAAACAGTAACTCCGCCGATTGAGCAGCTCAATTTGTTAGTGTTTAATTTTACGCCGCAGCTTCCGACCGCGCAAATAATTCTGCCCCAATTTGGGTCTCCGCCGTGAATAGCACATTTAACAAGATCATAATCCGCAACCGCGCGTGCAGCCTTGATCGCCTCAACCTTTGACGCAGCGCCGTTGATAACGATTGTGAACATTCTTGTTGCGCCTTCCGCGTCCAGAGCCATTTGCTTTGCCAGATCAGTCATAAGCTCATCGAGAGCCTTTGCAAATTTTTTGTAATTTGCGTCAGCTTTGATTATTGATTTATTTCCCGCCAGACACGAAGATAAAATTATCGCGGTATCGTTGGTGCTCTGATGGCCGTCGACCGTCAGTTTGTTGAGTGAATTGCCGATAGCGTCTTTCAATGCTGTTTGCAGCAGATTTTTGGAAATGTCCGCATCAGTTGTGATAAAGCAGAGCGTGGTCGCCATATTCGGCCCGATCATACCAGCGCCTTTGGTTGTGCCAGCGAGTTGAATTTCAGCTCCGCCCAGCTTCAAAGATTTATATGCCTGTTTGCATTTGGTATCGGTTGTCATTATCGCGTGTGCAAAATCATCACCGGCATTTGGACTGCTGGATAATTTCGCCGCCGCAAGAATAACGCCGTGGCTGATTTTATCCATTGGCAACTGATGGCCGATAATACCTGTCGATGCGATAAGAACCTGATTTGCGTTCGCGTCGATAAGTTCAGCGGTTGCTTTGCAGATTGACTCTGCGTTTTTCAATCCCAGCGTACCAGTGCAGGTATTTGCGTTTCCTGAATTAACGATAACCGCTTCCGTTACCGCTGTCTTGATATGCTGTTTGCATATTGTAACCGATGCCGATACGACTTTATTCGTCGTAAAAACTGCCGCCGCTTTCGCGCCTGTCGGGCAGCATATTAATCCAATATCTTTTTTTCCGCTTTGTTTAATTCCGCAACTAATTCCCGCTGCCAGAAATCCCTTTGGTGCTGTTACTGTTGTATTATTCATTATGGTATCCTATTATAAATGATTCGTATCCTTACTTCTCGGGTCGTTGATTTCTCCCGGCCCGTTTGTCAATTTACCGTTCATCGCAAGTTCTCGAAATTTTGCCGATGGGTCATAAAAAGTCATTCCCGTATTTATTGCATTAACCATAATACCCGGCTGATTCAATTTCAATTCATTTACGATCTCGCCGTCCGGCTGAATAAAGCACGAAGCATACGGTGCAATCTCCGCGCTCGAATTAGCCATGCTTGCCCAAAAATAATTCGACGCAGCGTTGGCCTGCATTGTCTGCCTGATTATATGCCTATGTACGCTTTGCTCTTTCTGCCTTGCGTTATAAAACGACTGCAAAACGCATTGCACTTTTAATTTACAAAGTCCGCGATAAATTTCCGGAAACCGCAAATCAAAACATATCAGCAATGCGCAATTTACATCATTAATCTTGAATGTTACAAACCTGTCGCCCGGCGTATAAAAACTCAAATCGCTTTCAGTACCAAATCGTTTATCGTATCGATTCTCAATTTGACCCTGCGGATTTATCAGGTAAATACAATTATGCGGCTTGTTTGGCGGCGTTAATCTGTGCGTACTGCCCAGCGCAACCCAAATTTTCAGCTTGCCTGCAAGAGCCATTATTTTTTTTGTCTCTTGGACAAGCCGATTCCAATCGAACTCGTCAAACGTATCTAAATCCACGCCCGCGTATCCGCTCAAAGCACATTCGGAAAAATGAACAATATCAGCGTCGAGAAGTTTTGCTTCGTTCATAAATTCCTGTATGTACCTCGAATTACTGTCTATGAATTCGCTCACAGGAAACTGACATGTCGCAATTTTTAATATTCCGTCAGCCACAAGTTCATACTTTCATTTATTAGCCGATATTTGTAGGGTGGGCTTCAGCCCACGCGGCTATTTTAATCCGTCTGTTTCTTCAATACCGTACATAATATTCATATTTTGAACAGCCTGGCCCGATGCGCCTTTTATCAGGTTGTCGATCGCGCTGAAAACAACGATCTTATCTTTGCATATTGTCGGATAAATATGACAATAGTTTGTGTTCGCGATATCTTTAAGCATTGGCGCCGAATTAAGAACCTGAACAAAATGTTCATTCTTATAAAATTCCTTGTAAAGCTCTGTCAATTTTTCCTGTGTGAGTTTTTCCTTCGGCTGACAATAAATCGTCGACATAATTCCATAATCAAACGGCCCAACGTGCGGCTGGAACAATACTTCAACGCCTTTGCCCGTGAGTTCACCAGCGATTTGTTCCATTTCAGGCTGATGACGATGCTTGCCGATTCCATAAGCGAAAAAGTTTTCGTTCATATTCGGGAAATGGAAATTTTTCGAAGGATTCTTGCCCGCACCGCTCGTACCAGTAACCGAATTTACGATCACAGTGCCGTCAACGAGTTTATTTTTCAAAAGGGGAGCTGTGCCGAGAATGAATGTTGTCGGAAAGCATCCGGGATTTGCGATAAGTTTCGCGTTTTTGATTTTCTCGCGATTCAATTCGCACAAGCCATAAACAGCCTGCTTAAGATTATCTCTATCTGTATGCGGCTGATAATATTTTTCATAAACATCAACATCTTTGATTCGGTAATCAGCGCTGAAGTCGATAACTTTCAAACCCGCCGCCAAAAGATTCGGAACAAATCCCATCGATACCTTATGCGGCAAACAGCACAACACAACCTTCGCGCTGCTGACAAGTTTATTCATATTCAGCGGTTCGATTTCCAGCGAACATCTGCCTCTGAATCGCGGAAAAATATCCTCGACCTTGCCGCACTCTTCCGGCAGGGCGGTTAAATATGTAAGTTTCGCCTTTGAATGGCGCATAAAAATTTCGATTGCCTGGGCGCCGGTATATCCGCTGGCGCCAATAATTGCTGCTGTTAACATAATTCAACTCCTAAAAAATCTGTGTCCGTCCGCGTTAACGTCCGTGTTCAGTGTATAAAAAAAAGGCCGCGTAAAATAATCCGCGGCCATTGTAATACTCCAGTATATATTTTGCAATTAGCGTTTTGAGAACTGGAATCTCCTTCTGGCACCAGACTGGCCTGGTTTCTTTCTTTCAACCATTCTGCCGTCTCTTGTCAGATAGCCGCCGTCTCTCAGAGCCTGTAAGAGAGAAGGATCGTAATTCTTCAATGCTCTTGCGATACCGAGCATAACAGCGCCGCTTTGGCCTGTGATACCGCCGCCCATAACATTGACGAATACGTCCAGGCTCTTTTCAGTCCTTGTCGCCTTTAATGGTGCGACAACATTACTGATGTCCTGCGGACGTGAGAAGTATTTTTCCAATTCTCTGTTATTTATTTTAAGTTCGCCTTTGCCCGGTTTGATTCTTACTCTGGCAACAGATGTTTTTCTTCTGCCGGTACCCCAGGTAAAGCCGCCTTTTGATGGTGCTTTTTTCGCTACAGGTGCTTCCTGTGTGGAAATCTTTAATCCTGCCAGCGGTGTATTTGCGTTTGTAACATTATCTGCCATATTTTATTCCGTAATAGTTTGGTTATAATTCAATCTTTTCAGGCATCTGCGCGGTATGCTTATGTTCGCCGCCGCGATATACCTTCATTTTCTTCAACATTCTATCGCCCATTGCGCTCTTGGGAAGCATTCTCTTAACCGCAAGTTCGATAATCTTTTCTGGATTTTTAGCCATCATCTCTTCGAATGTCAGATATTTATGGCCGCCCGGATAAAATGTATAATAATCATACAATTTAGCTTCTTCTTTTTTGCCGGTCAGTCTGATTTTTTCTGCATTCAAAACGACTATAAAATCACCCGTATCGACGTGTGGTGTGTAAGTCGGTTTATGTTTGCCCATCAAAATCGGTGCGATTTTGGCCGCTAATCTGCCTAAAATTGCCCCTTCGGCATCAACTACCAGCCATTTTGGCTGCACATTTTCTTTTCTTGCTAAAAAACTTTTCATAGACTCTTTCTATAATTTTTGGAAAACGGCAAATTATACCCCCTAATTTGAAGGTGTCAATACATTTTTTAAAGTAAAACCGATTTCGTCCAACTATAAAGATTTATAAATAATGTAGTTACAATTCCAAAATCTATTATTTTAATTTTTTTCAAGTATCAGAGCCGTGAGCGTCAGCGATTGGTCAATTATCATAGCCAGCGGGATTGTCTGTGTGGGCTCTAAATAAAAAAAGGCTGCCTTTTTAAGACAGCCTTTTGAATATATGATCATAAACTAAAAACTATTAACTGCATCCCATTGAGTTTCCGCAGTTGAAGCATTTATAGCACGTTCCGTTGCGTACGGTTATTGAGCCGCAAATATCGCAAGCCGGTGCGTCATCCTGAAAATGCTCGAATTGAGCGTTAAACTGCTGTATTGAAGACGTTTCATTTTGCGTATTGCTGTCGCCTTTAAGAACCGAGCCAACCGTCGCCACGGCTCTATCCGCGATTTCGGAGATTCTATTCTTTTCAACCTTATCAATCGCCTTAATTTCAATCGGCTTAACCACAGGTTTTGCCTGAACAGCCTTTACTTCAGCGATCTTTTTCGCGAGGTCTTTCGTCTTTTCTACCAGCACCTTTGCCGTTGTCGTTGTCTTATTTTCGGTTGGTGCGTTATTCCTGTTCGGCGTGTTTTTTTCAGCATAACCCGGAATGAATTCGCAACCCATCCAGCAGAAGATGTAATCGATCAAGCTCTTTGCGAACGGTATATTCTTATTCGATGTCATACCTGCCGGCTCAAATCTCGCGTGTCTGAATTTATCGACAAGCGTTACCAGCGGCACACCGTATTGCAGAGCCATCGAAACGCACGTTCCAACAACATCCATCAAACCGCCTACAGTGCTGCCTTCCTTTGCCATCGTGATGAACAACTCGCCCGGCTGACCATCATCATAAAGACCAACCGTCAAATATCCTTCGTGTCCTGCGACCGAGAATTTATGCGTAAGGCTCTTTCTTGTTTCCGCAAGCCTTCGTCTATATGGCTTTGGCGGCGCCATTACAACTTTTTTATCTTCCTTCACTTCGTCCTTATGCTCATTCGTCTTCACCGGCTGGAGCATTTTCGAACCATCGCGATAAATTGCGACCGCCTTAAGCCCCATTTTCCAGCCTTCCATATATGCCGAACGAATCTCTTCAGTCGTTGATTCCTTTGACATATTGATGGTCTTGCTTATCGCACCGCTGATAAACGGCTGAACAGCCGCCATCATTTTCAGATGTGCCATATAATGAATACTGCGTGAGCCTTTTTGCGCTTTGAAAGCACAATCAAACACCGCTAAATGCTCTTTTTCCAATTTGAGGCTTGTCTCAATCGTATCGTCTTTATCGATATCATCACAAATCTGCTTGATATCGTCGGCGTTGTAACCGAGTCTTTCAAGAGCCTGTGGGACAGTTCTGTTAATGATCTTTAAATTTCCGCCGCCTGCGAGGAGTTTATATTTCACCAGCGCTATATCCGGCTCAACACCAGTCGTATCACAATCCATCATAAATCCGATTGTGCCAGTTGGAGCAAGAACCGAAACTTGAGCGTTCCTGTAACCGAATTTTGTGCCCGCATCCAGAGCCTGATCCCAGGCGTCTTTCGCCGCGTTGAGTAAATAATCCGGGCAATGTACTTCCGATATATTCCTGCAATGCTGACGATGCATATCAACCACATTCAGCATATATTGTGCGTTTTCGTGATATTTTTCAAAAGTACCCTTAACGCCCGCGATTTCCGCACTTGTGATATAAGCTGTGCCGGTAAGAACAGCCGTAATGGCTGATGCGATTGTTCTTGCCTGATCGCTGTCATACGGAAGGGCAAGGCTCATTATCAAACTGCCCAAATTAGCATAACCCAAACCTAACGGCCTGAAATTATGACTGTTTTCTGTAATTTCCGCTGTCGGATAGCTTCCGTTATCAACCAGAATTTCCTGTGCGATAATATACAATCTGATTGCAGCCTTGAATTTCTCAACATCAAACGAGCCGTCTTCGTTCCTGAATTTCATCAGGTTCAAAGAAGCAAGATTGCACGCCGAATCATTGACAAACATATATTCGCTGCACGGATTAGATGCGTGTATATCGCCTGCTGCCGGGCAAGTATGCCATTTATTGATTGTTGAATGATATTGCAGACCTGGATCGCCGCAAACCCTTGTAGCTTCAGAAATTAACTCAAACAGTTCGCTTGCTTTATATTTAACTGAAGGTTTGCCGCTTGTAACTTCGGTCGTTGTCCATTCTTCATCTTTTTCAACTGCTTCCATAAACGCATCCGTTACTCTTACGGATAAGTTTGCGTTCTGGAACATTACGCTGTTGTATGCTTCATTATTGAATTTTCCGCCGTATCCTGCGTTAATCAGAGCGCGAGCCTTCTTCTCTTCTTCTAATTTTGCGATGATAAATTCTTTAATATCAGGATGCGATACCATCAATGATTGCATCTTGGCAGCTCTTCTTGTCTTACCGCCCGATTTTACTACCGCCGCGATTTGGTCATAAACTCTCATAAAGCTAAGCGGCCCTGATGGTCTTCCGCCGCCTGCGAGTTTTTCCCTGCTGCTGCGAAGGGTTGAAAGGTCTGTACCTGTACCTGAACCGTGCTTGAAGAGCATTGCTTCGCTGGTCGCAAGTTTCATAATATCTTCCATCGTGTCTTTTACAGACTGGATGAAACAAGCCGATGCCTGCGGATATTCATAACTGCTCTTGCAGGGCATAGCTTTATTTAACTTCGTATCCCAATGGTAGTTATGTCCACTGCCTTCGATGCCGTAAACATCTTTCAAACCAACATTGAACCATACTGGGGAATTGAATGAGCCGTACTGGTTAACGCATAACCACGTAAGTTCATTGTAGAAGTTTTCGGTATCTGTTTGCGTTGCGAAATAGCCGTCTTTGTGTCCTCTATCGGCTATTGCTCTGCAAACACGATGAATCAACTGCTTTACTGAATTTTCGCGATGTCCCGTATCGATATCGCCATAGAAATACTTGCTGACTACCACTTTTGTAGCAAGCTGGCTCCAGGATGCCGGAACTTCGACGTTATTTTGTTCAAATACGACTTCTCCGCCATCGCCGGAGATTTTTGCCTGCCTGATTTCCCATTCGATTTGATCAAACGGGTGTACACCGGGTGCGGAGAACTGTTGGTTAACCTTCAGCCCTCTTAATCTTGAATTACTTGTATTCTTCCAATTATTCATACTACTTTTATCATTTCTTTCCATAAAACCATTCGAACTGCCGGACATTGGTAACCTCCTTGCAAAACTCGCTTCCTTGCGGTTTATTCCTATTTATCTTCTTTATCAAACAAATACACTACATATTGTAAAAGAAAAGGGATTCACAACAAGATGTAGGTGTTAATCTTCTCTTAATAATACTACGTCTGAAATCATTTTTTTCAACCTAAAAAAAGAAAAAAAATAGTGTGATTTGCCAAGTCCTTGTCTTTTCTGAACCTGTGGCGCAAAAAATTTTCATCTAATTTTTTTGGCGTAGTTTTTTCCCAAAAAAATCGTTCGATAATTTGTGATTTTGTTAAAAAACATTGTGTATTCCTGCAATTGTTTAGCCCTGTCATCATTTCAATCCCCCTTGTGGGGACTATGACAGGGTTAGTCTTTAAATTGTTGTTTTTATTTGTGTCTACTTTCCCAAATTAACATTCATCGAACAATTTGCTCCAATCATAATTATGTTGTACAATAATCTTATGACAATAAACGCCAAAATTCGAGAGATGATTCATCAATTTCCAACCGGCCCCGGCCTGTATTTTATGAAAGATGCAAGCGGTACAGTCCTTTACATTGGAAAAGCGGCGAATCTTCGTTCTCGCGCAGCAAGTTATTTCCAGCCTTCAGCGGATATCGAATCCACTCGCGGCCCAAAAATTGTCGAAATGCTAAAAAAAGTCGCCGAGGTTGATTATCTCGAAACAGAAACCGATGTCGATGCTCTCCTGCAGGAAGCAAGACTTATAAAAGATATTCGTCCGCCATACAATTCTGATCTTACGGACGATAAATCATTCCCATATCTGGAAATCACAACCCGTGATGACTATCCTGGCGTTTACATCACCCGCCAGCCCAAAGCAAACAGCAAATTGTTCGGCCCATTCGCCGGAGTGAGCGATTTGCGCAGCACACTTGTCGTTATGCAAAAAATTTTCAAATTCCGCACCTGCGGCCTCGACATCAAAGAAGCCGACGACAAACGCCGTTTCTTCAGACCCTGCATATTATATAGTATCAAACAATGCACCGCTCCCTGTGCGGCCTATATTAGCAAACCCGATTACCGCAAAAGCATCGCCGATTTAATTAAGTTTTTGAATTCAAAACGAACGACCGTACTCCGTGATTTGCATAAGCAGATGGAAGAAGCCGCCAAAGCGACGGACTACGAAACCGCCGCAATGTACCGCGATAGAATACGCCTGATTGAAAACCTCGACAAACGCGGCTCGGTCGAAGAAAACGTCCAGCCCGAAGTTTTCTATACAGACCCGACCGATGCGCTGGTTAAATTACAAAAATTGCTCAACAGCGGAAATCAAATCCGCATTATTGAAGGTTTCGATATCGCGCACATCGGCGGCTCGGAAACTGTCGGCTCGCTCGTGCGTTTCATCGATGGCAAACCATTCAAAGCCGGCTACCGAAGATACAAAATCAAAACCGTTACCGGCATAGATGATTATGCTTGTTTGAAAGAAGTCCTGCTAAGAAGATTCTACCACGCATCAGTAGGTGAGGAGCTTTGGCCTGATTTGGTTTTGATTGACGGCGGCCTCGGCCAACTTCACGCCGCCGAAGATGCCTTCAAGGAATTGAAAGTTACTCCGCCCAGACTTGTCTCGCTCGCAAAGAAAGAAGAAATTATTTTTGTTTCAGGAAAAGATGAGCCTTTGAAATTGCCGTCGAATAATACGGCTAAAAAACTTCTGCAATATGTCCGCGACGAATCGCACCGTTTCGCCCAGCACTACCACCATATTCTCCGCCGCAAAAAATTGCTCAACGAATAAACGTCTCACTGTGTCATTCCCGCGAAGGCGGGAATCTATACTATTATATTACCGTGTGTATACGTTCCTCGAACGTACATTATTCCCAAATCTTTTTTTATCTTTCAATTTCTTGTAATAATTCCTCATAATCGCTGTTGCTTTTACTTTGCCATTTTCGCCGAGCGTTTCATTCGATGTATAAACAATAATTTCATCGGCGAGGTTTTCTTTTAAGAAAGATGATATAACTTTTGCTCCGCCTTCGGCAAGAACTTGCTGAACATTCATTTTGCCGAGTCTATTTAGAACGTTGTTGAGATTTCTGCCGTTGAAAACATAAACAGGCCATTTTTTTGCGGTCTTTATTAAATTGCAATCTTGCGGCAATTTAGATTCTTTGCCTAGAACGATTCGCACAGGCTGTCTGCCGTTATCCGGCCGAACAGTCAGCATCGGGTTATCCGCAAGAACAGTATTTATGCCTACAAGAACCGCTTGAACTCGCCTTCGGATATTTTGAACATCTTTTCTGCACGCTGCATTGCTTATCCACCGTTTGTTATCACTGCGTGCCAAGAATCCATCTTTGCTCTGCGCCCATTTGACTATCACGTAAGGTTTTTTCGTTTTAGCGAATTTGAAAAATGGTGCGTTCAATTCTTTCGCTTCTTTTTCACAAACTCCGCATACAACTTCAATGCCTGCCTTTTTAAGAATCTTAAAACCTTTGCCTGCGACTTTTTTTGTCGGGTCTTGAACCGCCGCGACAACTTTTTTTATTCCCGCTTTTATAACCGCATCCGTACAAGGCGGCGTTTTTCCAAAATGACAACACGGCTCAAGCGTTACATACAGCGTCGCGCCTTCTGGCGAAACTTTGCAGTTTTTCAGTGCGTTTATTTCCGCGTGCGGCCCGCCGAATCTTTCGTGATAACCTTTGCCGATGATTTTACCGTTCTTGACAATGACAGCACCAACCATCGGATTCGGCTCAACTCTGCCGCGTCCTTTAGCAGCGATAGCAAGAGCCATTCTCATATATTTCATATTAGTGTTTTTCATATTGTATATGTGTAAAAGAGTAGAAGCGTAAATGAGTTTTTTATGTTCATCATTTATTGGACAATTGAGCTTTAAGATATTTTATTAAATTTAAAGTCATTTTTCTAAGAGTTTCTATTTCATCAAGCATAGTTTTAGGCACAGGATAATTTAATTCACCTGAAATAATTATTTGGGTTTCAAGTTCAGAGAGAGTGCTTAAAGATATATAAAGGTATTGTATAAATTCTTTTTTTGAGGCTCTTGCAGCGCCTTCCGCGATGTTACTAGGGAATGATACAGCAGCTCTGCGAATTTGGGAAGTTAAACCGTATATCTCTTCTTTAGGGAATGCTTTTGTTGTTCCATAAATTTTTTTAACTAATTCAATACCCTTTTTCCAGATATTCAAATCTTTATGAGTTTTCATATTCACCCTTTCAGTTTTGTAACTCATTCACCCATTCACTCATTCACCCATTTAACATCTCAATAAACTGTTTTTCATTAATTATCTTAACCCCAAGTTGTTGGGCTTTATCTAATTTGCTTCCCGCTTCCGCGCCTGCTAAAACATAATCAGTTTTTTTGCTCACGCTCGAAGTAACCTTGCCGCCGTTTTCTTTTATTATTCTTTCGATTTCGTCGCGTTTGAAATTCTCCAGCGTTCCGGTAACAACAAACGTTTTGCCTTCAAGTTTATCGCTCTTTTGCGTTTTCTTTTGAATTGTATTTACGCCTGCCGCGATTAGTTTATCGATCACTTTCAAATTTTGCGGATTATGAAAATACTCATAAATACTTTTCGCAAGCACGGGCCCAATTTGATCTATAGATGTAAGCTCTTGTTCCGTTGCGTTTTTCAAGGCTTCAATAGACCCGAAATGCTCCGCCAGTATCTCTGCGTTTTGCTGCCCAACGTGCAAAATTCCCAAACCGGATAAAAGTCTGCCCAATGTTTGCGATTTACTTTTTTCAATCCCATCAAGAACTTTTTCCGCGCTCTTCTGCGCCATTCTCTCAAGCGAAAGCATCGTAAAAATATCCAGCTTGTATAAATCGGAAAAATCTTTTACATAACCTTTATCAACAAGCTGCTCAATCAACGCCGGCCCTAAATTTTCAATATCCATCTGATCTCTGCCCGCAAAGTACCGAAGTTTTTCTTTCAGTTGAGCAGGGCAGCTCGTACTTACGCATCTGATATAAACGCCCGCAGGATCCTTCTCTGTTTTCGAACCGCAAATCGGACATTTGCCCGGCGGCCCGAAAGGTTTCGCGTCTTTGTGCCTGTGTTCTTTTTTTACCTCGACAACCTGCGGAATTATTTCGCCCGCTTTTTCAATTATCACCGTGTCGCCTTGGCGTACATCCAATCTTTCAACTTCATCAAAGTTGTGCAGACTAGCGCGTTTCACCGTCGTACCCGCAAGCAGCACCGGCTCAAAATTTGCCACCGGCGTCAAAATTCCAGTCTTGCCGACCTGCACTTCGATTGACAGCACTTTTGTTTTCGCCTGCTCTGGTGCGTATTTGTACGACATACACCATCGCGGCGCTCTGCCCGTCGTCCCAAGCGTTTCATAATATTCAAGCTGATCAACTTTTATAACCAGCCCGTCGATCTGATAATCAAGCGAAAATCTTTGCTTCTCAAATTTTTCACAAAGCCCGATCACTTCCTCAATATTTTTCGCCTTCGTTGTAAATTCATTTACCGGCAAACCGAATTTTCTTAATTTTCCAAGATTTTCAAAATGCGTTGTTGCGATTGCCTTGCTCGTCTCGCCAAGCGAATACGCGAAGAAAGATAAATTTCGTTTCGCGGTGATTTTCGGGTCTAATTGTTTGAGCGAACCTGCCGCCGCGTTTCGCGGATTCGCAAGCAAAGGCTCGCCGTTCTTTTCTTTCTCCTCATTCAATTTCGCGAATGCTTTTTTAGGCATATAAACTTCGCCGCGAACTTCCAAAACATCCGGCGGATTATCCTGCAATTTCAGCGGTATCGCTTTTATCGTTTTGATATTGTGCGTTACATCATCACCTTTCGCGCCATCGCCTCGAGTAGCGCCAAGAACTAAAATCCCGTCCTCATACCGCAAACTCATCGCAAGCCCATCGATTTTCAATTCAACTACGTAACTGTATTTATCCGTTTCAATTAATTTTGCGACGCGTTTGTCGAATGCCCGCAGTTCTTCTTCGCTGTAAGTATTATCGATACTAAGCATTGGTATCGCGTGCGTTATTTGTTTGAATCCTGCAATGGGTTGCCCGCCGACTCGTTGCGTTGGCGAATCAGGCGTTACAAATTCGGGATGCTGCTCTTCCAGCTTTTTCAGTTCAGCAAAAAGTTTATCGTATTCCTGATCAGAAATTTCAGGCCTGTTCTCGACATAATACAGATAATCATTTTTTCTGATTTGCTGCCGAAGCGACTCAATTTTTTCTACCATATCCGTTTTCATAGCAATAATGTTATGTTCAAAACTGCATTTTTGCAAGCAGGGATTTGCGTACTTTTTATTGCATTGCGCCTTGTCATTCTGAGCATAGCGAAGAATCTCGTTTAACGTTTAAAATGTCATTTGCTTATCCATAAAAAAACCCGCACGAGATTATTCAAGTGCGGGTTTGTTGTAAACGTTTATTTAACAGACTAAATTATTTAACGTTGCCTGCCGGTACTAAGTACAGTTCAACGCGTCTATTCTTTGCATTACCTTTATTGCCGGCTTCATTAGCTTCGATAGGTCTGTATTCGCCGTAACCTTTAACGCCCATACGTTTCGGATTAACGCTTGCGCCTTCCATAACCTTCTCAACTGCGATCGCTCTATGGACAGATAAATGCCAGTTTGTCGGATGAGCCACCATTGTTTCAGATTTTTTAATCGGCATATCATCGGTATGGCCGACAATTGTAACATCAAAGCCTTCCGCTGCGTGTGAATTGATGATTTCGCTGAACTTTTTCAGCATATTGATACCTTCCGGCGCTACTACATCGCTGCCTTTCTGGAACAGCAAATCACTTTTGAATTTAACCATTCCGGTTGCCTCGTCAAAGGTAACCATATCTGGGTTTTCCGCCGCGAATTTCTGAAGTTCGCTTGCCAACTCTGGAGGAAGTATCGAACCGCCAAGCTGACTTTGCATTTGTCTGATAAGTTCTTCTTTCTTAGCGATGTCTTCTTCAAGAAGTGCGATTTTCTTGTTCAGAGCATCAAGGTCTGTATCTAATCCTGCCTGGCAGTCAGCAAGCTGTTTTTCCAACTGCGACAGTTTAAGTTTTGCGACGTTGAGTTGGCTCTCAAGTTCATCGATACGCTGCTGCTGATTACGGTTTCTCAATTTGAGATCTTCTACTTCACGATTAGTACAGCCGCTTGTGAGCAGAGCAATGCCCAATGAAATTACTGCAAGAAGTGTGATATTTTTAATTCGCATTTTATTGTCCTTTCCTGAACAAACTTTTCCGCCTTACGGTGGAAATTAATCCATTACTAATATTAAAAACGCTGATATGCTGTAAAATCCTATCACAAGCGTTTTGAAATGCCAATAAAATTTGCAAAAAAATTGTGATTAGTAGTATTGAAAATTACGCATGATTTAATTCAATTATTGGGCACAATTTATAAAAATTTGTTTAGCCGCCTCCGGCACGGAGGCGCATTGTAGGGGCAGACCTATGTGTCTGCCCTTCTATTCCTATTTCTTAGCCTTTTTTTCTTTTACTGGCTTTTGAGCCTTCGGAGCTTTAGGAGCTTTCGGTGCTTTTGGTTTTTTAGGTGCACCAGCTACCGTCGCCATAAGCACTCCAATAATGGTAACAAACGCCAATCCTGCCGCTACGTACCATATTATCGGACCAACTGCCGTTACCGCTGGCGTTACCAACGGCTTATATCCTGCGATAACCACAAGAACGCTATAAATTAGTATTGCAAATGGTATGAATAGCAGAGCGCCATATATATTGCTTGTTGAATCTGCCGGTGCTTCATAAATTGCTACCGCGCCTACTGGCATTGCCGAAGGTACTTGCGATGCCGCCGCGACTACTTCATCAGGGACTTCGATTACGGCTTCCGGTTCAGCTTCGAATTGGTCGTCTTGAAGTGCAGGTGCGCTGGATTCATCACCAATTGAAGGAAGGGGAGTCTGATCGATTCCCGCCGCCTGTCCGCCGCCCGCGTTTTCAGGATAAATATCGTCAAGCACTGCACCCAACGATGTATCGTCTGCCTGCAAAGAAAGATCAAGCAAGCCCGAACCGCTCCCGGCGCCCTCAAGATTGATGTCTTCATCAAGTCTTGCGATTCCGCCATCGTCAGCCGGCCCTTTTTGGTCTAGTGCCTTTGGAGTCTTATCTATTAATCTGGTATCGCCGCTTGCATCTTCCGAAATTTTATAACCTGTATCGGAATCACTTAATACATTTATTGTATCGCCGCCGGCTGAAATCTTTGTATCCCCGCTGGCTACTTCCGCGTTTTGTTCCGAACTGGCGTCTAGTGAGATTTCAGCGGTTTCGTTGGCTCGCGTGCTGTCAAGTCTGCCTGTTTCAGCAGGTGAAAGTAATATTTCGCTTCCGCTTGCTTTTGTGCTGCTGTCGCTAAAACCGTCATCGAGTTTGGCATCGGCCATCAACTCGCCGGTTTCATCGAGTTTAAAACTATCGGCTTTCTTATCTCCTGTTCCCATAAGAACATCCAGTTCTTCCGGTGCTAGTGATACCTCGCCGCTTTCATCTATTGATATTTCAAGAGAATCGTTTAACGCCGCTTCGCCGCCTTTGCCTGATGATGCGATCGCGTCTACATCCTCAATTTTATAAAGTTGTTTCGCTCCATCGCGGAATTCACGAAGTTTACCTTCTTTAACAAGTGTCCTGATTTCCGCATCACTTTTGCCTAACTTTTCGATTACTTCCTGTAATGTGTAAAACATTCCAGCCATAAATAATTCCTATAAGTTTAACTATTACAATTAGTTACGCATAATACCGGTCTAAAAACTTTTCCGATGCACAGGCTTTCAGGCAAGCCGCATTCGAAATAGTCTGGCACTGAAGGGTATAACTATCTATTTTAACATTATATATCTTCGGCTAAATTTGTTCAAGTTATTTATATTTCTATATTTGGGACTTTTTTTTAATTACTCCCGTTGTCTTCTTGCATCGAATCATCTCACGTGTCATTCCCGCGCAGGCGGGAATCTATACCGTTTTGTCACCATCCGTCTAGTTTGTGAAATGGTTAATGTAGGTCGCCTTAAGGCAATTATAATCTCACCATCGATTTTCCTTATCAAACGTAAAAACAGTGGTGAATTTATAATTGTTTGGTATAATTCTATCTTTAATTAGTTTTAATTATGGAGTTTTATATGTGTGAAAATTGCGGTTGCCACGGCAACAAATCATTAAAAGATCAGATTTCAGAAGTTATAGACGGTATTAGACCGATGCTGCAAAACGACGGCGGCGATATAGAATTAGTAGAAGTTACGGAAGACAACACAGTTAAAGTTCGTCTTCAGGGTGCTTGCAAAGGCTGTCCCGGAGCGGCGATGACTTTAAAAATGGGCGTCGAAAGACTCCTCAAACAGCGCATTCCAGAAGTCAAGGAAGTTGTCGCCGTAAAATAGGATTTTACTAATTTGCTGCAAATAACATATAACAACATAAAAACTGTCATCGTAATGCCCGCCTACAATGCTGCCGCTACTTTGGAGGCAACTTTAAAGGACATTCCGCAGGAATTTCACAAAGACATTATCCTCGTCGATGATTGCAGCAAGGACAACACCGTCGAACTCGCCAAAAAACTCGGCATCACAGTTATCGAGCACGAAAAAAACACAGGCTATGGCGGCAATCAGAAAACCTGCTACAAAGCCGCTCTCGAAAGAGGCGCCGATGTTATAATTATGCTTCACCCCGATTATCAATATGACAGCAGGCTGATTCCATTCTTCATTGGTTTTCTGATGACAGGCGTTTGTGATGTTATGCTTGGCAGTCGAATCCGAACACGTAGGGAAACATTGGACTCCGGTATGCCGCTTTACAAATATTTGTTTAACCGTATGCTGACCATCACTGAAAATTTCATTTTAGGCCAAAACCTCGGTGATTTTCATAGTGGTTTTAGAGTGTACAAACGCCAGGTTCTTGAAAAAATTCCTTACGAAATAAACTCGGATGATTTCGTTTTCGATTCGCAATTTCTAGCACAGGCCGCGTACTTTAATTTTAAAATCGCTGATGCTCCAGTTCCCTGCCGTTATTTCAAGGAAGCCTCAAGCATTAATTTACCTCGCAGTATGCGTTACGGCCTTCTCACGCTTTATACAATGCTGCAATATATGCTGCAAAAATTCAAATTCGCTAATTTCAAAATTTTCAAACCTAAAAATTCTTAATGTAATTAAGTACTTTAATTACACGAACTTTTCGTACATTCCATCCATTCCGAAGCCATTACCGCAAAGTCTTTGAAATCAACTTTGCAGTCGAGATTCAAATCGCTCCACAACCTTTCACTGCATTCTGCAGAATCCACCCACAATCCCTGATTCGTTCCGTCGGTCGCGTAAAAATATAAAATTCCACTTTCAGAAAGTGTTATAAAAGCAGGATAGGAATTGCCGTTAGGATTTAAATTGGCAACCATTACCGTGCCGTCTTTTGTCCCATCACTTTTCCAAAGTTCATTTCCCTCGCTTCCATTTGTCGCAGAGAAATAAAGAATTCCATTTATATTTACCGTATTACTAACGATTGAACTGTTTGTTGGATTTATATCTTTCACCATCACAGTTCCCGCTTTTGTGCCGTCGCTCTTCCAAAGTTCAGAACCATTTACATCATTGCTGGCATAGAAAAATAATGTCCCATTAACGTTTGTTAAATACTGCGGCTGATAGCTGACAGACGCAGTTGGATATATATCTTTGACTAAAACTGTGCCATTGGAAGTTCCATCACTTTTCCATAATTCATAACCGTTGGCGTCATTTATCGCGGTAAAAAACAATGTGCCGTTTACGTTTGTTAAATTGTTGGGATAGGAATCGAAACTTCCCGGATATATGTCTTTAACCAGAACGGTTCCTTCGCTAGTGCCGTCTGTTTTCCAAAGTTCCTGCCCGAGTGTTCCATCGGTTGCGCTGAAATAAACTAAGTTATTTACTTTGCATAAGTTTGTTGCCTTTGAATTTTCCAAAGAGATTGCTTTTATGACAGTGGTTCCTTCTTCACTTCCATCCGATTTCCAGATTTCGCGTCTGCCATATTCATCGAACGCCGTAAAAAACAATAAATCGCCAAAAGCTGTCAAATCTTCTGGATATGATCCGTCCCCGGGAACTATATTCTTTACAATAACCGTTCCTTCCGAAGTTCCGTTGCTTTTCCAAAGTTCGTAAAATCCTTCATAATCAGTGCTGCCGAAGAAAATAGTTCCATTAACATTTATGATTTCCTCCGGCATCGAAAATCCTTCAAGATTTTTTATTAATATTGTGCCGCTTTCTGTTCCATCGCTTTCCCATAATTCCATCTGCTGATATGAATTTATTTGGATGAAATACAACAACCCGTTTAAAACTATCATATCTCCGATGTATGTAATTGCCTTGCTGAAATTATCTTTAATTAAGACGGTTCCCTCCCTTGTTCCGTTAGTTTTAAAAAGCCCTGATTTTGAAATGCCGGTATCACCGAAAAAAAACACGACACCGTTATTATCAACGAATTTTGTTTTAAGCGCGGTCTTTAAAAAAAATGGCCCGCCGAATGATGTAGTGGTAAACAAGATTAGAAATATAAATACACGTAAATAGTCTGTGTTCATCCTTATTCCTCCTAAAAGTTTCAAAAGTGATACCTGTAAAAAAAGATAAAATCAAGAGAAAAAACTGTATATTTCAGCTTTTCCCTTGAAATTATTATCTGTACAATTCGCAGAATTTCATTAAAATCACCGCTCAAAAGGGTTTAAAATGACAAAACATAAACAAACAGGTTGGAAAGTTTTTACAACAAATATCAGAAACAATCTTTTTGCAGGCGTTCTAATTTTAATGCCGTTCGGCATTACACTGCTCGTTATGCGTTGGCTGTTCGACTGGATGGCCGGCTTTCTCAAGCCATGGCTGCTAAAGTTATTGGCACACGTTATAAATGATCCGACTTTTCAAACCAATCCGCCGGCGTATGTCAGCATCGCTACATCCATTCTCTCGATATTGATACTTTTCCTGCTGGTTTATCTCGTCGGCACAATGGCCCACAAATATTTCGGTAAAAAATTAATACACATAGGCGAATGGGCGTTGATGAGAATACCCGTCCTGCGAACAATTTATTCCGCCACAAAGCAGGTGATGAGCACACTTTCTCTCCCCAGCAGAGATGCCTTTCTATCTGTTGTGCTCGTGGACTTCCCTCGCCCTGGATTAAAGGCTATTGGCTTTTTAACTGGCTATATCGAAGACACAAACGGCAAAAAGTATTGCAAAGTATTTATCCCCACAACCCCGAATCCAACCACAGGCTTTTTCGAGTTTGTTCCTGCCGAAGAAATTGTGCAGACAACATTAACTGTCGAAGATGCTTTCAAGATGTTGATGTCAGGCGGAATTGTATCCCCACAAACGCTTGAATTTAAGCCTATAGACAAGCCGTAAGTCTCTAAAAACATAATTTTATAAAAATATTAAAAATCGTGGAAAATTCCTATTGACAGGTAGTTAGTAAGTAGATAGTTTATATGTTAACATTCTAGTTGATAGTTGTTAGCAGATAGATGATAGTATTTGGAATTAAATATGGCATTAAAAGAAGAATTAAAGTTGAAAAGGGGGTTCGCGATAGTCGAACACGAAGCTATGCTGAATATTTACTATACGACAGCCAGTCTTAAGAAACGTGCCGATGCGTTCTTCAAGGATTTCGGCCTAACCGATGTACAGTTTAACGTGATGATGCTGCTGACGTATCAAGGCGGCAACGAAGGCTTAAGCCAGGCTCAACTTAGCGAAATGATGCTTGTCAATCGCGCAAATGTTACAACGCTGATTGACCGTATGGAAAAATCAGACTTTGTT
>MHYA01000092.1:863-3497 GCA_001825675.1 Planctomycetes bacterium GWF2_42_9 | reverse complement strand
AAATTATTTGAAAAAGCCGAGCCGCTCTACGATAAAATGACAAAAGAAGCAATGACAGGTTTCAGCCAGAACGATTTGCATAAATTAGTCGCGATCCTCGAAAAAGTGCGGAGCAACATCAATGCAAACTAAGTTAGCCAATATGTAGGGGCGAACCTATGTGTTCGCCCAGGGCAGACACGCAGGTCTGCCCCTACAAAGTAAACAAATTTTTTTCAAAAAATAGTTAAGATATTAACAATATACATATAAAGGAAAATAAAAAAATGAAGTTAAGCAAACTGATAAGAAATGGAATTACTAAGAATCATTGGGTTATTTTTAGTTTTGTTATAGTCGCAGCACTTGCTTTTGGCGTTTTCAAATGTAATCACAAACCGTCTGTATCGCCGGAAGCAGATATCTGCGAAGTTTTGTATCAAATTGAATGAAAGTATTAACCACGAATGAACACGAATAAACACTTTTGATTTAAATTCTTTGTGCCTTTGTGTCTTAGTGGCTATGGTTTGGTTGTAATTTATATAGGAGAACAAAAATGAAAATTATACTTATATTACCAGCCGCCGAGCATTTGAGAGTAACTTCCGAACACGATGAAGTGCCGAAAAGAAAAATGCTGCGGTTTAGTGTGTTGGGCTTGACCACGGTTGCCGCTCTTACGCCGATGGGGCATAAAGTTACACTCTATGATGAGAATGTCGAGCCAGCCGACATTTGGGCCGATGCGGACGTTGTCGGCATTTCGTTTATGACAGGCCTTGCGAATCGCGCGTATGAACTTGCCGCTCATTTCCGCAGCAGAGGCATCATCACCGTCGCAGGCGGTTTCCATCCTACGCTTTGCACAAAAGAAGCTATGGAGCATTTTGACATCGTCGTCGCAGGCCAGGCCGAAGGCGTTTGGCCGCAGGTGCTTGAAGATATCCAGAGCAAAAATTATAAAAAGCTCTACGATAATCGCACTAAGACAGACTTATCAGATGTGCCCGTACCGCGCCGCAGTCTGCTCGAATTCAAGAAAGAGCATTACATCACAACGCACGCCGTTCAGGTCGGCCGAGGCTGTCAACATAAATGCAGATTCTGTTCAGTTACCGCGTTTTTCAATCATAACTATTCGACTCGCCCGTTGGAAAATGTTTTAGAGGAACTCAAGGAGACACCGAAACATTTTATGTTCGTGGACGATAACATCATCGCCGATGTTGATTATGCGAAAAAACTTTTCAAAGCAATGATACCAATGAAGAAGAGATGGATAAGCCAATGCTCGCTAGAGATTGCCGAGGATAAAGAGCTTTTGGATTTGGCTTATAAAGCCGGTTGCCGTGGGCTGTTTGTGGGAATTGAAACAACAAGCAAGAAAAATTTGCAGACAATGGACAAGGAATTTAATCCCGCCGATGATTACATCCGCAAGATCGCGACGATCCGCAAACGCGGCATCGGCGTCCAAGCCGGTATGATTGTCGGTATGGATAGCGACGATGTAACGGTATTCGAGAATACGCTTGCGTTTCTGCGCAAAGCGAAAATCGATGCTCTCCAACTTGCGATTTTAACTCCGCAGCCGGGCACGCCGTTGCGTGAAGAATTTGAAAAAGCAGGCCGAATCACCGACAGCGACTGGAGTCATTACGATTATCGCCACGTCGTTATTCAGCCGAAACTAATGACCGCAAAGCAACTGCAAAACGGCGCCGATTGGTTGTATAGCCAGTATTACCGCCTTGATAGAATTTTCTATCGCACGCTCCGCGGCTTGTTCACCCTCGGCCCATTGACAGCATATTTGATTTATCGTTTGAATATGACGTATCGTTATAACAACAAACGCGAGAAAATCATCGGCTGCAACCCCGCTGATGAAACTAAACCACGAATGAACACGAATAAAGCCAAAGCCTATGTCATTCCCGCGCAGGCGGGAATCCAGAGTTAAGTTTTGTAGGGTGGGCTTTAGCCCACGCGGAAGTTAAAACGTAAATATCTCTGTGAACTCTGTGGTCTCTGTGGCTATTAGTTATGGTGAATAAAATACGAAATCTCGTTTTGTGGTTACTTGTGGCGATTTTCGTTGTGCTGCTCGTAAGTATTTTCGGCCTTAACGAACGTTTGGCTATCAGACATATACCAATTCCTGTTTTGATAGGATTAGCCGGCTCATTTTTCATCCTTGGCATCCTGCAAATTGTAATGGCAGTCAAAAGCAGGGCTGCAAAGCTGGAAAAAATATTTTTCATAATTGCTGGCGCATCGGCTGCAATGATTCCTCTCTCTGCAATTTTGCATAATGTTGTTTACGGCCTGTTTTTCTCTGGTAAAAATGGCGACGAGGCGGTATTTTTTATCCTTGCGGTGCTTGTATGCCCGATTCTCTTCGGCATCAGCGCTATAGGAAGTGTGATTTGCGAAATTTGTGGAACTAAGTGTAAGGATGCTAATGTTCAATAAACATTTCAAAACGTTTGAAGAGTATTCGAAATTATATAACCTCGATTTCACCGGCGTTGACCATCGATACTTTGAATTCAAATCCGGCGGGCATAATTTGATCGGGCAGACCTTTATCCCGAAAGAATACCGAGCAACGCTAATTATCGTCCACGGTTTCCTTCAGCACAGCGGCAC
>MHYA01000092.1:0-771 GCA_001825675.1 Planctomycetes bacterium GWF2_42_9 | reverse complement strand
CCGTGATCGATAGTTTCTCGCAATACAGTTTGGCCCTCGACGGATTTTGCAAAATCATAAAACCGCAGATGCACGGCCCATACAATATCATCGGCCACAGTATGGGCAGCGCAGTTGTTATGGACTACCTGACTTGTCATCCAGAGAATCTCGTGGACAAAATCATTCTCGCCGCTCCTCTGGTTCGCTGCACCTTATGGACGCTCTCAAAAATAGGTTGCGCAATCTACAGTCCATTCATGAAAAACATATTCAGAGTTTTCCGCAACATTTCTTCCGATAAAGAATATGTCCGCTTTGTGAAACATAGCGACCCATTGCAGGCAAAATTTATTTCGCTCAAGTGGGTAAAAGCGATGTTTGAATGGGATAAAAAAATTGCTGCCGCCGCCGATATTAATAAACCGCTGCTGGTAATCCAGGGCACGAAAGATACGACCGTCGCGTGGAAATATAATCTTCCGTTTATAATGGCGAAATTTAAAAATACTGAAATTGAATTTATCGAAAACGCCCAGCACGAATTTTTCAATGAAGTCCCGCAATACCGCGATCAGGCTTTTTCAATTATTCGTGATTATCTGGTAATGGGTAAATGATTTGTTAGCCCCTCGATTTACCTGTCCTCGCTGTCGAAGACAAGATGGATTCGAGGGGTTGTAGGGGCAGACCCATGTGTCTGCCCAAATAAAAAAAATTCCGTGTAATCTGTGTAATCAGTGATAAAAAAATAATTAGAATCTTAGTGTCTTAGTGCCTTTGTGGCTAAAG
>MHYA01000091.1:28077-40475 GCA_001825675.1 Planctomycetes bacterium GWF2_42_9 | reverse complement strand
AAAAGGAAGGTTTCCCGCCGATAAAAGTTTATGGCGGCGGAGTCCCCGGCGGAGAAGCATCCATTAAAGGCGCCAAAACTTCGCAGTATTTCAGTTCGATCGTAATCTCATCAGCTTACGCTCAAAAAGGCGTAACATTAAATTGCATCGATGAAATGACAGAAAAACCATATTTCGATATAAGCACACAAATGATGTCGGAGTTTGGCGTTCAATCGGAAAACAAAAAATACAAACAGATAACCATCCCCGCAGGCCAAAAATACAAAGCCGCGGATATTATTATTGAGGGCGATTACAGCAGCGCTTCATTTTTCTTCCTTGCCGCCGCTGTTTGCAAAAGCAAAGTTACCGTTAGCGGCCTGCGAAAAAACACAAAGCAAGGCGACATAGAATTTATAAACCTGCTCGAAAAAATGGGCTGCGAAATTTTTCAAAAAGATAATAAAGTGATAATCGAAGGCGGCAGGCTCGATGCAATCGTGCAGGATATGAGCAATATTCCTGATTTGGTTCCGCCAATGGCGATTGCGTGCGCTTTCGCTGACGGCACTAGCAGATTAACCAACATCGGCCATTTGAGGCATAAAGAATCCGACAGGCTTGGCGTAATGGCTGCGGAATTAAACAAAATGGGCGTTTCGGCAAATTGCGACCAGGATTCGCTTATAATTAAAGGAACAACTCAAGCCAAAGGCGCCAAAATAGACCCGCACAACGATCACAGGATCGCGATGAGTTTTGCTGTCGCTGGCCTGGTAACTGGCGAACAGATTATCGAAAACGAAACTTGTGTTGCGAAATCTTTCCCTGATTTTTGGGAAAGGTTTGAAATTTTCTATAAATAAATAATTATATCAAAGTTAATTTATGAAAAAAAATAAAGGGCAAATTGAAGCAGATATAAGCGAAGCGATCATCAAATTTGAAAAAGAGTATATGGGTAGAGGGCCGGAAGAAACCAAAACCTATATAATTGATGATATGCTTATTGTACGCCTTAAACGCGTTTTAACTCCCGCTGAACAGCAATTAGCAAAAAGTACAGAAGGCGCAACTGGCAGAGCTCTGGTCAAACAGATCAGAGCGGAACTTATCGAAAAAGCAATGCCGCTTTTAAACGCTGTTATCGCTGAAATTACAGGCAAAAAAATTATAAGTCTGCATACTGACATAAGCACAGTTACCGGAGAACGAATGATAATATTTATACTCGATGGTTCCCCGCTTGAACAACCAGATAAAGCCCAATACCCCAATAAATAAAAAATGGTTTTTTATTGCACAATCTCAACAACGACGTATAATATTTTCTGCTGGCTGACTGCCGGGAGGTTTTTACCTGCCTAATGTGGGCCAAAAAGCGGTTTTAAACTGCTAATAAGCGGGTTTTTATTTAATCACTTTATGCAAGCTGCGGGCTGCTCTTTTATTGAGCGGTTTTTCAGATTGCTCCCCCTCAAAATAATCAGCAATAAATTCGACGCAGTTAGTCTGTCTATACTGCACCTTAGAATAATTAAATGGAAATGGAGACACCGAAAAAAATGATAACTGATACCGAACATCTGTGGGAGCGAATTCCCCTGCCGCCGCACATACTTGATTTGCTCAAAAAATGCCAAAGTTATACCGTTCCTAAAAACCGGAAGAATTTGTTTGAACTGGCAATGGGCGGAAAAACTGAAGGTATTTTCGAAGTCGCATACGATGTTCCAGGCCGCGGCCGATTTGTCGAGGCAACTGTTACAAAGTGCAAAAATGGATTATCCATAAATTATACCGAACCATATATGCGGCGGCGTGACCCTCATTGTATGGTAGTCGCCGATAATCAGCCGACAGACAAAAACACATTTGCGGAACGATTCGGCAAACCTTTTGAGCCAGTCAGACAGGAAACTTTTGAATGGCTTGCCCTGCAAAGGCTGGTCGTAATGCCGTTTATACCGGGAGGCGTCGAGGCAAACGCAAAAAGAGGCGCACTTCTGATCGCCCCCGATAATGCAGGTTTTTTTATAGGCGGCCTTGCGGACCTTCAGGGAATAATCTCAATCGAAAATCTTCCCGATGATTTTAGAGTATGCAGCCTTATTTATCTTGCTCCAACGTTCAGACATACTCACTTTGACAACAAACAACTGGTAGTGCATAATCGTCTTAATGGTCTGCACGAGGTTTTTTCTTATAATTTGTATCCTGGGCCTAGCGCCAAAAAAGGCGTTTACGGCGTTTTACTTGCACAGGGAGAAAAAGAAGAATGGCCGACCCTGCACGCCTCTACAGTACAGGTGGTTACGCCTTATGACAATATTACGACGATAATGCACGAAGGTGCAAGCGGCAGCGGTAAAAGCGAAATGCTGCAATATGCCCATCGTCAGGCAGATGGCCGACTAATGCTTGGTCGCAATATCGTAACCGGCGAAGAGCGGTATCTTGTTCTTAATCAGGGCTGTGCTCTGCATCCAGTAACTGACGATATGGCTGTGTGCAAGCCGATAAAACAAAACAATAATGGATACATAGTTGCCGGCGATGCAGAGCAGGCGTGGTTCATCCGATTGAATCATATCGATAAATATGGCACAGATCCATACACCGAAGCAATAACTGTCAATCCATCAGAGCCGCTGATTTTTCTAAATCTGCAAGGCGTTAGCAGTGCAAGCTGTTTGATATGGGAACACACCGAGGACAAACCGGGTTTGCCTTGCCCAAACCCGCGTGTAATTCTTCCCCGACATTTGATGCCAGATATAGTTAATGGAACAGTTGAAGTTCAAATTCGCAATTTTGGCATCAGAACGCCTCCCTGCACGAAGAACCAGCCAACCTATGGCATTGTAGGTTTTATGCATCTTCTGCCAGCGGCACTGGCGTGGCTATGGCGGCTGGTTGCACCGCGGGGCTATTCAAATCCAAGTATCACAGATAACGAAGGAATGGCCAGTGAAGGCGTTGGTTCTTATTGGCCGTTCGCGACAGGCAGGATAGTTGACCATGCCAACCTTTTGCTTAGACAAATTCAAAACACGCCAAAAGTACGCTACACTTTGACGCCAAATCAATATGTTGGAGCGTGGGATACAGGTTTTGTTCCTCAATGGATAGCGCGTGAATACCTCGCAAGGAAAGGAGCCGCGAAATTTCTTCCGCGCCAGGTGCAGCCTGCACGATGTCCATTACTGGGATACGCTCTTAATTCGATACAGATTGAAGGAACGCCTCTGCATGAATTATTTCTGCGTGTCGATAGACAGCCGGAAGTAGGCGTTGATGGATATGACGCCGGCGCTAAAATATTGCAGGATTTCTTCCACAGAGAACTGGAAAAGTTTTTGTGCCCGGATTTGGACACGCTCGGTTCAAAAATCATCAACTGCTGTCTAAATAATTGCAGCGTTGAAGATTATGAACGTTTGTTGTACAGCACAACATAATCTAAAAATAGCTGGAAAATACTATGCAAAAATGGACGATCCTTTTAGCCTGCATCCTTATACAATCCGTACTGGGCAGTATTTATGCGTGGAGCGTTTTTGTTCCATCGCTGACCGGCAGATATGAACTTACAAATGCTCAATGCGGACTAATCTTCGGCACCACAATTGCTGTTTTTACCGGCGTGATGGTTCCCGCTGGAAGATTTTTAAGCAGATTTGGACCACGTATCATTTCGGCTTTCGGAGCAGTCTTGTTCTGCGCAGGTCATCTGCTGGCGTCTGCTTCAAATGGAAATTTTTTGTTAATTTTAATCGGCATCGGTTTTATTCATGGCGCAGGCATTGGTGCTTGTTATGTTTGCCCTTTGACAGTTGCTGTAAAATGGTTCCCGGAACATAAAGGCCTTGTTACCGGCGTAGCTGTTTCGGGGTTCGGAGGAGGAGCTATAGTTATCAGTCAGTTTGCCAAATATATGCTTTCAACTATGCAATTGGATGTTCTGCAAATTTTTGGTTTAAATGGGCTTCTGTTCGGAGCTATAATCCTGTCCGCTTCACTCATTCTGAAAGAACCTGATCAACAAGGTTTATACATTGAAAAGAATATTAGTGATTTTAGTATATTAAGACAACACCTCCGTACAAATCTATTTATCGCAATGGCATTTGGTATGTTCGCGGGGACTTTCGCCGGCTTGCTTGTCGTGGGCAATCTTAAACCAATCATTCTGCACGATGGATACAATGATAAAATAGCTACGCTGGGGATTTCAATCTTTGCGATTGGCAACGCATTCGGGCGCATCATGTGGGGGCAGATTCATGATAAAATCGGCGCCCGCAAAACCGTACTTATGTCGCTTTCTTTTTTGGCTATTTCGCTTTTACCGCTGATAATAAAGATGCCGTCAGGTTTGCTTCTGATAGTCCTTGCAATAGCAGGAACAGGTTTCGGTGCATGTTTTGTAGTATATGCGGCTTCAATTGTAAAATTATACGGCACAGAATTGTTTTCTGCGCTTTACCCGTTTTGTTTCGTTGGGTATGGTTTGGCAGGCCTTACAGGTCCAACAATTGGAGGTCAGCTCGCGGACCTGCTAGGGTCCTTTGACACGGGTATTATTCTAAGCATTATTATCATACTTTTTGCCATAATATTCATTGCTTACGAACCAAAAAATCACAAAATAAACAATTACAGGATTTTGCAAATTGCGGACAAACAATTATGAACAAAGCTATTTTTTTAGATCGTGACGGAACAATAATAGAAGAACGTGGATACATAAAAAACGCTGATGAAGTAATATTTATCGATAACGTTTTTAAAGCTCTGCAAATGCTGCAAAAGCATTATAAATTATTTATTGTTACAAATCAGTCGGGAATCGGAAAAAATATTATCACTGCCCAAGACGTTGATAACATAAACAGGTATATACTCACGGCAATGCGGGAACAGAATATAATCATAACGGATATTTATGTATGTCCGCACAAAAGAGACGCACAATGCGAGTGCATCAAGCCGAAGCCTTTTTTTCTGCACAAGGCGGCAGCGGCGTATAACATCGACCTGAAGAAATCTTTCAGCATCGGCGACCATCCGCACGATGTCGAACTTGCGCAAAATGTCGGCGGCAAAGGCATATACCTGCTGACAGGACACGGCACAAAACATTTGGGCGAAATCCAGTCAAAGGCTATAGTTTTTTCAGACATAGACTCCGCGGCGGATTGGATTGTAAAAAACAACAATACCTTTTATTAGGCTTTTTAACTTGTTCAAAACAATTTTGTCTGGTAAATTATCAACGAAATTTTAGTAAAGGAGCAATATAATGTTAGGTTGTCATTTTGGAAAAATGTATCAGGTAACGGTTGCAGGCGGTTCGTATCAGGACGGCCTGACGGCGTGCATTCAAGGTTGTCCCCCTGCTATGGCAATAAACGAGCAGGAAATCTACGGCGATTTGCTTTTACGAAAGCCGGGAGCCGACGAATTAAGCTCACCTCGCAAGGAACCTGATTTACCAGTTATATACACAGGCGTAAATGCCGCCGACACAGTCGAAAACGCAGGCAATAAAGGCCTGACAAACGGCACGCCTTTGACAATCCTGATTCCCAATCTCGACAGGCATTTCATTCACATAAAACAATATCAGGACACAAACCGCACTCCCCGCCCCGGCCATGCATCTTACGCTTCGTTCGTAAAATACGGCCCCGCGGACGATTCTATCGGCGCAGGCATATTCAGCGGCAGATATACATCAACTATTGTCGCTGCCGGCTATGTCGCCAAAAAAATCCTCAAAAAATGCGGCATTGAAATTTGCGGCTATGTTAAGGAACTGGCGGGTGTTCGCTGCGGTGAAATCGACAGCACAAAAGCCCTAAAGTATTGCGATAATTATAAAAAAATGAGATGCGATTATGACCCCTTCTATCAGGAAATCTACACAAAAGGCAGAATCAACGCCGAGATGCGATTCCTGGAGAAAATGACTGTCTTCGCGCAAATCGAACAGGAAATAGACCAGATTCGCGATAAAGCTCCGAAAATGGACGCCAAATATATAAAGGAAAAATACGGCGTTCATCATATATTGAATTGCCCGGATATCGATACAGCCGAAGAAATGGTAAAAGCCTGCAACGAAATCTCGGCGACAGGCGATTCCGCAGGCGGTATTGTAGAAGTTGTGGTGAAAGGCGTTCCCGTCGGACTTGGCGAACCTGTCTTCGCCAAACTTGACGGCCAACTCGGCGAAATGCTCGGCATCGGCGCAGTAAAAGGCGTTGAAGTAGGCGCCGGCTTTGCGGTCAAAGATATGACCGGCTCGCAGGACAACGATCAGATGCACTCCGAAAACGGCAAAGTCGTTTTCGATTCCAACAACGCAGGCGGCATCACAGGCGGCCTTTCAACCGGTCAGGATATTGTCGTAAGACTCGCTGTTAAAGGAACGCCGACAATCGATAAATCGCAGCATACGATCGATAAGTATACATTGGAAAATGAAGCCCTGGCCGCGATAACACGCCGCGATCCAACCATTGTTGCACGTGTTTGGCCTGTTGCGGAAAATTACACCGCGATGATTATCCTCGATAACCTTATGATGCATTACGGCTATCAGGCATTAAAACAGAAGTTTGAACAATAAAAACTTTAAAATCAGCAAAATAAAAAAGGCCGACATAAAAATCGGCCTTTTGTTTTAATTCATCTTGACTATTATCTTTCTCGCAGAGGAGCAAAAAATTCCTCTTCAGCTTCAGCCTTGATAATAATCGTCGGCTTAACAAGAATAAGCAATACTTCCTGATCTTTAACTTTGCTGCGGTTGCTGAACAATCTGCCAATGATTGGAACTTTCGAAGCGCCCGGCACACCCGCTTCTCTGTTGATTTCAGCGCCAAGTTTCTGACCGCCGATCAGCAATGTACCGCCGTCGGGAACGTTAACGTGTGTCTGAACAAGCGAGGTTTCATAAGTTGGAAGTGTTTGGAAAAATTTCTCGCCCGTTGTATCAGAAAAGACCGGGAACAATGTATCAAGGTTAAACTGCTGATACTGTGTTACAATCAGAAGATTGACGTATTTTTTATCGTCGCTGATGATAGGCGTAATGTTAAGTGTAACGCCGCCGACTGCATATTCGGATTCCGGATTCGCTATAACTCTTGTTGGCTGATCATCACCGGATGATGTTATATCTTCAAATTCATAATCTGAAATATACGCTGCCGATTTCTGAAGGTTAATATTGGCACGTTCGCCGCTGATAACCGTCAATCTCGGAGCGGTCAAAACTTTCGCATCACGATGTGCCTGTGTTGCCCTGATAAGGAAGCTCAACTGCAAATCATCGTTAAACAGGCTCAAACCGAGTCTCCCAAGTCCACCACCAGGTAACGCTGCGCCTATATTTGCACCATTCGCAGCGCCGCCGATACTTCCCGGCACGCCGGTAGCACTGGCTTGTGTAAATGATGACGAATCCTGAAGAATACCTATATCATCAGAAAAACTACCGCCGGTTTTGATGAGGAAATTTGTATCAATACCGATATCTTCAAGGAAGTTTTCTGTTACAAACAAGAATCTTGCTTCGATTGAAACCTGTTCGCCTTTAGATGCTCGTAAATCATCCAGAAGTTTTTGTATTTGCAAATGAATCTGCGGCGTTTGGCTGATGATCAGTCTGTAATCATTCGCTGTTCTTGTAACTGTACCTTCACCGCCGTTGATCAACCAGGATTCAGGTGCGATTGTTTCCTGTATAATAGTAACTATCTCATCCGAGTTTTCTGTTCTTAGTGATTCTGAATCCTGTGTACCGCTTGTGGTGCTTTGAACTTGAATTTCACCATCACCACCGCCGCCGCCTGACTGCATTTGGATAGGTTCAAAATCTGCACCGGCTCCGATAATTTCATTTATTGTATAAACCTGCGTAACAAGTTTGCTTGCAGGCAGAGATTCTTTTGTCGCGACCGTTATGATGCCCTCTTTAACTGTATAGTCGATATTTGCTACACCGCCAGAAATAGCTGTAAGCAGCGTTCTCAACGCTTCACCTATCGGCATACCGGCAAAACCGTGCATTCCAATCGGGGTATCCTGTTCGATATATGCGTTATCAGCAAGATCTTTCCACAATACAACGATTTTCAATGGTGGCGAAACTGAATTTTTAATAATTTCGATAGCTTCATTGAACGGCGTTTCAGGTGTAAGTGCCGACAAATCCGCCTGCGACTGAAGTTGGTTATAAACATCTTGATCAACCTGTGAAATTCCGGTGATCATAGTGCTTTTTCTTTTCGCTGATATATCCTGCCAATTACGCGGATAAGTCATTAATTCAGCATGAGGGATCATTGATCTTTGAACGTCAGTGAAAGCGGCCTCTTCTGCCTGGCCGATTTCTTTCTTGATCGCAAGTTGTGTACGAAGATTTATAATATCGTGAAGCATTTGCTTGCGAATCGCGCCTTCCCTGTTTGTAGGTTCGATCGCCATAAGCGTATCGATTTGGGCAAGTGCTTCTTCATATCTCTGCTGTTCCTGATATTCGTTTGCTCTGGCAAGAAGGTCTTCTATTCTTTTCTGCTTGTCCGCAGCCTGCTGTGCACGCAACTTTTCCTGCGATGCCTGTGCTTCCGCACGTGATGTTTCAGCGCTTTGTCTCTCGATTTCAGACTGCCGATTATCAATATCCGCTGTAAGCTGTTCTAATGTTGTCGTATACTGCTTATAGTCTTCATCGCCCAAAAGCATTTTGTTATTTTCAACAACTGCTTTAGCTCTTGAAATTTCTTCCTTTGCTGCCGGAAATTCATCCTTAGCCGAATATTCTTTCGCTTTTGCTACTGCTTCATTTACAACTGCTTTTGTATAACTCTGCTGAACTCTCTGTTTCTGCTTTACAGTCTCAATATAGTTTTCTTTTACCTGATCTTCTGTCGGCGGAACTGTCGGCTGCGATTCTACAGGCGTTGCAACTACTGACTGTGTATTTGCTTCCGCTGGAACCTGAGTAATCGGCTCGATCGGCATTATTACCACGCCTTCGGCCTGTGCGTTTGCTTCAGGAGCAGCTTTCGGTGCAACTGGTGTTTGATTTGCATTTGTATCGACAGGTACGTACTGAATGTATTGATTATTAACGCCCGGCTGTTGAACTGGTGCTTGCGGATTTTTTGATGCCTGATCGAGTGCTGCTATTTCAGCGTCAACCGCGGCTGTTTCCTCTGCTGTCAACTTTCCGGTTTGTTTGGCTTGTAAATATTTATCTTTAGCGGCTGCAATATTGCCCTGTGCAGCCAGAGTTCTGGCCTGCGTCATCAGCTCCGCTGGTATATTTTCAGCGACAGTCTGATTGACCGGTGCGGAGCCATCGATACCAAGCGACTTGGCCAACTGGTCTAGTTTGCTCTGGTCAGATGCGCTAAGATAGCTTTTGTACGCTTGGGTTTTACGAACCGTCGCTTTTGCGTCCTCATTCAGCCCGCGATTATACTGCTCGACCGCAATATCTAAAAATTGCTTGCCTTGCATCTGCATTGCCTGCTGTTTGGCAGGAGCGTTTTCCGCTGCCAAAACAACTGATGTCGCCGTGCAAAGAATTATCACTGCTGTTAGTACGCCCAAAGTCCATCTCATTTTAGATACACCAATAAACACTGGTAGTCTCCTATAATATAGTTAAAAGTTTCAGATGCTCAGGCAACATCCCAATCTTACATATCCGCTCGGGGTGGTATATCTTACCGACCTTACGGCAATTATTGAGATTAGCCATTTTAACATCAAACCAACGTTATTCAAGCTAAATCTTACATTTACATCAAGCTTTTTCATTACTCTTTTTCTTCATATTTACTTTTCTAATATTTTTATTATATTTGCGGATATTATTTCGGTATGTTTAAGGAGGTTGTAGAGTAAAATCTTTTAAAAAAATTTACTTTTTATGCTTTAACAGCCAAGATAATTGTATAAAATCACTGAACTTATGAAAAATAACGTACTTACACATCAAAAAACAGCACTTGCACTTGAAACCACAGGCAGATTGGGTTCTGTCGCCATTGGCGTCGGCGGAAAGTTATCGGACGAAAAAACCTTCTCCGCACCGCTTCGTCATAACGCCGAATTATTCGACACTGTAGATGTTTTATTACGTGAAATCTCAAAGACCGCAGACCATATTAACGAAGTTTACATTTCGATCGGCCCCGGCAGTTTCACGGGTGTTAGAATTTCCGTTACCGTCGCAAAAATGATGGCTTTGGCAAACAAATCCAAAATCGTCGCCGTAAATACTAGCGATGTGATCGCGCAAAATATAGATGATGAATCTATAAATAAGATCGCAACTATAATTGATGCAAAGCGAGGCCAGTTTTTTATCGCTGTCTTTGAGAAAAAAGAAAATTTATGGGAAAAGATTCTCGATGACTGTATGATAACCCCCGAACAGTTCAAAGAAAAGTTCGGCAGCGAACCAATTTGGTTGCTTGGCGAAGGTTTGCTTTACTATGCGAACAAATTTGAAACTCAAAACATTAAAATATTAAGCGATAAGTATTGGTCGCCCAAGGCTTCGAACGTTTACAAACTCGGCACACAGTTGGCACAGCAAGGCAAATTCGCCGACCCTGTCGCTCTTGTTCCGTTGTATATTCGAAAACCCGAAGCCGAAGAAAATTTAGAAAATAGGGTACAGGGGACAGGGTATAGGGTATAGACAACAATCGCCACCGTGCGCGATTCCTATCCCCTAAACCCTACACCCTAAACCCTGATAAAAAAGGAAAAATATGGCACAGGATGAACAGGTATTAGTAATAAAAAGAGAAGTCTTTGATTCACTCGGCTCATTTCACGGCCTTCAATTCGATGTCCAGCGTTATCTGGACAAAATCTTCGCACCCGGCGTTTGCACATTTATGCCCAGACCGCTGGCCGAGAAAGACCCCTCTTTCAAGCAATTGATACCTTACGTAATAATGGGTAACGACGGCAAATATCTTAGTTACGTCCGCGGCAAACGCGCAGGCGAAACGCGCCTTGTCTCAAAACGTTCAATCGGCATCGGCGGCCACATTAATCCAGTCGATGCGATGTCAATGTTCAATGCAAATTTTTATGATACCTATCTTGACGCCGTCCAGCGTGAAATCGCGGAAGAAGTAAATATTGCGTCCGCTTATAAAGATAAAGTTGTCGCCCTGCTGAATGATGATACGAATGAAGTCGGCAAAGTTCACCTCGGCGTTGTGCATTTCTGGAAACTGGAAGAACCCAAAGTCGAACGCAAAGAACAGATGATTACGCAGTTGGAATTTATGTCCGCTGAAGAGTTGAACCAAGTCAAAGATACAATGGAAACATGGTCAGCCCTCTGCCTTGACGGCATTGATAAGATGACAAAATAATAAAGACACTTTGACCGGATTAGTTCAAAAATTTTATTTTTTTTTTGCCACTAAGACACAAAGACACGAAGAATATTATATATAATGAATTTTAGTGCCTTAGTGCTAAGCTGAAGCGAAGCGAAAGCCCCCGAGTCTTCAGGAATTTTATCTTTCAATCCCCTTGGGGACTTGAAATAAAATTCGAAGGGGGTGGCTAAGTTGTTTTCCCGAATAATGTCAATGCACTTGCTCTTGTGATTTCCACATCGATAATCTGTCCTGCAAGTTTCTCCGGCCCATCGAACACAACAATATAATCGCCCGCACTTCTGCCGATCAACTGCGGATTTTCTTTGCCGCTTGCACTGTCAAGATGGCCTTTTTTGCTTGTGCCCTCGACCATCACCTTTAAAGTTTTGCCTACATACTCCTGATTTATCTCTGCACTAATTGCTTCTTGAACCGCAAGCAAATCATTGTTTCTCTGCTTCTTAACTTCATTTGGAACATCATCCGCAAGTTTCTCATCCGCCCTTGTCCCCGGCCGAGGCGAATATTTGAAAATGAAACAATTTTTATATTTCGCTTTTTGCACCAGCTCGACTGTCTTTTGAAAATCCTCATCCGTCTCTGTCGGAAAGCCGACAATAAAATCGCCCGCAACGGCAATATCCGGCACAATCTCCTTCGCCTTATAAATAATCTCAAGATACTGCTCGGCCGTGTAGCCGCGATTCATCGCTTTAAGAATCCTGTCCGACCCGCTTTGAGCAGGTATATGCAAATATCTGCAAACCTTCGGCAGATCGATCATCGCTTGAAAAATCCGCTCATCAAAATTCCGCGGGTAACAAGTAACAAATTTTATCCATTCCAGCCCGTCAATTTTGCTCACTTCATAAAGCAAATCCGCAAAACCCACACCATTATACTCATACGAATTAACCGTTTGCCCAAGCAGCGTTACCTGTTTAACGCCCGTATCGACAAGTTTTTTAATTTGCGTAATGATCT
>MHYA01000091.1:3569-28018 GCA_001825675.1 Planctomycetes bacterium GWF2_42_9 | reverse complement strand
GCGCACAAACGCCTGCGCAGGCAAATTTTCCTCGACAGAATCAAAATCCTGCTCGAAATCATCAAGACTTACCAAACTTTGAGCCTCGGGCTTATGACGAATATTTTCGCTCACCGCCTTTTGCTTTTTAACCTTTTCAACGGCGTTATGTACCAGCTTTGGCAATTCCGGTATTTGCAACGGCCCGCAAACAATATTTACAACCGGATGATTGAGCAAATCATCTTTACATCTTTGCGCCATACAGCCGAAGACCGCAACGATCAAATGCGGATTAGTTTTCTTAACGTGCTTCAAATGTCCAAGCATAGAAAGCACGCGCTCTTCAGCATGATTGCGAACAGAACACGTATTTACAAGCACAATATCAGCACTGCCGACATCTTCCGTCAACTCGAATCCGTCTTTAACAAATGAATTTACAACCAGATTCGAATCCAGCTTATTCATTTGGCATCCAAAACTTCGGAGGAATATTTTCAAGCTACCACCTTTTTTGCATATCTTGCTACAAGTTTTTCTTTTTTGTTACGAGGCAATCTTTTTACAGCTATTTCGCCATTCAAAGCGCTTTTATAATAGCGGTATTCTTTAGCATAAACCAGCACCGCGGGCAATTTATTTCTTACGTATTTCGCCCCCTTGCCGCTGTTATGCAAAGCAACCCTGTTTTCAATATTGCTCGTGTATCCCGTGTAAAACGTTCCGTCATTGCACTTGAGGATGTAAACCCAATATTGTCCTACTCGTTCCGGCGATTTACCCATTATTTTTTCGTTTTGCTTAAACTTATTAATTCCTTCACATATTTGTGCAGGTGCTTGTTGAATTCTTCCGGCCGTTCCATCATCGGAAAATGGCCGCAGCCAGGCATTATCACAACATCAAACGAAGTTATATACTTGCGATTTACTTCAGGACTGGTCGGGTACAAATCGGAATTGATGCAGCGAACAGGAACTCTGACCTGTTTGTATGTATTTGCCATTCCCAGATTGTCATAACGAGTGATATATTCCTTTACCGCGCTTATGCCGACCTGTGGATTCTGACAGCAAATATCATCGACAATCCATTTTCGCAACTCCGGCTTCATATTTTTACCGAGCATCGGCTCGATAAAATTCCTGACCTCCGCTTTGAATTCTTTTTCCATTCCGCTGATAAGTTTTTCAAATTCTTCTTTGGGCATACTCTGTTCAAGGTTATTAATAGTATCCACGCCGATAAGGCCGATGACTTTTTCAGGCATTAACTTTGCCGCCTCGGCGATAACGCCATCGCCCATCGAATGCCCGATTAGAATAACTTTCGTCGCGTTTATATCATCAACGACAGCTTTGACATCTTTGCCGAATGCTTCGAGCGTATATACATCGCGTGTCTGTTCGGAATGGCCTTGCCCTGCGCTGTCGATTGCGACAACTCTATATTTGGAAACAAAAGCAGGAATCTGATTTTTCCAGTATCTGCTGTCGCCTGCCCAGCCGTGAACAAATACAAGCGCAACATCTCCTTTGCCGAATACATTATAACTAATTATCTGGCCGTCAAAAGACTGAACCATAAAATTCTTCGCGCCGCAGTAAGATGCTAAAAATATAATGATTAATAAAAACAATGTTTTTTTCATATTCATCCTTTCATTTGTAATTTCGACCGAAGCCTGCGAAGCAGACGTAGCGGAGAAATCGTTTAATATGACTTTGAGACAGCATTTCAAAATTTGCCTTTTTTATTTTTGATTTTACTATTAAACAGCAATACCAGTGTATTTTTGTCCATTTTTCTTTCATTAAAATCTTCACTCTTATACCACAAAACCTATTTTACGTTAACCTTTAAAAAAACGTTGACCCTCTAATAATCAATGATATAATACTAATAAGGATAGGGAAAGTTAACAATTTTTTAAACTTCTAGGATGGTCATAAGTTTTCCCAAATCTTTTTGTGGGCTTATCACCGTTTTAGAAGGAGGGACTTGGAGAAACAAGTTTGGGAGCGAAACGTTGGAAGAAAGCGGAAACTCACTTTCTGCCCGCAACCATTTTCTATCTTCAAATTCCCCTCATTAGCCGCCCTCTTCTATTAGTGTTTGAAATTTTAATTAATTTATTTTTATAAGGAGAAAACTATGAGTAAAACAATTTTGAGAATCGGATTAATTCTTGGCGTTGCCAGCCTTTCTTTCGCTGGAAGCATTGATTCGCCTATTGCTCATTGGGCATTTGATGAAGTTAGCGGAACAATCGCTAGCGATTCTGCTGGCAGTTACAATGGAACTGTTTCAGGCGCAACGTGGACAGCAGGCAAGATCGGCGGAGCATTGAGCTTTGACGGAGTCAACGATTATGTAAATTGTGGCGATATTGATGCTGTGGAATTTGGAAGCAGTAATTTCACAGTTGCATACTGGTTTAACATTAGTTCTATTGGTGCTAAATCAAACTTAGTAAGTAAGTATAATATATATGGAAGGCAATGGCTGTCCGATCTTAGACAAGATGGTTCATTTGCATTTGCAACGTATTCTGAAAATAACACATACAGCGGTGTAGGCATGGTAGAAACTACAGCACCTGTTTGTCCAGTTGGACAATGGATACATTGTGTCACTGTAAGACAAGGTTCGCAAATGTACCTTTATTTGGATGGAAGCTATTATGCTAGTGGCAATTGCTATGGCACTCTTACAGGCTATAGTACCCCAGTTACTGTAGGTGCTCTTTTGAATTATGGTTCGCCATATAATTGCTTTACTGGCTTAATTGATGATGTTAGAATTTATAATTATGCATTAAGTGCTAATGAAGTCGCAGAACTTTATACAATCCCCGAACCAACAACAATTGGTCTTTTCGGCCTCGCTGGCTTACTATCTCGAATCAAAAGAATTTTCCAATAATAAAAAAATTCAACAAAAAAAAACAAGGACCTGCTTTTGCTAAAAACTTGAGCAGGTTTTTTTTTATTTTATCTGTTGCGAATAATTCTTTGGGTATAAAGCAATAATATACCCATCTGGAAGCCTTGTTATGAGAGTCATATTGCAGAACTGCGTCAGTTCCTGCGGATCATATAAATATTTGCGAAAATGATTGGCATACCATACAAGATACACCCTTTGACCCGAATCAATACTTGCTTTAAAATCCTCTACTCTCTCAATTAATTCATTTTTAGTATTTTCGCTCACATTCTTATAAAAGTCAGGTTTGGCCGGAAGTAATTTGGCATTCAAGTTTGCTAGAAGATCCCCTGCCTGAATGTCATTAGTATATACTATTCCTTCTAATTTATTTGCTCTAAGCCATCCGATTGTATCTGAATTTTTCCAACTCAAATTTGCGAATCCAAAACCGTTAGCAGACAATCTTTTACATATTAAATTTGTATAGGCGAGACCGGTAAAAAGCCAAAATCCCAGAAATGCAATCATCCCGACTAAAGCAGTATAATGCAAAACTCTTTTTCTCGTCTTAACCCATTTCATCAAAGCAAACATAATAAACATCATAAACATAACAATCGCTGGATATGATGGAATCAGATACCTGTCTTCAAATGAACCCAAACTTGTAGTCGTTGCGGCGTAAACAACTGCAGCAAAATAAAAAATAATATAAAGCAATGCCGATATTACAGCCCAATTCACTTCTTTCGTTTTAATCAATTTATAAAAATAAAAAATCAAAGTACCAAATGTCATTGCTGTTAATAAGCTGATAAAAAACCAGCCTGAAATAAATTGATTTGTTCCCTGCATTATGAAACATCTGCCTATAAACCCGCCAGACATCTGAATATTTTCACCAAGCGAGAAAGTTGTCGGAAAACGTACACCCATTGGAGTACCTGACAATATCATATTTCTGACAAGCCATAATCCAAAAGGTATTACAGATGCAAAACCCCAGACTGATGTGTAAATTAGTTTTCTAGAAAGTCCTTTAATACCAAAGAAAAGCACAATTCCACCCACTGGAAGTAACACAAATCCGACATATCGAGTAAGACATGCGGCAGAAGTAAGTATTCCCAAAATTATGGCAATTTTATACGTTGGATTACTGACAGCAGTGGGCAGCAGAAACAAAAAAATCATTACAATCAAAATAAATAATGGCTCACTCCACGCCCAACTATAAACAGATATAAGAGGATAAGAAAATAAAATCAAAAATGACCCTGCTATCGCAAAAAACAAAGAGCCTAAATATCTTAATATCCATAATCCTGAAAGGAATATGACAAATAAAAATGATATAGCGTTAATCAGCCTAACCGCAAGAAATTCATTAATCCAGAACAGTTTGAAAACAGCTATTAATACAGAATATAAAGGCGGTAAAATTATTAGGCTGCTGCCATCAGGTTTTGTAAATGAATGTGTTTCAATGAAATTACGAGCCCACAATATATAATCGGCTGAATCCCCTGAAATACCCACGCCAAATTTAGCGGTCGCCAGCATAATCAGCAGGAAACCCAAAAAGCCGATAACCAATGGAATTAAAAAAAACCTTCGCGGCTTTAGTTGTTGATTTGCTTCCTGGACTTTCAAAGTTTTTTTATATTTGATTGTGTTCATATCTCCTCATCACGTTCTCATTAATTATTCATTGCGGATAACGTTATCGTCAGCCACTCTGAAACTCCGCCTAGTATCATCTGCACCGAAACCGCCGCGACGATAAGACCCGTGATCCGAATCAGCGGGCCGAACGCGTGAATTTTTTCCATCAGTTTGCCGATCCAGACCGAAGACAGCATTATTACAAAATTGATCGCGACCGCCGCCGTCAGCGCAATCATTGTCAGCGTCATATTATGTTCGGAAGAGTAAAAAATCGCCGCCGTGATCGTACCCGGCCCTGCTATCAGCGGAGCCGCAAGCGGAACAATCGAAATATCATTGGTCATTGCATCCTGAACATTCTGCTCGTAAAATCGTCCCTTGCGAACCGCCGTCAAACCAATAATAAACAAAATCACACCGCCCGCGATCCGAAGCGAATAAACTTCAACCTGAAAAATCGAATGCAGTACAAAAACACCCGCCGCCGAGATAACAAGAAGAATTATCAAAGCCGCCAGCGACGCTTTAGCCGAAACTTTGTACAGTTCCGCTTTCGTATACGCCGGCTGCATCGTCGACAAAATAAAAACCTTACTCGCCGGGTTTATCAACGCCAGAAAATACAACGTCGTTTTAATGAATACATCAAAATCCATAAGTACAATTATAATAGGTTATTTTTTATCGTCAAACTTTTTATCTTGACGAAAAAACCAGATTGGTATATAGAATATACCACTTATGAACAAAGAATTGCTCCATACCAAACTTGTGCGTGAAATTATCGCGTTGATTGCCTCCGGCACTTTCAGCGATGGCGCACGTCTGCCCGCCGAACGCCAACTTTGCCGTCAGTACAACCTAAGCCGAGGCACGGTTCGACAGGCGTTTAACGATCTCGAAAAACTCGGCGTCGTTAAAATCCGCGCAGGCTCTGGCGCCTATGTCCAGAAAATATCGCAAAAAAAACTCCCAACGCATTTGCTTCCGCAAAACTTCGAGAACGTTTCGTTTTCTGATATTATTTACGCCAGAAAGGCCATCGAAACGGCAGCCATAACTCTCGCCTGTGAAAAAATTACCGATACCCACATTCAGCAGCTCGAATCACTCATCAAAAAAATGGAACAGTCAAAGGAAAATCTGCTGAACTTCTTTAAATATGATATGGAATTTCACCAGGTGATACTTCACGCATCCTCGAATATGCCGTTGATTACCGCTTTCGCTTCGATCGCGGAGTATCACAAGTATTCGCAGGTCTTTTCCAGTATGCACGAAGAGGAAGTCGATTTCGCGATAGGCTACCACAAAAAAATGCTGACAGCCCTGAAAGACCGCGACATTAAAAACGCCGCCAAAGCAATTAACAAACATTTGGAACATACAGAACAAGCTATTAACAATTCAGATGACGAAGTAATTTCCGCTTAAAAGGACTACATAATGAAAATCGAAAAATATTCTATCGGAACAGGCGACAGATTCGCACATCAAGGCAAAGCACAGTTAGCTGCCATTATAAAGGCAAAGCAGCAAGGCTGCTCTCTGGTTCCCGTCTGGAATAAATCCAACCGTGAACATTCCATCATTGGCACTAAACCTGCCGATTTACGCGCCGAAGCCGATGCCGCCGTAAAAGCACTCGACTGGAAAGATTCGTATTATGTCGATGCAGACCATATCAACTTGAATACCGTTGATTCTTTCATCGAACCAAGCAATTTCTTCACACTCGATGTCGCAGACTACATCGGCCAAAAATGCGACGAAAACGATTTGAAAAACTTCATTGCTCAAAATAAAAAATTCCTCGGCACTCTTTCAATCCCAGGCGTTGACGCGAAATTAAACATCACGGAAAAAGACCTCGAACAGATCGGCTCAAAATTTTTGCTCGCCGTGAAAAAAGCAGGTGAGATTTTCAGACACGTCGCCGAAAAAAAAGGCGCGGATAATTCCGTTACCGAAGTTTCTATGGATGAATCTAATCAGCCGCAAACTCCGGTCGAGATGTTCTTCATTCTTTCCGCAATTGCAGCCGAAAAAATTCCCGCCCAGACCATCGCGCCAAAATTCACCGGCCGATTCAACAAAGGCGTCGATTACGTCGGCGATGTCGCTCAATTTGAAAAAGAGTTCAACGAAGACATCGCGGTAATCAATTTCTCGATCAAACAGTTCGGCCTGCCCGCCAATCTTAAATTAAGCGTCCACTCCGGCAGCGACAAATTCTCGATTTACCAGCCCATCAAGAGAGCCTTAAAGAAAACCGGCGCTGGTATCCACTTAAAAACCGCAGGTACAACCTGGCTTGAAGAGGTTATCGGACTTGCCATCGCAGGCGGCGAAGGTCTGACCATCGCAAAAGAAGTCTACAAACAGGCACTCGAACATTTCGATGAGCTTTGCGGCCCGTATGCTACCGTAATCGATATCAACCCGGCAAAACTCCCAACATCCGATGAAGTCGCAAAATGGGATAGCGAAAAATACGCCAAAACCCTCCGCCACGACCTCGATTGCCCGGATTATAACCCCAATTTCAGACAGTTGATCCACGTTGGCTACAAAATTGCCGCCAATATGGGCGCAAGATACATCAACGCCCTTGAAAAATTTGAAACCACCATTGCCCAAACCGTTACTGAAAACATCTACGACCGTCACATCAAACGCATATTTATAGATTAAAAATACAGAACTTACAGGGTATACAGACCGCCAAAGTCTTTATACCCTATTCTTTCCTTGCTTTGCGACCTTAAATAGGTATACTACTAACCTTCGTATAAATAGTTAGTCCCAAAGGGACTACCCACAATTTTTATTTTTTAATTTTTATTTTTGCTTTTAGTTATTATGCCTATTATTGAATACAAATGCGATACTTGCGGTAAGGTCAACGAATTCCTGGAAAAATCTAATTCCAAAGAGTCTCACACCTGCCCATCTTGCGGCGGAAAGAAGCTCACAAAACAATTTTCAACATTTTCAGCGGTAGTAAAAAATCCCGCCGACGGCAAATCGTGTCATACCTGCCCTTCACACGGCACTTGCCCACATTCACACTAGGACCGACTATGGAAGAAACAAAAGGTACATACAACTTCAACGAAATCGAAAAAAAGTGGCAAAACTATTGGGAAACCAACAAAACTTTTGCCGCCGCGGATAACTCACCGAAACCTAAATATTACGTTTTGGATATGTTCCCGTATCCATCCGCCCAAGGCCTGCACGTCGGCCATCCTGAAGGCTACACCGCCAGCGACATTGTCGCCCGTTTCAAAAGGATGAACGGCTTTAATGTCCTGCACCCCATCGGCTGGGATGCTTTCGGCCTGCCCGCCGAACAATACGCCGTCAAAACCGGCACGCACCCTGCTATCACAACCCAGCAGAACATCGACAATATGCGAAGGCAAATCAAAGCCCTCGGTTTTTCTTATGACTGGGATCGTCAGGTCGATACCACAGACCCCGGCTATTATAGATGGACACAGTGGATTTTCCTGAAATTATTCAACAGCTATTTCGATGAAACAGAGCAAAAAGCAAAACCAATTTCCGAGCTTGTAAAAAAACTCGAAAACGGCAAATTGCTGATCGCCCCCAACGGCGAGATCGTCGACGCAAATCCGATTCCCGCTGTAATGGGAACACCCGTCGGCGCCCGTAATTGGAACGAACTTACGAAAGAAGAGCAGGAAGAATTCCTCAACGATCATCGTCTCGCGTACGAAGACGAAGTGCCGGTAAACTGGTGTCCTGAACTCGGCACAGTACTCGCAAACGAAGAAGTCATCGGCGGCATTTCTGAACGCGGCGGCCATCCCGTTATCCGCAAACCAATGCGTCAGTGGATGCTACGCATCACCAAATACGCAGACCGTCTCGAAGAAGATTTAAAACTCGTCGATTGGCCGCATTCTATCAAGAAACTTCAAACCGACTGGATCGGCAAGAGCGTCGGCGCTGAAGTCGATTTCAAGATCGATGGCGTTGATGAAATAATCACGGTCTTCACTACTCGCCCCGACACCCTTTTCGGCGCAACATATATGGTCCTCTCGCCGGAACATCCGATTGTCGATGAAATCACAACCGCCCAGCAGAAACAGGCAATCGAAGATTATAAAAAACAAGCACAAACAAAAAGCGACCTCGACCGAACCGACCTCGCAAAAGATAAATCAGGCGTTTTTACAGGCGCGTATGCGATCAATCCGGTAAACGAGAAAAAAATTCCAATCTGGATCAGCGATTACGTCCTTATCAGCTACGGCACAGGCGCGATTATGAGCGTTCCCGCACACGATGACCGCGATTTCGAATTCGCAAAAAAATTCAATCTGCCGATTATTCCGGTAGTTGAACCAAAAGATGATAAAGCCATTGCCGAAAAAGTGGAAAAAGGCGAATACTGTTTCGCAGGCGAAGGTATCGCGATCAACAGCGAAAAATTTAATGGCCTGCCAACCGCCGAATTTAAAGAAAAAATTACAAACTGGCTCGATGAAAACGGCCTCGGCAAAAAAGCGGTAAATTATAAACTTCGCGATTGGCTTTTCAGTCGTCAGCGTTATTGGGGCGAACCATTCCCACTTCTGCATCTCGAAGATGGCCGAATAGTTGCACTCGATGAGAAAACTCTGCCGCTGACTCTTCCTCCAACAGAAAACTTTAAACCGTCCGATACAGGCCTTTCGCCGCTTTCGAATATTACAAGCTGGCTCAACATCCAGTTCGACGGCCAAAAAGCAATTCGCGAAACCAACACAATGCCGCAATGGGCCGGAAGCTGCTGGTATTATCTCCGCTACCTCGATCCGAAAAATGATCAGGCCGCGTGGGAAAAGGAAAAAGAAAAATATTGGATGCCCGTCGATTTATACATCGGCGGCGCAGAACACGCCGTTCTGCATTTGCTCTATTCGCGTTTCTGGCACAAACTCCTTTTCGATTTGGGATATGTCAGCACAGCAGAGCCGTTCAAAAAATTGATCAATCAGGGTATGATCCTCGGCGAAGACAATCAGAAAATGAGCAAGTCTCGCGGCAACGTCGTCAACCCCGATAAAGTCATTGATGATTACGGCGCCGATTCGATGCGCCTTTACGAAATGTTTATGGGCCCGCTTGAATCCACAAAACCGTGGAGTATGCAAGGCGTCGAAGGCGTACACAGATTCCTCAACAAATTCTGGCGCACTGTCGTTGACGGCCAGAGCAGCATAAAAGACATCGACATCGACGAAGAAACAAACCGCCTTCTGCATCAGTCTATAAAGAAAATTACGCAGAACATCGATACGTTCCGTTTCAATACCGCTATCAGCCAGATGATGATATTTGTAAATCATCTCGCCAGACTTGAAACGAAACCGAAAAAAGCTATTGAAACTTTCGTCCTGCTTTTAGCGCCATTCTCACCGCACATCGCGGAAGAAGTTTGGCAAATCCTCGGCCATACAACCACACTGGCGTATGAGACTTGGCCGAAATTCGATGAAAATCTCGCGAAAGAAAAAGAGATCGAGATTGCTGTTCAGGTTCTCGGCAAGATAAAGGATAAAATTGTCGTATCAGCGGAAGCCGACGAAGAAGAAATTAAACAAAAAGCTCTTGCGTGCGAAAAAGTCGCGTCATCAATCGCCGGCAAAGAGATAAAGAAAATAATCGTCATCAAATCTCGTCTAGTAAACATAGTAATTTAAACTCTGTGTCCTCTGTGTTCTCTGTGGCAAAAGGTTAATTATGGCTTTAGAAATCGAACTTAAACTTAAAGTTGAAAGTTTAGAACCTGTTGCGCAAAAACTAAAACAGCTTGGCGCAAAATTTGAAGGAGATTTCCTTCAGATCGATTCTTATTACGACGACAACAAAGATTCGCTCGTAAAATCCGACCGATGCCTGCGTATCCGCAAACATATCAACCACGTCGGAGAAGCGATCGAGCTTACTTATAAAGGCGCTCGTGAAAATCACCGTTTCAAAAGCCGACGCGAAATCGGCATAAAAGTCGATAAAGCACACGAGCTTGCCGAATTATTCGAACAGCTCGGCTATACGCCAAGATTGACATTAGAAAAAAAACGCAGCCTTTGGGATTATAAAAATTGCAAAGTCGCTCTCGATGAACTGCCTCTCGTCGGCAAATACGTTGAGATCGAAGGCCCGGACGATGCCATCATCGAGCAGGTTCAAAAAGACCTCGGCCTTGAAAATATTCCGCATCAGCCTTTGAGCTATGCACACCTGACGGAAGATGCTGTCAAAAAAGCTGGCCTTAAAACCAGAAACGTTACATTTGAAACGAAATAATGAATTCTGAAAACGGTTATATATCTTTAATACTCAACACAAGCTCCGGCGCAAGCAGCGAGAAGGAAATTGTCCATCAATTCATCGAATATCTGAAATCGAAAAATTACAAACTGCAAATCAACCACACAAAATCGCTTCTGCACGCCCGCTCACTAGCCGCCGAATCCGCTGTTAAATTTAATTGTTCAATGGTTATGGTCGCAGGCGGCGACGGCACGATCCGCGAAGTTGTCCACGGCCTCGAAGGCAGCGATAAACCGCTTATGCTTTTGCCAAGCGGAACAGAAAACTTGCTCGCCAACGAACTCGGCTACAAAAAATCGCTCAAGAATTGGATTCAGATTTTCGAAGCAAACACACTCCACCCGCTCGACCTCTGCAAAGCCAACGATTCATTTTTCACATCTGTCGGCGGCGTAGGTTTCGATGCCGATGTAGTGCGTATTGTCGATATGCAGCGTCAGGGCAACATCACTCATCTTCATTATTTTTTTCCGATTTTAAAAACTTTCTTTGCCTATAAATTCCCCGCGATCACAGTCGAAGTTGACGATAGAGTAATTTTTTCAGATCGCGGCATCGCGCTTTTCGGAAATATTTCGCGATATGCCCTGGGCATTCCGATTTTAAGGGCCGCCGATTTCGGCGATGGCCTGCTTGATATTTGCGTTTACAAATGTTCGAATCAGATTAAACTTGTTTTCCTTTCGCTCCTGACGATCTTAAAAAGTCATCGCAGAAGCAAAAGCGTAATATACAAGCAATGCAAAAAAATTAAAATATCTTCTGATACTTTTGTCCGAACAGAACTCGATGGCGACCCCGGCCCGGAAATGCCGCTGGAAATTACGATCATTCCGCACGCCGTCAAAGTCCTCGTTCCGCCAAAAGGAAAACCAATCGGTATGCGAAGAAGAATGTTCAGAATCTTCGAATAAATTATCTCTATAATAGTTCTCTTTGTGTCTTTGTGTCTTAGTGGCTATAATTATAATTTTCGTTTCTTTGGTGGCTAAATTATGTTCAAAATTGGAAATATCGAAATCGAATCAAAAGCAGGCCTATTTGTTATCGCAGGCCCTTGCGTAATTGAATCAGAACAAATCTGTCTCGACATCGCATTCAAACTTTTGGAAATCGGCAAAAAGACAAATACCAAAATGATCTTCAAAGCAAGTTTCGACAAAGCCAATCGCAGCAGCATCGAAAGTTTTCGCGGCCCCGGAATGGAAAAAGGCCTTGCGATTCTCGAAAAGGTAAGAAAAGAAACATCACTTCCGATTCTCACAGACGTTCACGAAGTTTCGCAAGCCGCCCCAGTCGCCGAAGTTGTCGATTGCCTGCAAATTCCAGCTTTTCTCTGCCGCCAGACCGACCTTCTCGCCGCCTGCGGAAAAACCGGCAAACCCGTCAACGTAAAGAAAGGCCAGTTCGTTTCGCCGGAAGAAATGAAAAACGCGGTCGCAAAAATCCGCTCAACAGGCAATGACAAGATAATGCTCACCGACCGCGGCACATTTTTCGGCTACAATCGTCTCGTAAACGATATGACGTGCATACCTATAATGCAAAAATTCGGCTGCCCCGTCATTTTTGATGCCACCCACAGCACCCAGCAGCCCGGCGGATTAGGCACTGCCTCCGGCGGCTGCCGTGAAATGGCGCCTGTCCTGGCAAAAGCCGCTGTCGCCGCAGGTGCAGATGGTTTATTCCTCGAAGTGCATACAGACTACAAAAATGCGAAATCTGACGCAGCTATCGTTATGCCGATAGATTGGGTAGAAAATCTTTTAGCCCAATGCACCAAAATCTATAATATTTAAGACTCAACAAACACAATTGTCATTCTGAACGAAGTCCCTATGGGGACGCACTGAAGAATCTCGTTTCTGGTTCTAAAAAGCTAATACTTTTATTGGTTCAGCTTCTGTATTCGTTTTTTTTGAAGTTACCTTAAAGCTATTTGCGTATGTAAATGACTAATATCACTGGACTTGCGCTAAATATTCGTAAAATATCGAATCTTAAATTTTAATTCTTAAATTTAAATCCCGCCAAAGTGGTTATTTCAAATCTTTTGTGTCTATCCCTAAAGTAATTATCTCTTGTTCGCCGATAAATTACTAGTCTAGCTCTATACTTTAAAAGAGTGAACCCGCGTAATTCGGGTAAAATTTTTAAAAAATTTAAAATTTCGATTATCGGTCTGCCATTATCGACCGATAATTAAAAGGTAAAATATATTTTTTGGGCAATGAAATGCAAAGAAACTTAAGACAGCTTGTTCTTTCAAAAGGCGACGAGAAATACGTTTTTCGTTATGAGTCAGGCTGCGAAGATTTACTGCTCGATGCCCTTGTTAAACAGGCGAAGGACACCAGAACAAATTTCGACTGGTTCGATGCCGCCGTTCTTAGCTTCAAACTAACGCAATCTTTAATTATTGAAGCTGATAAGTTGTTAAATGATAAGGCTCCGCAGATGAGCGAGCCTCTGGAATAAAAGAGTATCCCTTTGTCGTGCGATACGATATGGAGAAAAAAATGGAAAATTGTGTTATTATCAATGAGTTCCTGGACTACCTGAAATTTGAAAAGCATTTTTCCGAGCACACCGCGAAATGCTACAATGCTGACCTTGAGCAATTCTGTCAGTACATTGGCGGCCAGACTCCGCAATCCGATTGGACATCTTCTGATAATGCTTCCGGTGGCGTCGCCACTCAAACACAGGTCAAAACTGAACAACTGCTTCTTTCCCTGACAACAGATACCGTCAGGACTTATATGGCTCATCTTAACGATAAGCAATATTCGAAATCTACTTCCGCAAGAAAACTTGCGACTTTAAGAAGTTTCTATAAGTTCCTGGTTAAGAGAAATCACCTGCAGAACAATCCCGTTACAGCGGTTAGAACGCCAAAGCAGGATAAAAAGCTGCCCAAATTCCTCGAATACGATCAGGTAAAAAGACTTCTCGAAACTCCCCCTTCCGATAGCTGGCTTGGCGCAAGAGATCGTGCCATTATGGAAACCCTCTATGGCACAGGCGTAAGAGTCAGCGAACTGGTCGCGTTGAATATCGAAGATGTTGACTTCCTCGGCGAAGTCCTGCACGTCCGCGGCAAAGGCAAAAAAGAAAGAATTTCTCCGATTGGCTCATCAGCTTTACAGTCGATCCAGCATTATATGGAATATCGAAACAGACGCTCACAAAACAATGCCAATTTCGATTCGAAAGTACTTTTCGTCAATAAGCACGGCAAACGTTTAAGCACAAGAAGTGTCCGCAGAAAAATGGACAAATACCTGCAGATGGCAGGCTTGGATCCATCGATCAGCCCGCACACATTAAGACACAGCTTCGCCACACACCTGCTGAATAATGGCGCTGACTTGAGAAGTGTTCAGGAGCTTTTAGGCCATCAATCACTTTCAACAACACAGATTTATACACATCTGACAACAAAGAAGTTGAAAGAGGTATATGATGGTGCTCATCCTCGCGATGGACAAGTCGAAAACCAAAACAACAGCTAAAAGCTAAAATCAGCTTAATTCAAATAAATAAAACCCACCGTATTAAGTGGGTTTTATTATGCGCAGAGGGGGCTGAATCTCGTTCAACTTCTCCTGCCGATTTTTCTGGAAACTAAATCGATATTTCTTATAATACTTCATAATTAGTTTTTGGAGAAAAATATGCGAAAAACATTTTTATGTTTATTATTGATTGCAATATCCTTTTCATTCATTTCCTGCAAAAAATCACCCGATGCGGATAAATCCAAAATCACTATCGCCGTAATTCCAAAAGGCACTACACACGAATTCTGGAAGTCGATTCACGCTGGCGCAATAAAGGCCGCACAGGAACTTGACGTTGAAATTATCTGGAAAGGCCCATTGAAGGAAGACGACCGCGAATCGCAAATCACCGTCGTCGAGGATTTCATCACCCGCGGCGTTTCAGGCATAGTTTTAGCGCCGCTCGACAACACCGCTCTCCGCCGCCCTGTCAGCGAAGCGACACGTTCAGGCATCAAAGTAGTCATCATCGATTCCGCACTCGACAGCAATGACCAGATAAGTTATGTCTCAACAGACAACTACGTCGGCGGCCAAAAAGCGGGCGAATATATGGCCAAACTTCTAAACTTCAAAGGCAAGATCGCGATGCTTCGCTATCAGGAAGGTTCCGCCAGCACACAACAGCGTGAAAAAGGTTTTCTCGATGCGATCGCCAAATACCCCGATATAAAAGTCGTTAGCGATAATCAATATGGCGGCGCAACTACCGAAACCGCATACAAAGCCAGCGAAAATCTCCTCGCGCCCCTTCGCGGCACAGACCAATCATTAACTATCGATGGCGTATTTACTCCAAACGAATCGACAACTTTTGGAATGCTGCGTGCCCTTCAGGATAATTCATTCGCCGGCAAAGTTAAATTCGTCGGCTTCGATAATTCCGAAATGCTCGTAAAAGCACTCAAAGAAGGCCAAATCAACGCACTGATTCTTCAGGACGCTATGAATATGGGCTATCTCGGCGTAAAAACAATGGTTGCATATCTTCGTAACCAGCCGATCGAAAAACAAATCGACACAGGTTCAGTCATCGCGACGCCGGAAAATATGAACGACCCGCAAATCAGTAATTTGCTAAATCCAGATTTCAAACAATGGCTAACGACGAAATAGAACCTACACCCGCCCTGCAAATGCGAGGCATTACAAAGTCGTTCGGCCCGACAATCGCATTAAGCGATGTAAGCATAACTGTCCGGCCCGGCACAGTCCACGCCCTCGTCGGCGAAAACGGCGCAGGCAAAAGTACGCTTATGAAAATTCTCTCCGGCGTTGTCAAACCTGACACCGGCACAATGGAACTTTTCGGCCAGCCTTACTCGCCGAAAAACCCTATCTCCGCCCGCCGGCTCGGAATCGCGATGATATATCAGGAGCTTTCACTCGCTGCCGATTTGACCGTTGAAGAAAATCTCACTCTCGGCATCGAACCGAATATCGCTGGCGTTTTGAAAGTAAAAAAAATCCGCCAAATGGCACTCGATGCCTTGAAGGCTTTCAACCATCCTGAAATTCAGCCGCAAATAAAGGTAAGCAAACTATCCATCGCCGCCTGCCAGCTTGTCGAGATCGCACGCGCGTTGGTTGTCGGCTGCAAAATTCTCGTTCTCGATGAGCCTACAAGTTCGCTTACCGCAAGCGATACCGAAAAACTCTTCGAGCTTGTAAATACTCTCAAGAAAAAAGGCATTGCCATAATTTACATTTCGCATTTTCTTGAAGAAGTCAGAAAAATCGCCGACGAAGTTACCGTGCTTCGTGATGGCCGAGTAGTCGCATCGAATCTTCCGCCGCAAACGCCAGATGAAGAATTGATCAATCAAATGGTCGGCAGAAAAATTGAACAACTATTCCCGCACTCCACTCGCACACCCGGCAAACTCGTACTCGAAGTTGAAAATCTTCAGGGTACGAAAAAACCCGTTTCAGCATCATTAAAATTACATACCGGCCAGGTTTATGGAATCGCAGGCCTTGTCGGGGCAGGAAGAAGCGAATTATTGCGAGCCATCTTCGGCCTTGAAAAAATTAAAAGCGGAAAAGTAAAAGTCGGCGTTTATTTCGGCCCAGCTTCGCCGCTGAAACGCTGGAATCAGGGAATGGGCTTTCTAAGCGAAAACCGCAAAGAAGAAGGCTTAGCCACCACGATGTCGATCTCCGAAAATATTACAATGTCAAAGCTGCATTCTTACCCTGCGTACGCTGTCGTCCGGCCGTCCATTCAAAACAAAAATTCAAAAAGATGGATTGAAAAACTCGGTATAAAATGCCACAGTGCATCGCAAAAAATCGATGAGCTTTCCGGCGGAAACCAGCAGAAAGCCGCTCTTGCCCGTCTTCTCGAACATAACGTTGACATTCTGCTCCTCGACGAACCGACAAGAGGCATCGACGTCGCCGCAAAAGCAGCCATTTACCAGATAATCGATGAGCTTGCGTGCGATAAAATTTCCCCCAAAGCTATTTTGGTTGTCAGCAGTTACCTGCCGGAGCTTATGGGCATTTGCGATAGTATAAGCGTTATGTGTAAAGGCAATTTAGGCCCGACGCACAATGTAAAAGATATTGACGAACATAAATTAATGCTCGAAGCAATCGGATGTTAGTATGTTTAGCCCAGCCATCACTATGGCTGGGTTCGTTTATATAATTTTGTATTTTAAATTTGTTTAGGATTTCGGGTTTCGAATTTCGGATTTATTATGAATTTATTTTTAAAATTACTCAACCGTTTCGGTATCGTACTTGCCTTATTGGTTATCTATCTCTTATTCGTCTTTATCGCACCTTCCAGTTTTTCCACTATGCGAAATCTCGAAACGATCGCGCGTCAAACCGTCATCGTCGGCATCGCCGCAATCGGCATGACATTCGTAATCATCTCCGGCGGAATCGATTTGTCTGTCGGCTCAATCGTCGCATTCAGTTCTGTTCTCCTGGCGTATTTTCTAAACAATATGCACATCTCGCCTTTTCCTTCTGCCCTGCTTGCTGTCATTGTAGGTTCCGCATTCGGACTTCTATCCGGCATTTTCATCACGCGCCTCAAAGTCGTACCATTTATCGTAACGCTTGGAATGATGCTCTTATGCCGAGGCGCCGCCAAGGGTCTGGCAGGCGAACAAAAAATTAACGCGCCATACACCTGGCTAAACGAAATTCTCGCTACCTTACCCCCCGAACGAAGCTGGCAAATCCTTTCACCCGGCGTGTGGATTTTCATTTTGCTCGCGATAGTTTTCGCATTCGTACTTCGCTATACCGTTTTCGGCAGAGCAACTGTCGCCATCGGCTCAAACGAACAAACCGCCCGCCTTTGCGGCATCGCCGTAGAACGCACAAAAGTTATAATTTATATGTTGAGCGCACTTTTCGCATCCATCACAGGCGTTATGCAATTTTCAAGATTAACCGTCGGCGACCCAACCGTCGCAGTGGGTTTGGAATTGGATGTTATCGCCGCAGTTGTTATCGGCGGTGCAAGCCTTTCCGGCGGCCAAGGCACTATCTTCGGCTCACTTATCGGCGCATTAATTATGACGATCATTCGAAGCGGCTGCACACAAATGGGTCTTGAGAATTGGATTCAGGAAATCGTTACAGGAGCAATTATTATTATCGCCGTCGCACTCGACCGCCTGCGGCACAGAAAAATTTAAATTGTTCGCAATTGTTTTTTATTCCTGAAAATATGAAACAATACTGCCATCATGGGAAATAATGCTAAACAAAATGGCGATATAATCGAATTTACAATCCAGATGTATCCCATTTCTCTTTGTACATCAGGACTGAAAGTTGGATCTGCAAAAGCATCATAATATGCGTAATAAACAAAAAGAATTGATATTAATAACCCTATGAAAAATACTGCAAAGGACGCAAAACGATGTATAAGACCGATACAAAAAAGTACAACCCCAACAACACCATCACAAACCCACATTCTGGGAATACTTGACATTTTATCAGCAATTTCTGCAAGCACAATTATCATTTATCTTTTAGTTTTTCAGATTAATTGCTGCTTTGGTTTACTTTGTCGCCGATGTATTCGGGCACGATTTCTTTGATGTAAGAAACGATTTGTTTGTGATTCTGCAAATCGGCTATACCGATTAGATTGTCAATCTTTTCTCTTAATTGCTCTCTTGTAAGCGGCTGATTTTTCTGCCAGATACTGATCTTCGGATGCCTTGTCAGCACCATATCTTCGCCCTGAATGGACAGCTCTTCGAAAAGTTTTTCGCCCGGCCTTGTACCCGAGAAAACAATTTCAATATCCTCGCCCGGCCTGAAACCGCTAAGCGTAATAAGTTCTTTCGCAAGATCGACAATCTTCACAGGCTCGCCCATATCAAGCACAAAAATCTCGCCGCCCTTACCCATCGTCGCCGCCTGCAGAACCAACTGCGATGCTTCGGGAATCGTCATAAAATATCTTCGCATTTCAGGATGCGTAACTGTAACAGGCCCGCCCATCGCGATTTGGTTTTTGAAGATCGGAACTACCGAACCATTCGAACCAAGCACGTTGCCGAATCGAACCGTAACAAACGATGTCTCGCTCGTCCTGTCCAGGTCCTGAATATACATCTCGGAAATACGTTTGGTCGAACCCATAATGCTTGTCGGATTAACCGCCTTATCAGTACTGATCATTACAAAACTTTCCGCTTTGTATTTATCAGATGCGTTCGCAACCGTCCTTGTCCCGACGATATTATTTTTAAGGGCCTCACCCGGATTAGTTTCCATCAATGGCACGTGCTTGTGCGCCGCCGCGTGTATCACAACGTTAGGTTTATATTTATCAAATATCTGCTCGACTCTTGTTTTATCTGTTATATCGCAGATTATCGCTTCCATCAATACCGTCGGAAAACTTTTGCGAAGTTCACGCTCAATAAAGAACAGCGAATTTTCCGTCTGCTCGACCAGCAGCAAGAGCTTCGGCTTAAAATGGCAAACCTGTCTGCACATTTCAGAACCAATCGAACCGCCCGCACCCGTTACAAGGATCACTTTATCGTCAAGGTATTTACCTATCACCGCAAGATCAAGCTGAACCGCTTCGCGTCCCAGCAAGTCGTTGATTTCAACATCTCTGATTTGAGATACTCTAAACCTTCCGCTTGCAATATCAGCAACAGACGGCACAGTTCTGAATCGAACTTTCGCGCCTTCGCAAATCTGAACTACGTTTCGTAATTGAGTCGGCGTTGCGCTCGGCATCGCTATCGCTATTTCATCTATATTATTTTCTTTGCAAACCTTCGGCAGTTCCTCTACATTCCCAAGCACCGGAACACCATGTATATTCACTCCGCGTTTGATCGGATCATCATCGATAAATCCAATCACATCATACTGTTCAACTTGCATACGATGCAATTCACGCAGCAAAGATTCGCCCGCATTACCCGCGCCAACAATTAAAAATCTTTTCAGTTTTCCTGCCTGTTCGGTGTGAAATTCTTCGTGATAAAGCCGAACAGCCATTCTCATTCCGCCCATCAGCACGATCGTCGCGAACATATCGAGAATAAAAACCGCCTGACTGAATCCGAACAGTTCGTTTACATATTGCCGTATCGGTTCAACCGCCGCCACAGCAACCCACACACTCACAATTACTAGTGTGCTTACCAGAGATGCCTTGACAATCGACAGTAAATCAGAAATGCTTACATATCGCCACCATCCCTGAAACTGTTTGAAAAAAGCGAATATCGGCAATTTGATAATTATGAAAAGAATCAACGCTTTTGGAAAGAATTGTCCCAAAAACCATTCACTCTGTATCTGCATATTATTGACAAGCAAAAAAGCCAGCATTAAGCTCGTCGCAAAGATAAAGATATGTACAAAGATTATCATTTGCTTTCGGAATCTAAGCATTAAACCTCCCGGTTTCTTTTTTTTCCTGAATCATATCCTGTTTCACTAATATAAAAAATGAAAAATCGATACTATTACGCTTGCAGTGCATCTGGGGTTTGAATTGTTTCTATAAATACACTATTCAGAGATGTGTTGTCAACTTTTTTCCGTAGCAAGCTGTATATTACAGTTATTGCGGAAAAGTAAAAACTGAACGCAAATGCCATCACAAGGCCGGAGATTATCAGTATTTCAAAATGTATCACCGCGGTCGATATTTTTTGTGTGAACGGCAATGCAAAACCGCTCATTGAACCAAAGAAATTGAAAAATTCCGGCTCTGGCCATATCGCGTCAATTTTTTCCAGCCCCATTCCTTTTTGACTCTGCACCCAAAGCCCGATATTCAAAAACCATCTGCCCGCCAGAAGCATCATAAACCCGACAAGCCGTACAAAAAGATAACATATACTTCCGTAGAATGCCGCGACCAATGTATACCCTGCAAGCCGCCACGGTCTTTCATTCACAAAGTTATACGCTCTGCACATCGCGTCAAAAGTATCCGTCTTCTCGTATGCGATCGCGCTGTACATCAGGCTCACACTGCCCAAGCCCCATATCCCCGCCGCAGCAACTAAACCGCCGGAAATCAGCACCAGCACGAAAAATAAAGCCAAAAGAATTTCGCCCGCATAAGGAATGTTCGCGATCAATCCAAGCACTGAAATAATTACAAAACCCAGCAGACACGCCAGCGCTATCGGAGATGTCGGCGCAAAAACTAGCGGCACAATTCGTCGTATGCCGAATTTGATGCAGCCTATAAAGCCCAACCTTTCATCTCGTGAAAAGTGCATTGCCGCTCCCCTGCATATCGCACCCGCACCGACAGACAAAACAACAAACGATATCGCCAGGAAAATAATTCCATAAATCGTATGATATTCGACGATCCATAACAATGCCTTGAATGCGTTTGTAATCCCCTCAATCACTTTATCGAATCGCAACTGAAGCAAACAAACCACGGTATCATTGAAATTCGTCGTGAAAAAACTCGAAAATACTTTAAAAACACCCTGCTTATTGTCTTTGTTCCGTTCGGAGTATATCTTCACATAATTATCCGTTCTTTCGGGATAATTTAGGTAGCAATGCAGTTCAGTCGCCAGCGTTTTGTTGCCGCTTAGTGTTGAGTTTCTCAAATCAAAAGTCGTCGGCCTGCCGGATACCACCACGGTCTTATGAAAATCCATTACCCAACCGACCAAAAAGATTACCGCTAAGGTAAGAAACGCCGTCAAAAGTCTCCCCGGCTGAATCGCAATCCTGAATGTCTTAAAAACATTCGGAAAAAGCAATTCCGGCATCTTTAGTTCAAAATTTTGTGTTTTGTTTTCCACATTCTGCTCTGACATCTTCAAATCCTTATTAAAATATAAGTTGGCCTCTAAGCCTGTCATTGCGAGGAATTTTTTTGGGCTTTTTTGCCCAAAAAATGACGAAGCAATCTCAATCCTCCAAATTTATTAAAGGCAGAAACATTATACAATTTTTTTGGTGGCATTCCAGCGTTATTTCGTTAAATCCTCACCATTTTCATCCTCTTCATCAGGAATCCGTGAGGATATAGTATAATTGCCATCGAACCAGGAGTTCAAATCGACTAATTTGCATCTTTCCGAACAGAAAGGAAAATTTGGACCCTTCTTTTCGTCAGTTATTTTCTTTTTACATATAGGACATTTCGATACCATAAGAAACATTATATCTTGCCGCGTTAATTTTTCCACCGCCATTTACCTTGACGAACTGGAGGTTCTTCGATACAAACAATTCTTTAAATAAAATAACGTTTATTCCTCAATTTTTATTTTTTATATTTGATTTTCAATATATCTTTGGAACTATGCTGCATTACACTGACCGAAAAAACAGAATACACATTATAACGCTCGACCCCGTTCTTGCCCGCGATGTCTACGACAGACTAATCGACTACCCCGGCCCGAAAGATGCCCAGATAATCCTACCCGCCGAAGGCAGACAAACTATAACGCCGGAAGATATTCTAAAATCCGCACGCGATACCACCGACTCAAGAATATTGATCATCGATGTTCGCACGCAGACAAAACCCAAACTTCAGCGGGCATACAGCGATATCGTTCGTTTCAATCGTCCTGATCTGAATCATTACTGCTTCACCGTCCTGATCGGCGACGGCCCAGCAAGTTTCCTATTCGAAAGCAAAGGCATAAACGCGTTCCAGGCCTATCTTGCGGATTTGAGATTAGATTACAGCCCTGCCGTTTTCTTTGCTAATCCGTTTCTTTACTATACGCAACAAGAGCTGCTCGACTTGGCGATGTATCACGACAATGCCTTGCCCGAAAAAATCCCGCAGCGTCTGGAAAAGTTTTTCAAGCCCGGCATACCCGTCAAAACAATTTACGATTTTTTCCGTGCGCCCGGCGAATCAGACGAGAAAAGTAAAAAACGTCTTGGCAAATTAAAAGATATTTATTTGAAAATTATAATGCAGGATTTTCCGAACGATGTCGAGCGTCTCAAAACAGCACTTTCAAAACAAGGCTGCGACTTCCCCGGCGAAACTCTAAAACTCCATACGTATCCATTTTATTTTGAAGAGTGGATTTCGGATTTATTAAAATCCGCCGCCTCTGCAAAGATTTAGTTTTTTTCATCTATCATTTAGCCCCCGCACCTATGGCGGGGGTGTAAAAAAATCATTTTCCAACTTCCCGCACCTGCTGTCTGCCTAACGTATTTAGCCCTCAAGCCTGCTTGAGGGTTCATGTTTAGGCATCGCCCGTGTAGTTAGCCCATCGTTGGAGCGCAGCATAAACCGAGGGGTTTGTCTCATCACTTTCAAATCTCAAATTCAAATTTTAAATTCATATCAATTTATCCAACCTTCTGCAATGTCCTCTTTGCCATTCTTCGAACCGCGCACGCTTGTCATTCCAAATGGAGTCCCCATTTGGGACGCAATGAAGAATCTCTTCATTTTCGATCTCGTCTGAAATCTCAAATTTCAAATTCGATTGTCAGACTCGTTCCGTTTAGCTCTGCCATCATTTCAATCCCTTTTGTGAACTGCAACAAAGTCGGTTAGCCCTGCCGACATTTTAATCCCCCTCGCGGGGACTACGGCAGGGTTTGTTTAGCCGTGGCCGAATTGTTAATCCTCGAATCTTCAGGATTTTTGTTGCTTCAAAAGCAAAAATCATAGAGGACGGCCACGCGTCATTGCATGACCAAAGGCCATGGCAATCTCAATCCTTCTCGCCCAAATCACTCTCCATCATCTCTAATAACGTATTGTCAATTAATTAGTATGGTGTTCCCAGATTTCCAGAAGAGAATTACAATTCAATATTATTTCAATTAATCTACTCGTCATAATGACGTGTCAAATCTTTAATAAATGCTATATATGGTTTATAACGAGATAAAAGATATATAGTCATAATGCCCCATAGAACCAAACCTGCAATAATAAAATCCGTTTTCGTATGCAAGCCGCTTCCACCTTTCGTAGCTGGCCCATATATGGCCAATTTTATAATTTTCCAGCAAAAAAACTCAAAAAGCCAACAAACAGCTGTATGCCAAGCGTATTTATTATTTCTTGTGTAAAAATAAAGAAATAAAAAACTCAGAAAGATAGAAATATAAAAACCCGGAGTTTTATAGAAAAAACGCCATCTGTACATATCATGTAATAATATTGCTCCAAATAAAATAGAATACAAAAGGATTATATTATATACAGGATACAAAGGATTTTTCTTCATCAATCCCATAAATCGTCCCAGTATTCTTGCAAATCATCACCTCCATATTAAAGTTAAGTTACTCAGAAAATCATGAAAGCCAGCCACCTATTTTTCTTTGGCCGTCTCGCTTGCTTTTAATATTGTACTCAATACCCCTTCCAATTTCATCACAAAATTTGCATCAATCAGCCCATATATTTTTATCACCCACACTAGATCATTCAATGGTTCGTTCCCGCTTTAAGGCAAAATCGCGAAA
>MHYA01000091.1:0-3545 GCA_001825675.1 Planctomycetes bacterium GWF2_42_9 | reverse complement strand
GAAGAATATATTTTGAAATTATACAATCCCTGCAAGGGATGCCTTTAAGCAAACAGTTCCGAACCAGCGTATTCAGCGTCTAAAAAATCTTCATAGTTTTCGTGTTCTCTGTGGTGAAATTTTTAAAAAAAGTTCTTTGTGTCTTAGTGTCTTGGTGGCTATATAAAATTCACGCAATTTCAAAAAACAACTTTTCAAAATTTACGCACGTTTTTTTATTTCTGCGCATTTTTTTTAAGATGGATGCAAGTTTGATGATTTTAAATTTCTGCCTAAAAAACTCACCCTCATTATTTTTTTGTAAATGATGCTTTTTCAAAATATGCGCAGGCGACATCCTCGAAAAATCACGAAAAACCTGAAAAAACAGGAATTTTTCCGATTTTTCTATGAAAAAGTCTCAAAAAACTCTGAAAAAGTCCCGATTTTACCCCCATTTTTTGACCCACTTGCGCAGATTAAAAAAAACCTTGCGCAAATTTGAGCGTAAACAGTACAGTTCGTTCCCTAATTGGCCGACAATTAAGGCAATAGTTAATCCATTATAAATTTAAATGTTTAAATTTTTAATTTTAATTTCAGGGAACCAATCAGATTATCCGATGTCAAATTAGGTAGATTTATTCTCTTTACTATTGAATAGGTGCATAGTGATTAAGGATACAAAGATAGCAGAATTCACAAAGGCCTTTACGGCCTTGGCTATCTTTGCGCTTCCATCTTTAGCGTTGGCTGCTATGCCGAATTTGAAAGAGCTGTTATCAAAGCCGGGCGTAGCGGAGCAATTACAGTCAAGTAATGGTGTTAAAAGCACTTACGACAGCCAGCAGGACTCTCCTTTAGTCCTTGAGGCCCGTAAATTCGCTCTAAGGATCAATCCGCCGCCGCCTCCAGAGGAAATCAAACCCAGAATCAATAGAGAGCCTGTCAGACCGCAAACCGTTGTCAGTGCTAAGTTTAAGTTAATCGGCACAAGCTATCATATCGGCGACCAAACTAAATCCTGGGCACTGATTGACGAAGTTGGCAAAGGTCTGCATTGGATCAAACAAGGCGATTCGGTCGAACATTTAAATATTGAAAAAGTCGGCGATGGCAGCGTCCTGATCAACGATAACGGCCGAAAATACGAGCTTGTGGCCGAACGAGCCAACAAGCCGGATGTCGTTAAATCTTATACTGGTATGCTTGAAACGAAGGAGCCGATAGTTCTTTTAGCAGGCGGCGAAAAGATTACCACAGCCGAGACTGTTGAAACTTTTCTGCCGGAGCAAGTAACGCAAGCCCCTGCTGAACCACAAGTTACACCAGAAGAGCATCTCAAACAAACCCAGTCAAATATCGAATGGCTCAAAAGCCTTCAGAGCGATCCGAATTCCGCTGGAATGTCGGAAGAAGAAGCTAAAGAGCTTAGCGGATTAGGCGAAATGTTGAAAACTTTGGAATCCGAAGCAGAATTATTACAGACGCAAGCCCAACCTTCCGAAGCCGAACCAAATACACCGCAAAATACCGGCCAAACAGTTGAGCAGCCCAAAGTTGAGCCGCCGCCGGTTACCAACGAAGTTAAACCCCAAATGGTTCCTAACCAATCGACCGGTTCTGCGGCCGAACCTACGAAATTGAGAAGAATACGAGAAAGAAGATAGTACTTACTTAGTATCTGCACAGGAGGCAGGAAAATAATCACTACTTTACTTATAAGGCATTATTTTTAAACATTTTATGGCTAATTGTCCGATAAAACCTAATATAAAACTTCAAAGTCTCGCTTTAACGATTTCGGAGAATTTAATGCTCTTAAATAATAAATTTAAAGGTCTTATGCTGTTTATATTTGCATTGGCCGCGTTTGAAAATCCAGCTTTCGCCGCCGATGCAAATGCGCCTATTCGCGTGCGAATATTTTCGATGCGAACAATCAGCGCACAGCAGGCGAAAGATTTTCTTGCTCAATGCAATATTTTTAATTCCGTAATAATACCCGGAACAAACGCTGTTTCAGTTACAGCAACTCCGACAGAACTTGTTTATGCAGGCAATGTTCTGAAACTTGTCGACAGCAACGAACCTTATGAAGTTAAATATATTGAGCTTGAAGGCTCGAAAGTTTTGCCGGAATCTCTGGCCATCGCGACAAAATTGGGCACTAAGTATTCTGTCGGCAATTTGCTCGAAGGAACCGGCACTTCACAGCAGCATCGAATAATCGTAGATAAGGCCGATGATGAAGTTTTGATCGTCTCGCCGAAAGCACAAACAGAAAACGTCATAAGAGCGATAAACGCGACTGCCGCCGAACCGGCAAAAGAAGAACCCGCCATCGATACCAATACCGCTGTCGAACCAAACATCACCGAACCGAATATCGCGGAGCCGAATTTATTGCCCCCGCCGCCGATAACTGAATCAAATCAAGTTCAAACTAAAAAAGACGCCAATGATATTGACGCGTTAAGCGAGTTTATGGATGAATTGTCTCAAGGCGCAAAATCTGATAAAGAAGCGGCAAGACAGAAAAAAATTGAAGACGCTGAAAAACTGGCCGCTGATGTAAATCTTGCGAAATCATCGCAAAAAGAAGAGTATGCGGGAACGCAAGAGATCACATTAACGCCTGAAACAAACGATGTTATGCAGCAAATCGCCGAGCAGACAAGAAAGCCGACGATAAATGAAATTAATATTCCAAACGCTGATGAAGTTTTGGAATTAAATCTACCCGAACAGCTTGAGATCGTAACGCTTATCGATCTTGTCGGCCGGTATATGAATTTGAATTATCTTTACGACGCATCGAAGGTCAACGGCACGGTGAACATAAAAGTTCAGGGCAAGATTCGCGTTGGCGACCTTTACGGCTTGCTTGAATCTGTTTTGAAATTCAAACAGTTGGCGATGAGCAGAAAAGGCAATCTCGTTACAATCGTTCCAATTGCCGAAACGCTGGATCAGGACCCTGTTCTTGTTGATGGAACGGTTAAGCCGGGCGATATCGCGGTAACAAAAGTTTTCCGCTTAAAATACATTAATACCGAGAACGCAAAATCTCTGCTAACTCAAATGAAGCTGGGTTCAAATAATATTGTTTCTGTTCCTGAAATCGGCACGCTTGTAATCACGGATTACGCGTTTCGTATGCAGCGAATTGAAGATCTTTTGAATTTGGTCGATGTACCCGGCCCGCCAAAGACTTTTAAACTGCGAGTTTTAAAATACACGCTTGCTGAAAGTTTAATTACAAAAGTCAAAGCACTTGCCGAGCAATTAGGCACAGTTGAAGTAACAGTCGGCGCAAGCGCAACAGGCGCCGATGCTGGCGCGGTTCCGGGACGTGTTGCGCGTCCTGTGCGTCCGGTTGCTCCGGGGGCTCCGGGAGTACCAACAGCAGCGACGGATACAACAACAAAAGGCGTATACATCGATTCGGATAAGCGTACGAACCGCGTTATGATGATTGGACTGCCGACAGATTTGGCAGCCGTTGATAAGATCATCGATTCGCTTGACGTTCCGCAAAAAGATTTGCGCGTTATTCGTGAATA
>MHYA01000090.1:4116-24530 GCA_001825675.1 Planctomycetes bacterium GWF2_42_9 | reverse complement strand
ACCAAAAAAGCGAAATATTCCTTGCACTACCACCCAAAAAAAGAGGTACTGCTGAATGTTCTAGAATCTTAAAGGGAACAAAGCAAGAATTGGAAAAGTTACTTCGGGTTGCAAAAAACAAAATTCCGTTTGAGTTCGAAATATATCTCGTACAGCCTAGCATCTCGAAACAAAAAGTGTCAGATGAAATTTTAACTCTGTTAGGGGTTACAGAAAATTATCTTATGCAGGTTGGAAACACGCCACTACAGGTGATAGTGAATGCCTGACGGTATTATAAATTTTGTGTTGCTTAAATGTTCAGGATCACATCTAACGCCTTTATAATCAGATAACCTGTCTAACCTTTGACCTCACGGTTGAAACGCAAGCATTAAATTTGTGTGCCCTATTATTCACCTGTCGTAAGTCGTTATGTTTTCAGTGCTTACACAGATTTGTCCTTGGATGAATTTAGAACCTTTGACCTCACGGGTGTGATGCGATTCTGGACCAAGGGGCACTTTTTGTAAGTCTTTGAAAATGCAAGACATGCAAAATTGCACTCATTGCATTCATTATACGCGATTGTACGCCATTTCACGCCATTGCGAGTATATACTTCTGGATAATGCCGATCACAATCAACAGCTATAATAAAAATTTGCATTTAAGGCTATTTATAAATAACTGACAGCTTGCTTAATTGAAGCCTAACATCAGCTTATCTTGGGGATATGTAACCAGCACAGCCTAATTCTTGAGCTCTCTAATAAGGAACCGAGATATCTAATTACATCATAGAATATAGACACAAAAGATAACTGTAACTCGTTAGAGCTTAAGAATTCAGCTCAAGCCATTTTATAAGCTCCACTACCTCTGAAGCATCACTGCATATAATTTCATATAGTATCCCAGAAGGCCCTAGTTCAGAATGCAAGGCTTTCACTTCTTCTGGCCTTATATCATAAATGTGGAGACCTTTTCCTGCTTCTCTGCATTTTTTCAAAATTTCTAACCATTCCCACATTCGTTTCTGCCCTGTGCCCGGTACCCATTGGATTACATCAATGTTTTTGATTGCGAGAATATTGTCTAAATGTCGTAAGGCTCCTGGACCGTCGAGGTGAAATACGCTGTGATCAAGAAATTCAGCTTCAGCTTCTATGGCTGGTAAAATGAAACGCCTCGCAATTTCGGGACTTACCATGCAAATAAAATCGGACTGAATTGTTGCAAATTTGCCCGCACACCAAAACGGAGCCCATCCAATAGTGCCCTTGCCATTGTTGTTGATTCCGGCAAAATATAGCTCATCATAAATCGAATTGTAAATTGTGCGAATCGAAATCATTGCGTTTGCAACTAGCTCGGGGTGATCGTAAAAATCCATACATAAGCGTTCAGGTGTTCGCAAGGCGCTTAATGCGTCAATGTTAGAGTGAAAGTCGCAAACACCCACAAGGAATTTACCATCGGCAAATTCAGCTAAACGTTGCGTGTATTCTAAAACGGATTGCCAGGTTTGATTCGTCACATCAAATTCTATCTGGTACTCTGATGAGTTTTGAAGGACTGGATAGACCCAATTAGTTTCCTGTGAGCTATCAGAGAAATAGAACTGTGTGCCAAGAAATGCTGCAAACTGGTCGGGCCCAAAATCGGGTGCAAAAAACGGGATGGCCTCAGCCATGAACGTTGTGTTTTGAAACCACTTGTTAAGGCAATCAAATTGAGTTGACCAATCACCCTCAATAGCTCTTTTATAGCGCAATGGCATCGGATCAAAATCATACGGCAATGGCTTAGAACCGGCTTTGGGCACAGCAGCACAAAGCAGCGGTCTTTTCCATTTCTCACGAGCCCAAAAATGGTTAAAAGCATCTTGGGCATCATTTAAATCAGGTTTAAATGCTAAACTCATTTTGGTTCACAGTGTCCTTTCTAAAATCGGCAATGGGAAGATACATTATTATTTGGTCAATTTTTTCACTATATCTTCTGCTTTGTGAACGTTATCCCAGCAATAATCAATGTTCCATTGGCCAGGCTTATGAGGCGGAGGCGGCCAACGGCCATCCGAATTTTCAGCACAGATCAGGTGAAACCATGCAGTTTTGAGCAACTCACGTTCAGTGGGGCTGTTGACGGTTTTTTCAAGCGAGATCAATTTGCGATGTATTTCCATGCAATGCGGGTCCAACTCTTTGGCCCACGGAGTGGCTTTCCATGCATCAGAAAATGTTCTATGCCATGCCATACCATCTTCATAACGCACTTCTATGTTGTCAAGAGCCGGATATTTATTAATTGCTTCGGTTACCGTAATGATCTTACCTAAGTTTCCTACAGTATTGAGGAGATTATCCAACCGCTCTACGCTTTCCGGACTATGTTCAAAAAGCCGCCATTGGTTGTAGTATTTCAGGAAGAAATATCCTGTAGTTCCCACATACTCAGCATCGTCAGCGTACAATAGCAAGCAGCCATCCTTCTTTTTGCCAGTCCAATGCTCTATGGCTCGCAAAGCTTTATCCATTGAGAAAGCTGAGTTAACATTTCGAGCTTCCTGATCCTGCCCCATTAAGTACCAAAGGACATCATTGCAGACGCGTCCACTTCTCATTAGACCGGTTATCTTAGATGACACCTTAAGTGGAAAATGTAAAGTCGGATCGTCCGGATCAACTGGATAGAACGGCATATGGTGTCCGTCTTTTCTAGTCCTATCGGGATCGTACTCTACTGCACGAACTTCCGGTCTGGTGGAAATAAGAAAAGATTCCCAATCTGTGATGAGGTTCTTGAACCCAGCTTTGCTAAACATTTCTGGAATTCGGGATGTCCACGAGCATTCGGGATTCCAAGCCGAAACTGGTGTAAAACCAAGGTGTTTTTGATAAGTTTCCATCGAGAACAGAAGGGATTTAAGGCCATCTTCAAAAGGAAAATTAGCCAACATGGAATGCGCGAAAGGGGAGCCCATAAATTCGCAGGTACCGTCAGCAAAAGCCTGTTTGTATCTGTCGAGGACATCTGGTGCCAACTCCGCCATTTTCTGAATAGTGAAACCCGAAGCTTCGAAACAGAAATGACAGTCCGGATATTTTTGAATGAAAAGGTCAAGTAGAGCATCGTAGCCTTTTCGAATCACAAATTCCATTTTGTCCTGAGGCAATCCCGAGTAATGCAAATTGGCATGAAATATAAAAAGGTAATCCATTTTAAGTTTTTCCTCAAATGATAATTAATTTAAGACCATTTTAGCACGGTCTTCATACGATGATCTCTGTGCTTTTCAAGTTCGGCATATTCAGAAGGAGCCTCTTTGAAAGAGATTTCTTTATCATACAGAACCTTTGTATTGAATTTTCCCTCACTTGCGAGCTTAAGAATACTTTCTTTATCGCCTGCCTTGAGAGCGCATGTCATTGAGATACGTAAGTTGCGGTTGAACCATTCTTGATATGGTGTAAAACAGATGGGCTCAGGATAATCACCCTGTAAATGAATCCTGCCACCATCATCTTCGAGTTCCCAGCCACCATCACGAATGAGCTTTCGCAAATTGTTCACTACAGCAGAATCTCCACTAGCCTCAATTACAACATCAGCCATTTTGCCATTTGTGAGTGACTCTATTTTCTCAACAATGTCTTCATGAGATGCGTCCGCACAAAGACTCATTGCACAAAACGGTTTAGCCCGCTCCAATCTCCATGAACTCTTATCCATAGCAATCGTCTTGGTCCCAGCCAATGTGGCCAGTTGCAAAGCTGAAAGACCAACTGCTCCCATTCCGATCACGATAACAGTTTCATTCTTTTTTAAACCTATCTTATCAATGCCTTTTTTTGCAACGGCAGCAAGATAGCAAACGACTGCATCCTGAAAGCTTAGTGCGTCAGGAATTTTGGCAGGCATGTCAAAAGGAGAAGAGCTGGTTGTCGCATTTTTTACAGACATCCCGATCTGTCCACCCCAAGCAGCACAGAAATCTGGGTATCGCCTTACTTCGTTAGCCATTACTCTGTCATTAACTTTTAATATCTCGCCCAATGCTGTTTTCCTTGCTTTTGGGCCAACATATTCGACAATGCCGACCTGTTCGTAACCTGGAACAAGGGGATACCATAAAGCGCCGCCTAATTTCCCTGTTTTGCCATTCCAAACCTTGATTTCAGTTCCTGTACTTATCGCGCTGTATGTGGTCCTAATCACAATTGATTCATCGTTGATTTGAGGTAATTTGATTTCCTCAATGCTAGCGTTTCGAGGCCGGTCTACTATAATTGCATTAGCTTTTTCAATCATTGGCGATACTCCGTTAATTTTATTCTATTATTAATTTCTTTAACGCATTTAGATCGTCTTTAGAACCCTGAAACACATCACCGTGTTCCTCGTACTCAATTGCATAAAATCCATGATAGGATTTTTTCAGATTTTGCAGTATCGGACCGTAATCCACAATTCCCTGGGATATACGGCAATACTGTTTTCTATTTTCCAGAACTCTCAGGCTTTTGAAATGAGTAAAGACGACGGGAAAATCGATTTTAAGCAAGGCCTGAAAAGCATCCACTCCATACATTTCAAAATTCGCTGGATCATAATTGACACCGATATTCGGTTCATTAACATTCGACAGTATTTTGTTAATCTGTTCGGGTGTCTTGGTCAGCCCCCCATGATTTTCCAAAGCAATTTTTAGATTGTATTGGGAGGCATATTTTGAAATTTGCTTTAATGCATAGCTTACCTGTGAATAAATTGCGGCATCTTCACGTTGTTGCCATCCAGCAAAGACGATTATTACCTCGGGAGCAAAGATTGAGGCTCTGGTAATGTCTTCACAGCACAACTTTATCTGTGTTTCAATATCGTCGAGCATAAAGTCACCACTTACATTGAAGCTGGCGTATTTCAAGCCATATCGCTTTGTAGTCTCTAGGGCCTGCAATAAAGTATCACGAGTTGCGGATGGCTCGAACAGACCCTTAAAGCCGTTTGAGAACTGACCACAAATATAGGCTATTCCAAATCGCCGCAGCCAATCACATTGTTCGATCAGGGGAGTATTGCGAAAGCCCCAAGGTGAAGATGTAAATTTAAAGCTATTCATGCTTATGCCTCATTATTTTTTTTATTTAAACCGCTGTTCCATTTTACTGTAATCACACTGGGGGCAACGATCGGGGTAATCCTTGTTTCCGTAGGACAACAAAAATAGTTTGCCACATTTGATGCATTTCTCACATACGCGAACTGATTTCTGGCCGCATTTGCTACATGTCAACAAGATTTGATTAGGAAATGCGCCCGTATAGCCACTCTGCTTTACAAGGTTTATGTATTCATTACGAGAAACAGTGATGTCGGAGCCACACTTATCATTCGTACATATCAATGATAAGTGTTCCGGTGTTGTGGATTCATCCGGTTTCGGCTTAAATAGAAAAAACAAAGCAATGGCGACAGTTATACAAACGCATGCACCAATTATTTTTAGTTGTAAATGTCGATTATCCACCTGATCTCCTCAAATTCTTATTAATGTTTAATCAACCTGAGTGACAATATGAAAAGTTAGAATTTCAAAAGGTTTGAACTGGAACTCTATCTGCCGATTATCTATTGTGTTGAGTTTTTCAATTTTGTTTTCCATGAGGTTTGATTTCCAAGCCTGGCCTATGCGAAAGAACGTCGATAAGCGAGCCCTCCCACGCATTTGTTGACTTTCATATAATCGAACAATAATCCCAATGCCGTCTTCTGCAGGTTTGATCGTTTCAATTATCAGGTTGTCTCGGTCCACAGAAAATAGTGGTAAATGATTAATTGAGCATTGATTTTCCAGAGCGGGCTCAGCAAAGCCCATATTACAAAATACCCGCACAGGATTGTTGAACAGATAAGCGGACGCTTTTGTCTCCATCCCCAACATACCTTTATGTGGTAAAAGGCTGAATTTTATATTATGAATGCCTTCATCCGCATTGGGGTCGGGACATGTGGTACTTCTCAACAGTGTCATTCTAAGTACGTTATCACGAACATCGTGACCATATTTGCAATCGTTTATCAGACTTACGCCGTAATCTCCCTCACTGATATCCACCCATTTGTGCGCAGGTACCTCAAAACGTGCCCAATCCCAACTGGTATTTTGGTGAGTGGGCCGTTGTATCTGGCCCCATTGAATTTCGTAAGTTGCATTCTTTGTAAATATATCAACCGGGAACGCTGTTTTAATCAGTGTGTGCTTCTCTTTCCAATCTATTGTAAGGTCAAATTGCAGCAACGGACTGTTATGGCCAAGAGACAGTTTCAGAGTGTAAGTGCTATTCAGGATTTTTCTTTTTATTTCGATTGTTCCACGCAGTGGACCGGCTTCGACAACTCTGATCGATGTTGCCGGCTCACTTAGAAATTGTTTATCAGAGTAATATATCTCTATATCCCAAGCATCGGGAGTTATAGGAAGGTCTTCAAAGGCTTGTATTTGCCCTCCAACGCAATCAGGTGCAAGGATTTCGCGAGCATTTATTTTATCATAAATGCGGCTAATATCTCCTAACTCATTGATCTCGACTCTAATGAGGAAGTTTTCTAGTATGTGAGGATTGGCTGCGAGTATTGCTGGGTTTTCCTGAATCTCCGTGCCTTTGATAACTATTTCGGTAATGCTGTATGGAGGAAGTTTGCCAGGATCAAATAGGGTGCCATGCTCCAGGGGTTGAATTTCAATCGGGCTTCCATCGCTAAGCTGCAAAGATTTATGCAATGGAATTTCATTCTCACAGAACACAACTGAATCTGTTTCGAATGAATTGGCATTAACCAGCAATAGTTTATTCTCAGAATATTCGCAAAATGAGGTAACGGCCTCCGTCTGCGTACATTCTACAATATTCTCGATTTCCTGATATTGAGAACTGGAGTCAAGATAAACCTTCTGAACGCTGCTTCCAGGGAGAATGTCATGAAACTGATTCAAGCACAATAATTTCCATGCATCTTCGATATGCTTATGCGGGACAGCATAATTCTTGTGCATTACTGCTGCAACGGTTACCAGGAATTCCAAATTATGAAGTAAAAATTCGCATTTGCGGTTTGTTTTTTTATTGCGTGCCTGTGTTGTATAAGTTCCACGATGAAATTCCAGATACAATTCATCATTCCAAGCAGGGAATGACTCTGCGCAACTTTCTAATGTTTTAAAGAAATCCTCTGCCGAACCGTTTCTCACCTTTGGCAGAGATGGGAACACCTCCATAACACGCCTGTTATCCAGCATCTGTCTAGTGGGACCACCGCCACCGTCACCGTGCCCGAAAGGCATTAACAGTGTTTGATTTGTACTCTTTTGTTTATACGATGCCCAAGTATTCCAGACTTGGTTGGCGGTACAGTCTCCATTGTACGTGGTTATAGCCCCATAATCCGCATTTGCTTCGGTTGTGGTTCCTATGTGTGTTAAAAGCCTGGAACCATCAATTCCCTGCCACCAAAATGTGTCGTAGGGAAGCTTGTTATATTTGTTCCAGCCTATTTTGGCTGTGAAGAAGTATTTAATTCCAAACTGCCTGGCAATTTGGGGCAAAGACCATGTAAATCCAAAGGTGTCAGGTAACCACATAACTGAACTTTGGCAATTTTCTCCAAAATGTTGTTCGAAGAATCTGGTTCCCAACATAAACTGGCGGACTAATGATTCGGCTCCCGTTAAGTTACAGTCTGATTCCACCCACATCCGGCCGACAGGCTCCCACCGTCCTTGTGCTACAAATTCTTTGATTTTGTCAAACAATTCCGGATAGCCATTTTTGACGAAATCGTAAAGCTGAGCTTGGCTCTGAGCGAAAACAAAATCAGGGTATTCCTCTAATAAATTAGCTACAGTGCGAAAGCTCCTACCGACTTTTTGTCTGGTCTGATCTAGAGTCCATAGCCATGCAACATCGATATGTGTGTGACCTACAGCCAATATACTTGCGTTTAGCGGCTCGCCACATTCAGCAGTTGAAGTTTTAAGTAAGGCATATGCATTTGAAACTGACGCGTAAAAGTTCCCAGTTGCACAGAAATCCAAGAGCACGAAAGCTTCGTCTAGTGCATTTAAAAGGAATCCCTTAGCGGGATTATTATCTCGCAAAAATGCAGCAGTTTCTGAAGCGATTGAAGCTAATGTAATAAAGTCGCGTGTCAAACGATCTATCTGCACTATTTCAGACTGGCCCATAAAAAGTTTTGCGCCGGTCCGAGGCCAATTAATTCGTCCGGTCCAAGTGTCGATAGCCAGGGTATGTGTTTTCCCATCGCGTAGCGTAGCTGGTAAATAAATTTCTGTATGATACTTATCACAAGCTGCACATGCTTTCCCGTCAAGATAGACAAGGGATTCAGGATTACAAAAATCGTTTGCATCTCCAAGTGAAAGCAGTATCGCAGTCTGCTCTTCCGGTGCCCAGGTTTCGGGTAAAGTGAAATTTGAACGCAGAACGAATCTTTGTTCCCATGTACCCCAGTATGTCAAAGGCTGAATAATAGGCCAGTTACTGTCATCAATTTGGCATACGACAAAGTCTTTGACGTCATTTTCTGCAATTTGGATATGCCGAAAAGTCGGAAGAGGCATTCGCTTTCTATATACCTTGGGACGCATAAAAGAAAGCAATGCTTTTATTTTCTCTTCGGTAAGTCTAATCTTGTGCCGCATACATCGAATCTTTTCAGTCCGGGCAATTAAATTAAACGAATTTATAGTCGTTCGGTACAATATCCACAGGCATGCCTTTTGTTAGTGACTCCACTACCTTGAAGCTGATTACAGCTGCTCTAGATGCCCTATTGCAACCGTTAGGGCTTTCGGTTTCATTGATTATAGAGTTGGCGAACAAATCGATCTCTCGTGCTTGTCCCTTATCAACTACGCCCAAATCCAGATGAGTGTGTTTGCGTCCAGCGAAACCGAAATAATCCAGTTTCTGGAAATTATCAATATAAATAGCTTTTTGGCTGCAGTAGATCTCAGTTACTTCCTTAGGAAAATCATTGCAGCCGGCACTGGCGATTAGCGTAGTTGCAACAGATCCGTCTGCAAACGAAAGTGTAATAATGCCGCTATCTGCTGATTTGACCTTTTCCTTGTTCAAAAATATTCCACCTGAGGCATAAACGGAAACAGGCTCAGATTTGATGAGTTCGCAGAATAAATCGAAAATATGGCAGCCTTCGCCTACAAATCGTCCACCTCCGATTTCGGGATCATGAATCCAGTGATCTTCCGGAAAAACGGCCTGCAGTCTGTGATATAACATTTTTTTCTGAGGTAATTCGCTGAGCAGGTCGCAGGCTTGTACAATCAGAGGGGCTAATCCTCTATTATAGCCTACAGTATACTTCACCCTGTTTTTTTGCACGGCAGCAGCTACATTCTTGCACTGAGCTGAATCAAGACCCATGGGCTTTTCACATAAAATATGTTTTCCTGCATTGGCCGCTTTGATACTCAAATCTGCATGAGAGTCGTGACGCGTCGTGATAAAAACTACATCGATATTCTTATCGCTCAGCAATCGATTTACGTCAGTTGCAGAATACGCAGCTCCCGTTTCAGCTTGAACCTTTTGTGCTGCAGCAGCATCGATGTCCATTGCAGCATGTATTTTATATTTTGGATTACTTTTAAGATTTGGAATATGGGTAATTTGTGCAAAGGCACCGCACCCTATCAAACCAACGTTGAGAATTCTTCCTACCATAAAGACCTTTCTAATTAAATCAAGATTGAATAATTCTTTGAAGATATGCCTCTGCTCGGCTACGAGTGTTACAACATAGATTTGCAGGAACTGCGAACAATAAGCTCTGGCTCCAAGGATTTTCTTAACAGTTTATGCTGATTTTCCGCCAAAAGATTAACGAGGTGTGCCGCCGCCAACGCGCCCATTTTTGCAAAGGGGCAATCAACTGTTGTGAGCGGGGGATAGGATAATCTTGCAAGCGAGTGATTACCATAGCCCACAACCGAAATCTCATCTGGTACGCGATACCCTCTTGCTCTCAGGGAATTCATGGCCATAATGGCTATAGCATCATCTCCAGTGACGATTGCCATAGGGGGCATGCAATACCTCATTAAACGATCTATAACTCTGTCCACTAATTCTGCGTTTGCAAGTGAGCCCTCGCAAAGCAACTCAGGCCTGAACTCGATCTCATGCTCGGATAAAACTTGTTTATATTCCGAAATCAATTCATTGTCAGTTGCACGTCTGAATTGAGGTTCCAAACTGTCGTACGGTCGTGTTATGAAAGCGATTGTACGGTGACCTATTTTAATCAGGTGTTCCAGTGCCAGGCGAGCTCCTTGCCTATTATTGATACCGACCCAATTGATCTCACCTTTGAAAACAGGCTCCCAAGAGTTGATAAGTACAATAGGAATTCCAGCGTCTTGCAATTTGCAGACTTCTGAATCCAACGTGTCTTCTTTGTCAATGATCCACCCTTTAACCTGATTGGCGGATGTCATTTTAATTATCTGATCAGCTATTCCAGAAGGACACCTTGACTCTGTTGGGCAAAGCACTGGCAGAAAATTGTGCTCCATGCATGCTTGCCTAATTCCTTTTAATACCTCTGCAAAATAAGTTGTTTCTGCCTCGTTAGCATCGGTTACAAGGATCCCAATATGTTTCATTGGTGTTTTGACAAATCTTTTAAATAGAGAATTCTGGTAACCCAATTGCTGAGATATATTGTGTATTTTCTGTTTTGTCTCGTCAGAAAATTTGGAATCGTTTCTTTTGTTTAGAATTAAAGAGACGGTCGCAGGTGAAACTTTCGCAATCCTGGCGATGTCACGGATAGTTGCAAATTTTCCATTGCGATTTAATACCTGTTTCATTTCTATAGATGTTTTAGTACTCATGAAAAGCTCATAAAATTAAACTTGTTTACTCCGCCAATTATATATGCAGGGAGACTCTAATACAACTAATTTTTATTGACAGAGATAATATTTTTGTAAGTCATTGAATTGTATGGTGTTGTGCATTAAGATATCTTTCTGTGCCAGATTCTTTTTCAAATTGCTGGAAATTGCTGCTTGACATTTTGACCTCACTATCGTAAATTGCATTAAGGTAAACAAGTTTAACACGATTGTAGAGATTATGTTACAACGACAATCACCACAACTTGAATCGAACCAGAACATACGGAGTGAATAAAATCCCTGAGTAAGATACCTAAGTAGGTATTAAAGAATTCAAAAGAATAGTTTATTTGGAGAGGAGAGTAACATGTTAGGTAAAAGTACAATGTCAAAACTTCTATTTTGCTGCTGCATGATTTCAGCTATCTGCAGAGGCAATGAAATCATTCATTATGATTTCGATGCAGGTTCTGGTACAATTGTGGATGATTCAGTCGCGAGTAACGACGGTTCTTTGTGCAGTTTTGCATTTGATGGTGTTTCGGATTGGTCCATTAATCATCCTATGCCGGTTGACGGGAGTGGTTTCAATTATGTAGGCAACAATTCGTTAAGCTTTGATAAGAACAACACTGCTATGAACTACTTGTACATCCCTGGAAGCGCAGCTCTAAAACCGACCTCTGCAGTAACCTATCAGTTTTGGATTAAAGACGATATACAGCCTTCAATTGGTGATGCATCATTCTCATATCTTGGCGGGCAACTTGAAAGCTTTTACATGGAGCGATATTTCAACGGTTCAAATTACCTGCGCTACCGCATAGGTCTAAAGAACAGCGGTTTTGGAGGCAGTTGGTGGGCATGGCCTATTTACACAGATGTTATTGTGCCTGTTGATGGCCAGTGGCACAATGTTGCTTTTACATATGATGCCAGCACTAAGCATGCTATCGGATATATCGATGGTCAGATCAGTCTTGATAATGATTTGGCAATTGCCGGATTGAGCAACTATACCCTTGCTAGCGATGGTGCTGTTAACGGCATTCTTTTCGGTATTGCTCCGCAAAACGGTTTTCGCCGTGCCAGTTTTCTAATGGATGAGTTTGCAATGTATAATGAGGCCTTATTAGGTAATGCAATTGCAAACAACATGCTCAATATCCCCGAACCCTCGTGCATTCTTTTACTCGCGGCGGGAATTGCATTAACTAGGAATAAGTTTTCAAAAAAGGCATAGATGAGAGTGGAGCAGGTTCCTCCCATAAAGAGGAACCTGCTTGGTATGTTAATACGAACTTTTGGAGAGAGTAGTATGAAAAAGTGTTTTTTTAAATGCCTGACCTTATCGTTGTGCGTTTTAATATCAACAACGTTTAGTCATGCAAGTAATCTAATCAAGATAGGCTTCGACGATGGTGCCGGACAGGCTATGATTGACAGCAGCGGAAATGCAAATGACGGCAGACTGTGGGGATTTAAATATGATACGATTTCTGATTGGCAGCACGATCATCCTGCTCCGATCGCGGGCACAGGTTTTAATTATTCGAGCAACTATTCATTAAGTTTTGATAAAAACAATTTTAATCCAAACTTTGTTGAAATACGTGGGAGTGCTGCATCTACACCTTCTATGACTGTTACTTATGCATTCTGGATCAAGGATGATAATAAGCCATCCATTGGTAATGCTCAATTCTCATATTTGGGCGGCAGACTTGATTCATTTTACCTAGAGAGGTACTTTAATGGAACCGATTTCTTAAGATACAGAATAGGAATGAAACCTGATGGTTTCAGTGGTGAATGGTGGGCTTGGCCAATATACACAGACGTTATTGTTCCGCTAGATGGTCTATGGCATCATATTGCATTCACATATGATTCCAGTACTAAACATTGCATTGGGTACATTGATGGCATAATCAGTGTTGATAATGACCTTACTCCGGCAGGCTTGGCCAGTTATCAGTTAGCAACTGACGGTGCAAATAATAACATCTGGTTTGGTATAGCACCACAAAACGGCTTTCGACGCGCCAGTTTCTTATTGGACGAGTTTGTAATGTATGATGAGGCCCTCACTGAAACCGGCGTTGCTGAGATAGCCCATAAGTCCTGCATAAGACCCGGTTATAGTGCAATCAGTGTCTCATATAATTTTGACCAATCCAATGGCGAGCAAGTGCGTGATGTCAGTGGTAACAGGAATAACGGCACATTGTATTCGTTTGCCTTTGATGGACAGTCAGATTGGGTGGCTTTGCATCCCAACCCTGTTTCCGGGCTTGGATTTAACTATACGAAAAATGAATCGCTGAGCTTCGATAAAAACAACACCTTAATGAATTACCTCGGAATAAACGCTAGTGCAACTATTTCACCGTGGGCTGGCGTAAGCTTCGAGTTCTGGATCAAAGATGATAATGCAAAGTCCATTGGTAATGAAAATTTCTCCTACTTAGCTGGTGGAAACGACAAATTCTACATTGAAAGATACTTTAACGGCACTAACTATCTGCAGTACAGGATTGGGTTAAAGAATGCCGGATTTGTGGGAAATTTCTGGGATTATCCTATTAACGTCATAGCGATTGTTCCGGTTGACGCAAAGTGGCACCATATTGCGTTTACATACGATATTTATACAAAGCTATGCGTTTCCTATGTTGATGGGAGTATATACAATGTAACGGATATTGGAGCTCTAGGCCTGGAAGATGTCTCTTTGGCAATGGACGGCAGCAACAATCAGATATGGTTTGGTATAGCTCCGCAAAATGGCCTTAGACGGACCAGCTTCATGTTAGACGAGTTTAAGATGTACAGAGTGGGCCGTACTCCATCGCAAGTTGCTTATGACGCAAATAACTCGATGTATCCCGGGTATGTTTCAGTCGATGAATTCGACTCCTATTTAGATAACAGTAATTTGCAAGCGAGCTGGCAAACCAGCACTGGATCTGCCATAACACTCTATCCAGACACAGCTGACATGCCAAGTGGGATTATGCAATTGGCGTACAATAACTCTGTTTCCGGACATATTTCCCCAGCAAGTCATGTCTATTCTGTTAACGAGAGTTGGTACGGTCAGGACATAGCCGCGGTGGATGTGCGATTTGCAGGAAAAGCTACGAACCTTCCATCGCAGTTACGGCTAAAAATCAGTGACAACACAAATACAGCTTACGATGTGCTTGTCGATTCCAGTGGTAATCCAGATTTGACGGCAATTCAATCTGAAAACTGGACAGTTTGGCATATTGATTTGCAAAAATTCACCAGCATTGATCTACATGCTGTTAAGAGCATTGCAATCGAAGTTGGAAATGCCACAACAGACAATGCATCTGGCCAGATGTTGATAGATTATATTCGGCTATACCCTGTAAGATGTCTTCAGAACCTGGTGGGGGACCTAAACGGTGATTGCAGTGTCAACATTAAAGATTTTGCGATATTCGCACAAGATTGGTTAAAAGATGCTATTTCGTCTGCAAACCTGAATGGAGATATAACTGTTGACGGCAAAGATTTGCAATTGTTAACGGCTAATTGGCTGGCGTGTGGTCTTTGGCCAAAAAGATAATTGCTGAATGTGATCTAAGGAAAGAGCTTTTGTGAGGCGAATAGGAGCAAACATGTTGCGAAAAGCATTTACACTTGTTGAGTTATTGGTCGTTATTTCAATCATAGCGTTGTTGCTGGCAATCTTGATGCCGTCTCTTAACAAGGCTAGAGAGAATGCAAAACGCGCGGTTTGCTCCTCAAACCAAAGACAGCTTGGAATTGGGTTGACTATGTATGAACAGGAATGCAAAGCATACCCAATGTCTAGGGATATAACGGATACGTTCTGGTACAGAAAAATCAACAAGAGCTATCTTAAGCAAGAGCGCGTTTACTTTTGTCCCAGCGACAGATATGCAGGTATAGATCCTGTCACAAGAAAGAAGATGCACTTGGAAAAGCTCAATTACAATGTTAGTTATGGAGTAAATGAAGCTGGCCCATGCCCTTATCCTGACACCAAGGGTAAAATTCCTGCAAGTCCCTATATTTGGATTAAAGCAATGAGCATACGGCATCCTGCCAGTCTAATAATGTTGGGCGATTCTGGAGATGCTCCATTTGTGGATTATATGTGGGGAATGGTACCTTGGCGCTATGTTATAAGAGGCCCGAGTTCGATTGAAAGCGCGGGAGATTCTTATGCGGTTGGACGCAGGCATAGTCGGTCGGCGAACATACTATACTGTGACGGACATGTGGCATATGCACCCAAATACAACGAATTGTACCGACCAGAATTGGAAACCCAAACTTGGATCGGCCCACAAACCGATCCGCTTGGACGAAGATAGTTTTTCATCTTTATTAAAATTAAACTTTCATAACCAAAATTGGTGAAGGAGTAGGTATGAAATCCAGTTCAAAATGTAGTCTGGTTTTTTGTGCTGTCTCTGTAATTGTGATTAGTTCTTTTACAGGCGCGGTTAAGGCTGTTGATCCGGAGATTACGAAAGCAAACGTGCGCAGTTATCCTGGGATGATTTATGGAATGATGTATGCAGGAGTAGATTACGGAAGTCAATTTTCAGATTTTAATGACATAAAAATTGCAGGATTCGACATAATAGAGCCTGATCTTACTTGGAATTGTATTGAAGGAATACAGGGCACATATGATTGGTCAATGACTGATCGGATGGTTTCAAGAGCTCAGACAGCAGGGTTGAAGGTGTCATTTAAAATTTGTTTATGGAACCAACCTTCATGGCTCACACAGAAAATGATTTCAAACAGTGGCGAGACAGGTGACTGCCCAGAGATGCACGATTCTTTTTTTAGGCAGCGTTATAGACTTCTTTGGCAGCAAATTGCTCAAAGATACAGAAATAACTCAACTGTTGTGCTATATTGTCCTACATTTGGAATACAGGATGCACCTTATTTCGGTACATTGGATATGAATAAGGCACCTGGGCCGAATAGATTATGGGATTATGGTGCTAGTGCTCAAACTTCATGGAGGACTTTTTTACAGAGTAAAGGTGTTACGATTGCAACAATAAATCAATGGACCGGCAAGAATTATCAAACGTGGAATGATGTCATGCTGCCATTGCCAGGTGAATATGATGCAGATACAAACGCTTATTGGTATAAGTATGTTGAATTCCTTACTTGGAGCGTTGAAGATGCATATCTTGATATCTGCAGCACAATAAGGGCCGAGGATACTCAAACCGGCATTATATTAAAAGTCGGAGGCGTTATATATGAGCAACTCATACGCGGACAGTACCGAAATGCACAATTAGAAATTTGTACTGATTACGATGTAGTTTTTAACAGGACCGGTTCGGATCCGTTGGCTCATAATGAAACATACAGCATCTGCAACACTTTTGGAAACGTGCCATGGATTGCAGAGAACGCATTCCCACAAACTAGTAATAACAATGTTAGAACTGTGGGTGGGGTTGCTCAAAATGGCGGCAATATGGCATTTTATTGTTATTGGCAAGCGGGACAGCCAACTAGTGAATGGCTAAATAACAAGAGCAATGCTTCAAAGATCGCCAATCATGATCCGGTACGTGACAACTTGGTCTTATGCGACTTTTACTCTTTGAAGCATTATAATACCTCCACTGAATCAGTTATGCAAGAAAACACAACTTCCTATTTTGATAATCTGACTAAGTCGGGTTATCAATACTCTATGATAATCGATACTGTTGGAGATGCGAATGCGGTGGGAAATGTGTGGGTTGATACAGACAGCTTACGATTTGATACATATCATTGCAGTTTGGTAAATGCATTTCTTGCTGCTGGTGGTACTGTAGTATTCAATAATTTAAGCGATAAAAATAACAATTATGATTTCCTTAAGACATTTGTAACGGTTACACCAAGAACATCCAACGGGACTGTTACAGTTAACACCGATGGAACAGCGGTCCAACTGGATAGTCGTCCAGGGATTTATTTTGGAGGCACTTTCAATCAGACAATTGCAACTTGGAACGGTGGAACAAACGCTGCCGTGATGAAGCAAGTCGGAGCTGGAAAGGCCATCTTTATCGGGTTTCCGTTGTTGAAACAAATTAGTGACGGTACAGATTCCGATTTGACGGCTCTCTACAAAATCCTGGATTATGCCGGCGTTAAACGCAATATTTCGATTACAACCGGTACGTATGGCCTGGAATGTGCTGTTTCCAAGGCCAATGGTGGTAAACGAATGTTTTCACTTATGAACCTTGGCGGTTCAAGTCAGCAGGGAAGTGCTGTGGTTAAGGGGCCGAGTGGTTTTGCTGAGAGTATGGGGGCAAATGTTAGCCCGTATTCACTTCAGGTATTTGATTTGCACCAAAAAATGGTCGCGGCCATTTATAATCGCTCAGCAAACACCAGTCTTGTTACATACCAGAATATGTGCGGCGGTACATGGGTTGATCTGGTCTCAAATTTTTCCGGACGCATAACTGGTCTGGCTCTGGATGATTATAATCACAGCGGACAGGTGAAAATGTTAGTTGGATGTGGAAACCAGGTGTATCAATATACTCAGAATGCTGATACTGCCTTCGGAAATCAGAGTCTGTTGCTTACACTCAGTGGAACCAATTATACGGTTGCAGGTTTGTCATTTAATGACTGCAATGCAGATGGTAACCGGGATCTTTTGATCTCTGCGAATTCATCAACCGATTCGAAGATATATAAATATGAGTACGTCAATGGTGTGTGGAACTATATCGGAGTTGTTGCCACAAATTCCGACCCGTCTCTTACCTATGCTGGACTTGATCAGGGCACAAAAATCGGAACTGATATGTTCTTGATCCGCCAAGATGCAAACTCGCGATCAATCTTGCACGGGAACTGTGATTCAAATCTGACCGCAATTCTGACAAATACTGACACCAACGTGAAATGGGATGCTTTGTCCTGCAAGAACATTGATGGCGATGGCTTATTGGAAATCTATGTTGCACTGAATTTTGTCTCAAATGATATTTCGCTGATCCGCAAATTCAAGGATAACGGATATGGAACTTTCATTCAGATCGGCGATGGTTTTGGCATCAACACTGGACTGGATTACACTGCGATTGCAATCACCTCGGACCCCGTTGATAACATGATCACGCAGTTTGCAATGGGCTGTTCACAAATGCGTTCGGACTTTAATAATGATTGCACGGTGGATTTTGGCGATCTTATGCTTTTGGCTCAAAACTGGCTGAAATCTGGAATGTGGCCAACGCGATCATATGGAACGGCGATTTAGGATATAAATTAGTTCTGGGTTTATAAAAATTGTGAGCTACAGATTGAGTATGCATTTAGTAGCTCACAACTTTATTATAAAAGCTGCGGCATTAAAATAAAGGGCTAAATTTAAAACAGGCTTTTGCGTTAATATTCAAATTTTGAGATATTTCATGATTCGATCACGATTGTTTTTTGTAGTTGAGCTTTTAATTTTTGCAGTTCCCCTCAGTAGCTTTGGCAAAAATATATATTTCAATTCATTCAATAATTTGAATGATTTTACTGTTCTTCCAAATTATCAGGCTGCCACAATAGTACACTCCGAAGCCGGACCTGGTGGAACTTGTATTCATTTAGCGGGTGGGACTTTAGTCAGTAAGTCCAATATCAGAATACCTGTGGAATATGGTAAGTATTATGAACTGTCATGTCTTGCAAAATCCAATGACATTCATACTCGCATTTCAATTTACATTCAGTGCTATGACTCAATCGGCCATTTATATAAAGAAATAGCCCTGGATAGCATACATGCAAATGAGGGCTGGAGTGAGTCAGAACGCTTTTTTGCAATAGACTCACCTGATGTAAATAGTGTGAGTTTGCGCATGTGTGTTCCCGGCAAGATGTTCATTGATGAAATAATTCTTAAGAATGCTGACATTCTGAGTTCGGCCAAGAGTTCCCGTAGCCCACTGATACATATATCTCCAGAAAAAGAGGTTTGGAAACAGGGAGATAGAATCAATGCCAAAGTTGAGTTATGGAATTGTACGGAAAGAGAAAAAATCGGGTCCAATTATTTCGCAGAGATGAGAGATGTAGATGGACACCTAATAAGCTATGTCTCGATTCTAAAAGAGAAAAGGGGAATTATTTCTCCTGGCGGCGTCCAGGAATACGATATGGTATTTCCAGAGTCTGTCAAAGCTCCTCCAGGACGATACAATTTGAGTTTTATAGTAAAGAACAATTCTGAAATCCTGAAACAATCACGCAGTATAGGAATAATGCCGATATCATCGATCAAGACGAGATCCGATGTCGTTAGAGGCAATACACCTGTTTATTTTATGTTAACTTCGGGGCCTTTGGATTTGTCCTCAGCCATTAGAATCAAGCGCTGGGGATTTGACGTGATTGATTACGATGTTACCTGGGGAGACGTTGAGCCGGGTAAACGAGAATTTGATTTTACTTTTACTGACAAACTTGTTTCCATTTGCAAACAGGCTGAGATCGGACTCGGAATCAGAATAGTTGCATGGAATTTGCCTGCATGGGTTAAAGAGAGATCTGTTTCGGATAGAGGAATGATTGGTGTCAATGCACCAGCTTGGAGCGATGTGTCCCGGATTGAGCTTCCTGAATTGTGGAAGGCGATTGCTATTCATTACAAAAATGAGCCAACTGTCTTTTTTTATTCGGTAACAACAGGACTAAATGATTGTCCTATGAGTGGATCGTTTGAGCATTTTCAGAGTGGAACCGAATTCTTCGATTACTCTGCATATTCGGCTGCATACTGGCGTAATTGGCTGAAACAGCATAACTACTCATTGCAGCAAATATCCACTCTGTATGGGCATGACATCAAAAATTGGCAGGAAATAGTCCAGCCCAATTCTCAAACTTATAAATATATTCCTTTCAAAGATGAAGCGAATCAAGACAATGACAAAATATTTCGGCTTTTCTGTGAGTTCAATGCCCAGGGTGTCGCGGATGTCCTTACAGCATCTTGGGCAAGCATTCGCAGTATCGACGCTAACATCCCAATTCTGTGGAAAGCAGGAGGGGTGTTGCATGAAGGCAGACTAAAAGGATTTGACTATAATCGTATTTTAGATGCATGCAGAAAAATGAATATAGTCGTTACGGACAGCGGGTTACCAAATTATACCTTTGCTAAACTTGATTTTTGCAGAAATAAATGGGCCTCTGTAGAAACTGCTGGGGAACTTGGGGAATTATACGAGAAACCACCGATGATGCCTGAACGTGTTATGCGGGGATTTTGGGGAGCAATTCGCACACAGACAAGATGGGTAGGTTTGTGTTTGTGGTCACTTGAGACGCCATCGGAAGCATGGGCATCTCTGAAACCATTATTGAATTCATGTTACGGATCTTCCAGGTGGAACGAAGACTTCTATATTTATGGTGGAAGCAAATGGCAAAGTTA
>MHYA01000090.1:0-4110 GCA_001825675.1 Planctomycetes bacterium GWF2_42_9 | reverse complement strand
GGAAATTTGGGACTTTGAGAATGGAAACAATAGTCCTTATACCCGGACATTTGAGCTGATAAATGATAACGCAATCCAAGCCAAAACATTTTTTGATACCGATGCCAATCTTAATAATAATAGCATCGTTTGCGATCCTGGCAGTATGTATATTCCTGATAATATCGAAGAGTTCATGTTGAGAAAAGTGCGAGCGGGTGGACAACTTTGGTTAATGCCTAACTCTAACACTGATAAACCGAATAGCGAAATTTTGAGAATATTAAACAGGACGCCCAAAACTGATTCCGATTCCGTTCAGATTGCTTATGAGGGCAAAGGCACCGTAATTCGTTTTCCCAGCCATGAAGTGTTGAACAACTATTTGGTAAAATATCCAGGTGCGATAAAGTGGGAGTCGAATAATTCAAAACTGTGGGCATGCTTGCTTGAAAAAGAAGGGCAATTTAGATTAGTTCTGCTTAACCGCAGTCAAGACGTTGCTCACGGCAAATTGTACTTTTCTGGAAAACTTAAAAATTCAGCATTGGTTTCAGACGGGGACGGTTTTGGCCCTATTATGCGGTTAAATTCTGATTCTGATGGCTATGTCATTAATTTAAGACCGCAAGAGCTTAGGTCTTTCGTATTGATGTTCGAAAAAAAGTAAATTGATTATTTATTGATGTGTTTGAGAGAAAGTGTGGAAGATAACGAAATCGAAATAATACCTGATGCTTTACAACTTCCGGCCTGCGATTTGAGCAAAGTTGATAACTGTAGAAAGACAGTTTATCTTTCATATCAGCAATGGTTGTTGGATCGCCTAACAGATTCCGACAGTACGCGAAAATCAGCATGGAAGCGAGATTACTCCTCATCTGTGGTGTATGAAAAATCTATAGTTCCATACAGAAGTGAATTCAAGAAGATGCTGGGTTTTTGGTCTGAGCCTGAAAGCAGGCCTGAAGTTGATATTATTTGTGAAGAGACTATCCATGAACAGGAAGAGTTTGTCGCAAAACGAGTACATTTTGAGGCTGTTCCTGGTTTAAGAACATATTGCCTAGAGTTGATTCCAAAAAGGGTATATTCTGCTCCTGGTCTCATTGTACAGCACGGATATGCCGATACTCCAGAACTAGTCTGCGGTTATTGTAAAGGATCCAACTTAAAAGATTATAGTTCGAGATCTTTGGGTTTAAGAGCTGTACTGCGAAATTACTATGTTGTCGCTGTTTGCCATCCTTATGGCTACGGTGATTTGGAGGAAAGAAGTGGAAGCTTACCGGATCAGGTGCATTTGGGCTTCAATTATGGAAAGAACAGGTTGCACAGATTGGCTTGTCTTGCGGGAGGTACGGCATTTGGGCTTGATTTACTGGCCACCTCACGCGGAATTGATCTCTTGATAAAGAGGGGTTGCACAACTAAGGTTGGCATTTATGGATTGTCACAAGGCGGCCAGACCGCATTGTATTTGCCCGCTCTAGACACAAGAATATCCGCCTCGGTCTGCAGTGCATATTTTAATCAAAGATTTTTTAAATTGGTTCAATCGCAGAGTGGTCTATCGTATCTCGATTCCTGTGAGGAAGACAAGTTCTTTAATAAGACTATTAGCTTATTTTCCGATTCCGATATAGTTTCTCTCATCGCTCCCCGAGCATTTGCAATTGAAGCTGGTAGGAAAGATTTATCCGTACTCTTTAAGCATTCGCTTTCAGAGTACGAACAGGCTAAAACTCATTTTGAGAAACTTGGTGTTGCGGACAGGATCGAATTTATTGCGCATGAAGAAGGTCATATTTCTGCTACAAAAAAAGCATTTGAGTTCCTGGATAGACATTTGAAATAGAACTGTTTGTTGATGATTATTTCAGAAAGGTAATTGTTCATGAAAATTGGTGTGATAGATGTTGATACAACGCATCCTATGGAGTGGATACCCCTTGAAAGGGCTATGGGACACACGGTAGTCGGGCTTTGGGATGGAGCTTCGGTACATCCCAAAGAATATGTCAAAGAGTTTGCTCAAAAATTTTCGATTCCCAGAGTATATGACAGAATGGAGCAGATGATTGATGATGTCGATTGCGTAGTAATACATGGCTGCGATTGGGACACCCACGTTGCCAAGGCCAGACCTTTTATCGAAGCAGGCAAAGCTGTTTTGATTGATAAGCCTCTGGCTGGAAATTATAACGACTTGAAACAACTTTGTGATTGGGCAAAAAGCGGATCTCGCATTTCAGGAGGCTCTTCGATGCGAGTATGTCGCCCAACTAGGACGTATTTTTCCAGGAAGATTGAAGAACGAGGAGAACCAGTAACAGTTTTGTGTGGATGCAGTGTTGATGATTTTGGCTATGGCATTCATGCGTACTCAATGCTGTTTGGCATCTTAGGCGGAAATGCAGAAAGTATAACTTTTCTGGGCAAGAACTCGCAAAAAAGAATACAGATAAACTATCCTGACGGTCGCACGGGAATAGTTCTCTGTGGCAAAACTGAATCTTGGACTCCGTTCCATGCAACTGTTATTACAGAAAAAGAAGTATGGCAATACCAGATCTCTGGCACAGCAGAAGCAATAAGAGACCTCTACAGAAGCTTTCTCGAAATCGAATTGCCATACCTTTCTGGTGACTCGGATTGCTCTGTTGCAATGAATTCGTTAATAGAAGCTGAGCTTTGGGCCATTTGTGCTAAAATGTCCGAGGAAAATGGTGGGAAAAAGGTATTGCTCAAAGATGTAGCAAATAGCAATATAAGCTATGATGGCCATGCATATGCGACCAAATATCGCGAAGCTAAATATCCAAAAAGGTAAATCCGAAATGTTTTATCAGGGTTGGCATTCAATATAGCTGGATGCCAACTCTTTCATTACTTACCAAATCTTAAGAGGTCATTGATGAATATGCAGATGCTAGACTGGTTGATTCTTTGCGCATTTATTGCCATGGTAATAGGATTTGCTATTCATGCGAGTAGATTAAATAGAAGTGTAGCTGATTTCCTGAGTGCTAACAGATGTGCACGAAGATATTTATTGAGTACATCCGATGATGTTGCTGGAATAGGTGCTGTAACATTCATCGCTTTTTTTGAAATGTACTATCGAACTGGCTTTGCAGGCGTCTGGTGGAATATGTTTACTTGGCCATTGATGCTGATGATTTCTTTGGCTGGTTGGGTAATTTATCGCTTTCGTGAAACTCGAGCATTGACGATGGCCCAGTTTTTTGAAATCAGGTACAGTCGGCGATTTAGGATATTCTGTGGTATTTTGGCATGGACGGCTGGTGTAATCAATATGGGAATATTTCCCGCAGTTACTGCTAGATTTTTTATATATTTTTGTGGATTACCGGAAAGTATATCTATCGGTCAGTTGTTCAGTGTACAAACTTTTGCATTAATTATGGTAATTGAATTATCAATTGCATTAATGTTTGTACTTTTTGGTGGTATGATCGTTATTGCGATAACTGATTTCATTCAAGGCTTATTCTGTAATATTGCATTTGTCATCATACTTCTTTTCCTATATTCAAAATTTGAATGGTCTCAAATAATTACCGCTCTGGAATCTGCCCCGGCGAATGCATCGATGCTGAATCCTTACAAAACGACACAAACTGAAGGGTTCAGCCTTTGGTACTTTCTTATGCTGGCTTTTGCAATGTTTTACGGCGTTAGAGCATGGCAGGGTACACAAGGTTTCAATTCAGCTGCAAAGAATGCGCATGAAGCAAAGATGGCAGGCTTACTTAGTCGTTGGAGGCAAATCGTATCCTTGCTGTTGCTAGTCTCTCTGCCTGTTTGCGCTTTTACAATATTGAATCATCCCGATTTCAAAGATACTGCTGTAAATATTCAGAGTGCAATTTCAAATATTCCGAATGAGCAAATTGCGAAGCAAATGACCGTTCCTTTGGTCTTAAGTAAGGTGTTACCCGTTGGTATAATGGGGCTTTTTGCGGCTATAATGTTTGCTGCAGCAATAAGTACCGACGGAGCATGTTTACATTCGTGGGGCAGCATATTCGTTCAAGATGTAATTTTGCCGTTTCGCCAAAAAGGGTTTGAGCCCAAAAAACATATTTTAGTACTCAGACTTTCCTG
>MHYA01000089.1:6455-10141 GCA_001825675.1 Planctomycetes bacterium GWF2_42_9 | reverse complement strand
GGCATTATGTTTCGCAGAAAAGTCTGCATAGCCCTTATGGCAGCCAGGGTGAGTCCGATGGTGGGTATGCTCGCAGTAAAGGTAAGGGCATACCCGCCGGATAGACGAAAACGCGATATCGACAATATTCAAAAACCGCTTCTTGATGCATTAGAAAAAGGCAGGGCATTTTTTAACGATTGCCAGATTAAACACCTGACAACCGTTATGAAAGACTCGGTCAGCGGCGGAAAAACAATAGTAACAATAAGGAAAATCAGTGATAGAACTTCGACCATATCAAAAAGCATCTGTTGATGCTGTTTATAGTCACCTGCGAAATCACAATGATAATCCGGTTATCGTGATCCCGACAGGCGGGGGCAAAACGCCCGTGATGGCAACGATATGTAGTGATGCTGTAAATATATGGAGCGGCAGAGTTTTAATATTAGCGCACGTCAAGGAACTATTAGAGCAAACATATAATACACTTACCGGTATAGCACCCCAGCTGCATGTTGGTCTGCATTCGGCGGGATTAAAACGAAAAGACACAGAGCACGCGGTAATTATTGCTGGTATCCAGTCTATTTACCGCAAGGCTTTTGAGATTGATCCATTTGATTTAGTCATTGTGGACGAAGCACACATGATTCCACCTGAAGGTGAGGGGGTGTACCAGTCATTTTTGAATGATGCACATGTTGTTAACCCCAATATTCGCGTAATCGGTTTAACAGCTACCCCATTTAGAATGACAAGCGGTCTTATATGCCAGCCGGACCATTTTTTAAATTTAATTTGTTTCGAAGTAGGGATTAAAGAATTGATCCGCGATGATTTTCTTTGTCCTCTTCGCTCTAAGGCATCAAAAACAAGGGTTGATACAAGCGGTCTTCATATTCGCGGCGGAGAATTCATAGCAAATGAGCTTGAGGATTTGATGGATACTGACACTCGTGTCAGGGCTGCATGTTCTGAAATACTCGAATATACGCAGGATAGAAGGGCTGTTCTTATTTTTGCCGCTGGCGTGGAACATGGCAAACATATTCAACGGATTTTTCAGGAAAATCATAATACCGAATGCGGTTTCGTCAGCGGCGATAGTCCTGACGGTTGGCGAAAGAAGATGATTGATGATTTCCGCGGTGGGAAACTTAAATACCTGTGCAATGTAAATGTTTTAACGACAGGTTTTGATGCACCTAATATTGATTGTATAGCAATGCTTCGTCCGACGATGTCGCCGGGCCTTTTCTACCAGATGACTGGGAGAGGATTTAGATTACATGAAAGCAAAAAAGATTGTCTCGTATTGGATTTTGGTGGAAATATTCTTCGTCATGGTCCCGTCGATTGCCTTCGGGTCACCGATGCAGTTGTCAAAGGAGATGGAGATGCACCGGCAAAGGAATGTCCCCAATGTAATGAAATCATTCACGCCGCCTATGCGAAATGTCCTGCTTGTGGATACGAATTTCCGCCGCCGGAGAAAACCAAACATGATACTACTGCAAGTTCGGAAGGAATTCTATCCGACCAGACAAGTGTTAATGAATACCCGGTCGAAGAGGTGCTGTATAGTGTTCACACCAAGAAGGGTGCTAAAACCGAATCACCTCGAACCATGCGAGTGCAATATAAAATAGGTTTTGCCTCTTATATTTCTGAATGGATATGTTTTGAACATACTGGTTTTGCACGCCATAAGGCTGAAATCTGGTGGAGTCAAAGGTCTGATAGTCCTGTGCCGGATGATAGTGAAATGGCTGCGTTTTTCGCCACAAATGGAAGGCTCAAAGAACCTGTAAAAATAACAGTAAAACATATTCCGGGCCAGAAGTTCGACAAAATAATCAGTTATCAATTCGAAGATCCTCAAATTGATAACTGGCAATTCGAACAACAAGAGCCGCAGTATGTCCCCGCAGATGACGAAATTCCGTTTTAATTTAAGAAAGAAATATGCCTAATCTAAAAGAAACATCTTTTTCATATTTACAGGCCGGTCTTTCAGTATTGCCGGCAAATGTAGAGTTAAAATTCGCTGCATTGCCCGGCTGGAAGCAATATCAGCAGCGTCTGCCGTATGATACTGAACTGCAAAACTGGTTCAGTAATGGAAATAACGGTGTATGTATCGTATCCGGTAAAGTCTCCGGCAATCTTGAAATGCTCGATTTTGATTTATGCGGTGAGGCTTTTGAGAGATGGTGCGAACTGATAAGGCAGACAATGCCGGATATCTTACCGCTGCTTGTAATTGAAAAATCACAATCTGGTGGCATGCATGTTGTTTACCGCTGTGAAACTGAAATCAGTGGCAATATGAAATTGGCACAACGTAAACAGATTGTAGCCTGTAGTGATGAAGTTGAAATATGCGGTAAAAAATATAAACCCCACAAGGATAAAGATGGCAACTGGTTTGTCATTCTGACTCTTATCGAAACTCGCGGTGAAGGCGGACTATTTTTATGTGCGCCATCGGCCGGATATGAATTAATTCAGGGTAATTTTACAGCGCTGCCGGTTTTAACTGCAGAAGATCGTGAAATTTTACTTGAGGCCGCATGGTCATTAAATGAATTTATCCCAGAACCCACACCAGAACCTGTGTCTGGACCTGCTGCTGTTGTATCAACCAATACACTTCGTCCCGGCGATGATTACAACGGTCGCGGCGATTTTAAAGCGGTTTTGATTTCGCACGGCTGGACTTTAGCACAAATCGGCGAGAGCGAGCGGTGGCGTCGGCCGGGAAAAGAGATTGGCTGGTCAGCTTCACTTAAAGACAGAACATTTTACGTGTTTTCAACAAACGCATATCCATTTGAAAGTGAAAAAGCATATTCACCATTTGGTATTTATACATTGCTGGAACATAACGGTGATTACAGCAAGGCAGCACAGTCTCTTTCCAGACTAGGATTTGGCAAAGCAGAGGATGTTAGTACAGTAGATATCTCTCATATCGTACCAAACGAACCTGACGATGAGGATGAACGCAAGGTATCTGATCCGGGCCAATTGCCTGTTGAATTATTAAATGTTCCCGGTTTTGTAAATGAACTTCGTGACCACATGCTCGAAACCGCACCACACCCGGAACCGATATTATCGTTTTTTGGCGCTCTCTGCGAACAGGCACATCTGGCAGGAAGGAAAGTCCGCGACGATCATGATAACCGCACAAATTTATACGTCCTTGCCCTGGCATTTCCAGGTTGTGGTAAAGACCATCCCCGCAAAGTGAACAGCAGATTATTGCAGGCAGGAGGACTCGAAGGTGGCACTGCAGACGGTTTTGCAAGCGGCGAAGGTATAGAAGATAAATTATTTCTTCATCCATCATCGCTATTCCAAACCGATGAAATTGATTCGCTTATCACGTCAACCTCCAAGGGTAAAGATGCCCGCATCGATATGATTATGAATATTTTATTAAAAATGTTTTCCGCTTCGAATTCCATATATAGCACAAGACTAAAGGCAGGCAAAAAGGATGTAGGAAGTATCGACCAGCCATCATTGACGATATACGGCACCGCTGTCCCGGAAAATTACTATCAGGCACTTTCAAGTAAGATGCTCACCAATGGTTTTTTTGCAAGAATGATAATTGTCGAATCCGGGCCGCGAGCACCTGAGTGTGATGCAGTATTCCGCGAAATTCCAGAATCACTTATAAGAACGGCCAA
>MHYA01000089.1:0-6446 GCA_001825675.1 Planctomycetes bacterium GWF2_42_9 | reverse complement strand
GGTAAATTTCAATCCGGGCAACGGTAATCTTTCAAATTTCCATCCGGTTCCTATTTGTGTACCTCATACAGACACAGCTAAAGCTTTGCAGCGAGAGTATGGCAGGCTCGCCGACAATTTATATGACAAGGCACAGGATCAAGGCGATTTGGTAACGATGGCTGTGTGGAGCAGAGCAGCTGAGAAAGCAAGAAGATTAGCTTTGATTTATGCCTGTAGCGAAAATGCTGTCAATCCCGTCATCACAGAAGCAGCGGTTAAATGGTCAACTGGTCTTGTTACATACACTACTAAACGAATGCTTTTTATGGCTTCACAATATGTAAGTGAAAGTGATTTCCATGCCAACTGTCAGAAATTGCTTCGAATATTACGCGAGTGGCAGAAAAAGAAACGTGATGCGTGGATGCCGTTCTGGATGATTAATAGAAAACTCCCCTGGGCACAACGTGACCATGAGGAAGTACGGCAAACGTTATTGAATCAGAGAAAGATTGAATATTTGGAAGAGGCAACCGGAGGCACACCAAAGAGGCTTTACCGGTTGATTGGAATATGAAACCTATTGATTTTTTCTATAAACCTATTGCACCTATTGCAAGAGTCATTTTGAGCCTGTTGCAACCTATTGACAACCTATTGCATGGGGTGGTGCGCAATAGGTTTAAATCACAAATAGTAGAATATATATATATTTATATAAACTACTACTACCTATTAACCTATTTTTATATATACCCTCTTATATCTAATTTTTTAGGGTTTTTTCATGTGTGCGTACGCGTATGCGTGCGAGAGGCAATAGGTTTGAAGAAGAGATTATCTCCTGGTAGCAATGATAGACTGACTTTTTACGCACATTACTGCCTGGACTGCCAAATGATGTATTTCGGCAAAGAGCTAAATGTCGTCAAACCCTGTGTTCGTTGCAGCAGCAAAAATGTCCTCAATGGCCCGCTTATGAATTCAAAAGAAAAATCAGCAAACGTTGCTGAAAATAATAACCAACTTTTTTTAGGAGTAAGAAAAATGAAGAATGTGAAAACAATTACAAAATATGATGTAGCGATTGTGTTAATTCTTATCGCCACAACTTTGGCTTTATGGCTTGGCGGCTGTCAAAGCGTAAACATCAGGCCCGACGACCTGCAAGCCTTAGCTGACCAGACCCAGCAGCTAAGTAGTCAGGTGGACCAGTTTCAACAGCAGACGACGGCTACGCTCGAAACGCTGAAACAAAATGGAAGTATTGACAGCAACTCATTGGCAAAAGTCGAGAAGCTTCAAAGCGGTATCGACGCAGTGCAAAACAAAACGGCTGTAATTGCTGATGCATTAAAGAATGCTCAGTACAGCGGTTCGGATGGTCTAACTACCGTGCTTGAAGGAGCACGAGCAGCTAATGCGGCCAGCGCACCGTTTAATCCTTACGCGCCGCTGATTGAAATCGGTCTTGGATTGGCGGCAGCGTTTGCAGCGGTAATGGCGAAAAAGAATGCACAAAAAGCAGCCGAGGCTCAAGCCAAGTACGATGCACATAAGCAAGGTGTTGAACTGACTATGAAGCAGGTATCGCAATCAACAGTGCCCGAAGTGAAAGCCGTTGAAACACAGTTGTATCAAAACATAGGTGACGCAAGAAAAACTAATATTGGTAGCTGATGAGTGATGAATAGAGGTTTGGCTGGGTAGGGTTGAACAACAACCCACTCCGCCATGGAACAGCCAAACCGAATTTGATTATAACAAAATTATTTAAAGGGGCAAGCAATGTCAAAATGTTATGCAGACACAATCGACGATGACGACAGTCATATTTGTGTTATCTGCGAAAAACCTCGCAGCAAAAATCATAAATGCAGTAAGGAAGGCGAAGCAAAGTTTAATAGAAAATGTAACGCGCAACCATCAGTGTACACACGCCGAATTGTAAATCGATTTGGAATTGGATTTTCATTCAATGAAAAAATTCGCGATGCATTTTCTGTATTTGGAGCCGACACATGAATGCATTCTTTGTGCAGGGCACACGAACGCCCACGTTTGCGCGTGTTGCGACAAAATAGAGAGAAGCGATCTTTCTACCCACAAGAAAGTGTGTCGCAACCTGTCGCAACGTGGTGCAATGTGATGTAAGTCTTGGGTCCTCCGCAACTTAAAAACAGGATAAACCCAGGCGGGAACGGTCCCCTTATAAAAGACATTCGGTCGCAAGTGAACATATTTTTAAAAGGAAAGTTTTAGCTATGAAAATTGAGATGGTAAGAATTGAAGATGTAAAGGCTTATGAGAATAATCCCCGTATAAATGAAAAGGCAATTGAGGCCGTAACGGCAAGTTTAAAAGAGTTCGGATTGCGCCAGCCGATAGTGGTTGATAAAGACGGCGTAATTATCGTCGGTCATACCCGCTACAAGGCAGCCCAGAAACTTGGGTTGGAAAAAGTTCCTGTGCATGTAGCGCAGGATTTGACCGATGCCCAGATTAAAGCATATCGTATCGCCGATAACCAAACCGCAACACTTGCCGAATGGAACTATGAACTGCTGCCAATCGAATTAAAAGATTTGCAATCGATGGATTTCAATCTCGAGCTGCTTGGTTTTGATAGTGACCAGCTTGCCAAGATTCTCGATCCTGGCATAACGGAAGGTTTGACCGATCCAGACGATGTTCCTGAAGCGCCGGCCGAACCTATAACAAAACCCGGCGATCTTTGGTTGTTAGGTGAGCATCGATTATTGTGTGGCGACAGCACCAATCGTGACTACGTTGCCTATTTAATGAAAGGCGATAAGGCAGGTCTGATTTTCTGCGATCCACCTTATAATGTCAATTACGGAATATCGAAAAATCCACGCCATAAAATACGCTCTATTGAAAATGATTCCATGTCAACTGACGAGTGGAGCATCTTCTGTCACAAGATGTATGAAATATTTAAGGAATTCAACACGGGCGATATTTATATGTGGGGAGCCTCCGGGCCAGAAGGTATGAGAATGCGGCTATGGCTTGTGGAAATGGGCTGCCACTGGTCGGCGACAATTATCTGGAAGAAGCAGCAATTAGTTCTATCCCCGGCAAAATATCAGCGAATGTATGAACCATGTTTTTTCGGCTGGTTCGATAAGAGCAGCTTTGGTGACGATCGCACCCAAACAGAAGTTTGGGAAATAAACCGTCCGCTCAATTCTAAATTACATCCCACAATGAAGCCAGTGGAACTTTGCATTAAAGGCATAACAAATAGTTCCGTGCCAGGCACGATTGTATTTGATGGCTTCCTCGGAAGCGGCAGTACATTGATTGCATGTGAGCAAACAGGGCGGAAGTGCTTCGGTGTTGAAATTGATCCGGCGTATTGTGACGTTATAAAAAATAGATGGGAACAATTTACCGGAAAAAAAGCACAGAGGGTAGTAAATGAAACTTACCTAGCTGAAAACTTAAGTAAAGAAAACTTTACTAGCGGTATTGAGCCTAACAACGCCAAAACCCTGGCAGAGGCCAGGGTTGTTGAGGATGTAAAGTAATGGCTTCGCTACTTAGCAACCGTAAATTTACCTCGTTGGGTTTTGGTGAACCTGGATTCGGGACCCTTTACTTTGATCTCGCGCGAGATCGCAGCATGAAGTGTGGAAGCAGGGGTTTTTCCACCGGTTTTCCACATACCCTTTTCCAACATTTGTTTGACGATCTCTTGGCAATCCAGCGGCTGGCCGGCATCGGCAAGGACCATAAGGGCTGCGGACAAGCCGCCAATCTTTTTAGACTTTGGTTGATCATCAATTGTGACGGTCGGCGTTTTCGTTTCGGGTTTATCCTTATGAAAGAGGCCCCGGAATCTGTCGGCAGATTTAATAATCATCTGTTTGTTAGTTTTGATGTTGGCCCCAACCCAGCTGCCATCGGCGCTTTGGCTCATGATACGGACACCGATAGTATTTTTTCCGATTTTTATAGCGTAGATTTTACTGATTTGGATTTCGTTTGCATTCATTGTAAAAGTCCTTTCATTAAAAATATTTTTCTATCTGCTTTGAACTATTGTAATTTGAAATTCGCTTCCATCGCTGGTTCGGATGACAAGTCCGTTGTTTGTTGTCAGAACTCCGGCTTCTTCAAATGTCCGGACTCTTGTAATTTCATCTTGGTCGCTGATTGTCTCTGTGATAATTTCCTGAATATCTGCTTCGTTCATTTTAAAAACTCCTTAATCTGCAAAAAGGGTTACTCGGGTAGGCAGGAGACGTTGCCGTCTCCCACCCCCCTAAGAACCGTACATGACAGTTTCCCGTCATACGGCTCAAGCCTCTTTAAAGATGCTTCATGCTGTGAAACATCCGGTTCAATCACGCATTTTGTATTTCGAACATCTATCAGGAATTTCTTCCTGTGTCGTTTTTCGAAATATTTCCACCAGGATGGGTCAAATGGATTGGCACCTTGCTTTGTTTTAACATGGCGCACAATCTTAGTGTTTGACAACTGGTATAAGAGGTATTCTTCATGAGAGCAGATATCATAAAATATCCAGTCCCGATTTCCCTTACGGGTGAAGTGTCGTCTCTTAATCCATCGTGTTGGTTTCATGGAGTGGCTGCGCTTGGCCCATCTCCAAAGGCAGTGCCATATTTCATGGTCTATCTTAACGAAGGTCTTACTGCTAACTGCATGGCGAAAATAATTTGCCCAGCCTCGCAGAATAGGATTAAGTTGCTTAATCAACATATATCCGTTGCCTCCGTGTCCCTTTCCACATTTGACAATTCCTCGAACCTTTTCCAGCAGGCGTTTGACACTCTTCTTCGATGGTGTGATAAAGAATTTAGAGCCATACCTGCGGAAGTTGAATCCGAGAAAGTCAAAACCATCCTCTATATGTGTGATGGAGGTTTTTTCTTCCGAGAGGCTAAGTCCTCTTTCGGCGAGAAAATTTTGAACCATCGGTTTGATTTCATTTTCCAACAGTTCTCGCGAACAACCGGTGATAATGAAATCATCAGCATAACGAATAAGATTTACCTTAGTGGGATCTCCTGGTCTGGATTTCCAATGCACGATACCGTTACTTACACGACGGACTTTGTAGCGGTCTCTTATGAGAAGCTGCAAACCATCGAGGGTCATGTTGGCCAGTACAGGAGAAATAACCCCGCCCTGAGGTGTACCGTAATGCGTGTTACAGAGGATAGCATTTTCTACATACCCAGCTTTAAGCCATTTACGGAGAATCCTTTTCTCCATTGGTATGTGGTTCATCAGCCAGTCATGGCTGATGTTATCGAAGCAGCCTTTAATATCCCCCTCAAGTACCCATTTTGGGGAACGCTTCTGGCTAAGGACAATATAACCTTGTCCAACCGCATCTGCCGTAGAGCGACCTTTGCGAAAGCCATAGGAAGATTCGTCTGCTGTTGTTTCGGCAATGGGTTCAAGAGCCATCAGATACAATGCCTGCATGGCTCGGTCTTTCATTGTCGGGATACCAAGCGGACGTTGTTTGCCGTTCGATTTCGGGATATAGACCCGGCGGAGAGGTTTTGCTTTATAGCATTGAGGATTCAGTTCCAACAATGCTTTAGCTTTTGCTTCTGGACTTCTCCAGAGCTTACCATCTACACCAGATGTGTAACTGCCCTTATTACGCGTGACTCGTTTTACCGCAAGAGCTTTAGCGGCGAACGAGCGGGTCAGAATACGCGACAAAGATTTAACTTTACCATGTTTTCCTTCCCGTTGTGCCTTCACAATTCGTGCCTGAAGTTTCCGTACCGATTTTCCAACTTTGTTCCAATCTATGGAATTCCAGTTGAGAATTCCGGAGACGCGCATGTTATCATTCTTTATAACATTCATGGTTCGCTTTCCTCCTTTATGCAGGCTTCTTCATACGTTATTGTGACAAGAGACCTATCCGAAGTAGGCATGCTTTCACATTGTGGTAACACACCACTATCCCCACTATTATGGCAGGGCATTTGCTTCTTCGGACATCGTTTACCCGCATGCCTATCGGCCTGCCTCGCGGCAGACTTTCCCATGGGGAGGCATTCGGGCTTACCCTGTTTTGCTATGATGACTGAATGGGTTAGGTTCTGCCTTTCCGCCGGGAGCCATATTATCTGCGAGAACGGAAAACGAAGCCGTTCTACTGGTCTCCATGCCCTTTGGCTGAGCGTGTCAGCACGACTACGCGCATTTATTTTTACGACGTTTACTAACAGTTCACATTTGTTAACCATACCACTCAAACCTTGCTCCCATTTACATTCGTGCTTGCAAATCGGACTCATCTCACGATTTGTCCTATGGGCTACTTTGTTACCAGAGCTCCGCACCGTCGAATTACTTCAACCGCACGTCTGGCTAGGTTACTGCTGGCAGAACAGCAGGTCAGGTCTGCTATTAAACAGCCTGACAATCATCTTTAGCAACTTAAC
>MHYA01000088.1 GCA_001825675.1 Planctomycetes bacterium GWF2_42_9 | reverse complement strand
CTCCATTAGGGTTTTATTTACAACAAAACAATCGTCCAAATGGAGGACTTACTATATCGACTTACAAAAAAGCGAAACTTATCTTACGTTATCCGCAAGGCAAATTTGATTGATTTACGAGCAGGCCAGGAATTGGAAACTGTTGTAAGTAGTTGATATTGAAGGAGTAAAGAAAATGGGCGATTAGGGACTCGAACCCCAGACCCCCTGCGTGTAAAGCAATCTTTGCCGTTTTACTAAGTTCTTTGATTTTAACGGCTTACGATCTTAACTTTTTAACGAATCACGACTTACATTTGGCCATCATGTGCCATTTTAAGTCTGTGTTATCCAGCGAAATTCGCAAACTATTATACGCATTATTATATGCTTCAAAATCTGTGAACCACAATAGCAATTTTAATGGATAAATTCAAGAGGATTAAGCCAGCTTTCACGTTGGCTCTTTTTTTTGCCGTTTCACAAAGTCGAAATATTACACTTTTTGCAGCGTTGAAAATAAGCATATGTAGTAAGTGTTTTTCGGTGTCGCAACAGATGTTGTGCAGATTTAGCTTTGACTTGCGTCTCGGCCAAGTTTGCAGCATACGTTACCCGCAAATCTTCAAATCGCTTATGTGGAACATTAGCTTTCTTTAGCAAAAGCCCGAAATCTCTGGTAAATGACCGCCAAGGGCAGATACAATCTTCAAATGAAATCGTTTCTTCGGATTTCTTTTGCTGCATAAGTGCATAGTGTCTGGGTTTTATACAAACATACGGTTGAGTTAATGGAACCGAATTTAGCAGTTTCAGTATTTCATCTTGAGGGCAGATTTGCAAGCTTGCTGCTGAAATAATCGGTGGCAATCGAATTGGTGTTTGCAGGCAATTTTTATTTTCCCATTCCCATGTGTCAACTGAATTTACTTTTGACGTTAAAAATACAACCCCTGCATCAAGATCAAAGTCATTTCGGCAGAGATTTAAAATTTCAGCACGCCTCAAACCGCAAAGGCCTAGAATCAGAATAACTCGCCACCTGGTATCGGCTAAAGTAAATACGCGTTCAAGTTCTTTGGGCATAAAACTAACCGCTACCTCTTGCGGGGCTTTGTTAATTCGCAAATCAGAAAGAGGATTGCCTACCAAATATTTTTTTGAAACCAGCCATGAAAAGAAAGGTGATAAATTTCGTTTATAAGTCTCGGCTGTTCGGGGTGAGTTTTTTTGCCTTAGAATGGCTGCGTATTTCGTAAAACAGGATTCATTTTCAATTGGTAAGATACTATCACCGCATAAATCAATAAAATTAGCTAACGCTATGTTTTTTATCGCAATGGAATTAGCTGCCAATCTCTTTGAAAATAAATATTCTTTAAATAATTCGGATATTTGTCTACTCATGTAATTCTTCAACAAACCTGTTCAAAGTGGTATCGTCAGTTTGTTCAAATTCATAGTTGTCGATGCCTAGTTTCTCAAACAAAATGGCATTTCTCTTTTTTGCATTATCTAGCATTGTTTCAAATGACATTATCTCCATGAAAGCATGATACTCTTTATGAAATTTGAAATACCGATATCCATCAAAGCTCTGAGTGAAGTCAGCTCGTTTGGCAAATGCCGTTAAGGTTGGTGTAATCGTACAAATAATAGTGGCATGTATTGGCATGGAATTGGGGATAATTAATTGCATGCCATTTTTGTCTTTCGCTCTTCCAGACCTAAGATACTCAATATACTGGGATATCTGATTAATAGGATTTTCACTCTCTGTGTAATCATCTCTCAATGGGCGTTTAAACTCTATTATAAAGATAGAACCAAAACTTGGGGCTGGAGATGAATTAAAGGCAAAAGGATGTTTGAAAATTAATAAATCCGCTCGTTTATGCGCATCAGTATCCATAATTTCGAGTGAATCCATATACTTATCGGAGGCAAGATATTTATGATAAGCAAGTGTTTCATCGATAATCCACAAATTCATTCTATTAGGCGGCAGGTCATCAGAGGTACACCGCAATGGAAATACCACTTCGTGGATACCTTCTTCTAAGGCATAGTTACCATCATTTTGTTTCTGTATACTTTTTCCTAGAAAATCTAATGTAGCTTTCCTATGGACAATATACTTTGCCAACGCCGAAATACCCCGCTCATTCCATTCCTGCAAAAATTCAGAATAATATTGTTTAATCTCTTCAATATCATCGATTTCTATTTTGTCTTCAAATATCTCTTTATATTTTTCATTAAGTTCCAGATCATATTCCTGATTGAGTTTATAGAGTTCCAAGTCTAACTTATTTTTCGACCTGATTATATCAGGTGAAATTTGATCTAGCACTTGAGGTTTGTGTTTAATTAAAGCTCTGTATTGATAGGCTTCCTTTTCGACAAAACTTCTAATCACTTCATCTTTCTCTTTTTTGATTTCATTTGTGAAATCGGAAAGAAATTGGCTTGCTTGCTCTAGGCTTTTATTGGATATTTCATCCCATTTTATTTCTTCGGGATAATTAAAGCTCTCATCTGTGTTCAAATCGAAATCGGTTCGTAAGGGATTAACATTATCATCAAGATAAGTACTCGAAATATAACCAGCATACACAAATTTACTTCCGTTCTCGCTAGGTAATGAGGCGGGTAAATTTGGAATTCTATTTTTCATGGTATCTTCTTTAACGCTCCTCTTGTGGGCGCAAAAATGCAAAATGTGTTTATCCTCAATGCTGCGAGGTACACATACATGTCTTATTTCAAAATCATGTTTCCCAATTTTATATTGTGCCGTTTTACTGGTTGATATATTCCTATACGTTTCATTTAAGTTAATGGATTCATTTTCGGATTCATCAATAATTTTTATTTGAGGACATGATTCCATTAAAAAATATTGATAACAATGTCTGAGAATGGCTTTGGTGATTGCGTCTAAATTTTTAGGTGTGTTTTCCGCATATCTTCGATTGAACCTTAGCAATTTAATAGATGTCTTCCAACCTTTTTGAGTTTGCTTCGAGATTTCAACCTTTTTAGGATCAACTCCGTCTGGCGTTCTTTCAAATTCAAATGTTCGTAAGAAGAAATCTTCATCTTGCTTAAAAGAACTATTGATAACGGCCTTTTCAAAAGCAACAAGCCACATCATTCTACCGATACCTTTTCCACCATCTTTCTCTTTATGCCTGCTGTCTGCTATGCCGAATGATTCAAAATTAGCCCCATCGAAACCTATTCCATTATCAATAATTTCAAATTCACTGATGAGGTCAGAACACAATTCTTTTTTTATTTTGGCTTGCGACTTATCACGCCGAATAATTATATCAATTTTCCCGGTCGCTGGTTTTCTTTGATGGATTGAATAAATAGAATTCACAACAGCCTCGAACAGGGGCAACAACCCATTGTGAGGTGCAAGATGAATCTTATTTACTCTTCCGATTAAATCTTCCCGCATAAAGACCTCTCATCTAGTAGTAAAAATTTGCCTGCCTATTTGACTCATTTTCTACTCCAAACATCCGTTAGTCAATAAAAATATCGTACAGCAAAAGTGTTTACAGTAGTTATGCCGACCGCTTTTTTGAAGTGCTGCCGAGTTTATTAAGTTGTATTCGTACCCGCTGTAAATTATGGCCTGCGGCTTTTCTATCTTTCATTTTGATTACGCTTTGGCGGTAGAGTTTCAATACGGTATCATCGGGCACGTTCCGCTCTGTGAGCCATTCCAAAGCCTCCTGCACCTGTGCATCATGCGCGTGCCGCTCGGCGGTTTTAAGCGGTATTCTGCGGGCCAGTACCTGCGCATGATCTATTATATCATTTTCAATGTATGGGGTAATATCAAAGCCCTTGCCCTCGATTTCCATAATGCGTTTCTGCATTTCGTACCGCTCGGCCCTTGAGCGGGCGTAGAGCAATTCGTTGGAATAGGTATCGCCCTCTAATTTATTTTCGGCAATTTTGGCTCGCTGTTTGATGTAACTCTTATTCTCATCGGCAAGGGATTGTTCCTGCGAATCGAGTTTTTCACCTTTGACCATCTTGATGGCAATAAAAGCACCTTGAAGGCAAGCATAGCTTCGGAGGCGCTGAATTTCTCACTGAGCCACTCCTTAGCCGTTTCTAAGCTCGTCATTGATATTCTCGTAGAGTTCTTTGACGGCGGGCTTTTCGTCGAGATACGCAAAGAACGCGGCGCAAAATTTCGGGGCATGAAGCCGAAGCGCGGCGGGATTAGTCAATAGTACACTCATCGCCTCTGCGTATAATTCGGCTGGTTTAAATCTGTATTTGGTATAAATGGCACTCTGCTCTGGGTTAACGAATGCCTGGTAATCATCGCCCGCTTTTTGAACCTTTAATTTAAAATCACCGAAAATGGTAACAGGCAGTTCAACACAACCGCCTTGAACATTTGCCTCTATCATAGCCGTAAGCACCTGACCTGCCTGCAATCGCTCGGTAAACACCGCTTGTCTTATCTTCATTTCAAAGCCGCTCTCGGTAGCTTTTACACGGCTGTGCTGATCTTCATAATACTGCTTATCTTCCTGCGCCTTGAGCTTATACTTCTCAGCGTATTTGCGCTGTTCGGGAAGCGAGGCCAATTCCTGATTTATCTTGAACTGTCGATCCTGATGGGCGGCCATTTCATTGCGGAGTGTGCGTACCTGCGCCTCAAGCTCAATCATCTTAAATATTTTGGGATTGCCGCAAGCACAGGCTTTTGCCGCCGCATAAGAAAGACTATCCTCACTTATATCCTCGGCCTCACGGATACCTACATCACCGCTCATAATCTGATAGATGAAATGAGCCTTATTCTCAAGCGTCTGCCAGCGATATGCGTCGAAACTTCCCTTGCTGACGTACCGGAATACATATACACCGTGTTTTTCAAAGATATTTCCCTGTCTGATAAAGGGTCCGAAAATCCTTCCACATGTTCAGCTTGTGGTTGGGGCACTAAACCATAGCCATTTGCCAGATTATTTGCATAAGCAAAGACAATTCCAGCATCATCGATAATCCATGTTTTCCCTAAAATACTTGCATTAATAACGAATATTACGATAGGCAGCAACAGCCACCATATTGAAGAAAAATGCTGTCTCGCTGAGAGTCGAGACCTTAGTCACTTTAGTACTGCCGCTTGAGTTAATAATATCTCCGTCTAAAATCGAAAACCCATTTTATTCCTGCATAGATGATCATGAATTCTAATCACTTGTCGGTCTTTGGCTTAATCAGCGTTTTCCTAAGCTTATTCAACCCAAAAGCACCCAAACCCGCTATTAATGTATAGGTAGTCCATGCAAATCCATGTGAAGAATCGGTTGTTTTCTGATTTTCTAATTCGGATTTTTCAACAAGTGTTGTAATCGGTCGTACCATAATGATTTTTTGGCACCGCTGCTCAACGTCATCTTGGCTGGAAACCATTAATGTAACAGTATAAGTGTCAGCTTCTAAAAAAATGTGGTGTGGATTCTGCTGTGTACTTGTTGCTCCATCGCCAAAATTCCATACCCAACTCTTAATTTTCCCTTTAGATGAATCTGTAAATGTCACGCTTTCGCCCGCTGTACAAGACAGGTGCGACTGACCAAAACCAGCTTTTAGCAAGTCACTACTGACATAAATGTAATCTTTTGAAGTGCATTCTGTGCTTCCGCCTTGACCAGTTACTTTCAATTTAACGGTATAATTACCAGGCTGAATATAGGTATGAATCGGATTTTGTGCTGTACTCGAAAAACCGTCACCAAAGTCCCATAGCCATGCAGACGCTTTGCCAGATGAATCATCTTTAAATGTGACTGTTTGCCCTTTGCAAATATTTCTTTTAGTCGCTGAAAATTCTGCCACTGGAGCTGCTTCAGTGATCGTTACTTGATTTGAATCAGTAATGGTATCACTGCCGCCTGGACCTGTTACCTTCAGTTGCACTGCATATGTACCTGGTTGCTGATACTTATGGCTGGGATTCTTTTCTGTGCTGGTTTGACCATCACCGAAATTCCATAACCATGACTCAATGTTTCCATTTGACTTATCTTTAAAAGAAACTTCTTGTCCTTGGCTAACTACTGGGTTTTCCACCAAAAGTTGAGCAATCGGTTTCTTCTCTAAAACAGTAATCTTGTTTTCCTTTACTATATCATCACTTCCATCAGCACCAGAGACAATTAGTTTGATAGAGTATTTTCCAGCTTGTGCATACTTATGGAGCGGATTCCTTTCAGAACTGGTAGTCCCATCGCCAAAATTCCATAGCCACTTTGTAACATTGCCTTCTGACTTATCAAAAAATGAGACTTCCTCATTAATTCTGCACGTCTGAGAGCCTATTAACATATTTGCGGTTGGCGGTGATTTAGAAACTTTGGTTGGGGCTGCTGTTTGGGTTCTTGGCTGTGTAGATGGAGCAGGTGTATATGGACTGATCGGAGTTGATGGTGCAATGCTTGACGAGTAATGTGAAGGCGAATTACTTCCTGAAGCATGTGAACTATGAGACCGATGTGAAGAATGCGATCTGTGAGCAAGCCATTGGTTCTTTTGATCCCACGCTTTCTTCAAAAACAAAAGCTTGGAAATAGGAGTTTTTGGGGCGAGCGCCTTTAAACTACTTTCATGTTCCGGGACAATATTAGAATTAATAATAGCAGAAGACTTGGCAGATGAAGGCAAAAAACTTGCGACTAAGAATGCTGATGCACTAAATACCTTTCCCCAAAAACTTTTTTGCCCATCCATTTAAATCTCCTTGTTGGTTCCACCAAAGCTATGTAATAAAAAAGGCGCAAAAATGCGCCTTCTATTCATCATAATAGGCATATGCCATCAATAACCTGAATAGTGGCTAGAATGAGAGCTGTGAGAAGAATGTGAACTATGCGAACTGTGTGATCCATGCATTTGGTTATTCGCATTAATGCTCGCCGCATGCTGCAATACAAGCGGTGTACTCTTTGTGATTTGTTTGGCTAGAGCAGAGTTATTATCAGATGCCGCATTTTGAGCACCAAACATAAGCACCGCAGCCGCAATCGCAGAAACTACCCACCTAAAATAATTGTTGACCTTCATAATATCTCCCGCAATTAGATATATCTACAATTCTATATAGTGGAAACAGATTGTCAATATAATCTTTACGATTTTTATAACCCAGTTGTAACATTGGGTTACATGGGTTTTATGTACTTACTATGGATGTTTTTCCCAGACGCAAAAAAGCCAGCACACGAATGTTTCTCGCTGCATGAGTCACATTCAGACAAGTAGATATTTTTCCAATCTGAGATCGATTGCCTGGCAAATCCCCATAATGACCTGGGCAAAACACAAAGTTGGCTATTATAAATTGAAACATTCATATTTCTTAACTTTAAAATATCGACCGCCGATTCCAGCTGCTTACTATACTCATAAGGATCAACCCAAACCGTTTGAAGATTTTTTTCAGCACACTCTCTGGTTTCCATGCCCATAAAAGCGATATGGGAAACGAACGGAAAATTTCTGTATATGAATTCGGCAAACATCGGCAATCGCTGATAATTTAGAGCATTTACTACCGTGCGTATTTCTATTCTTTGGTTAAATAAGGCTAGATTCTGAATTCCCTTGATGGTCTTATAAAAACCTTTGACTTGTACCATATGGTTGTGCTGAGTATCTGTATCTGCGTATAATGGAATGCCTATTTGTATGTCTGGATGACCAATACTGACAAATTGCTCAGTAAACTGAAAATCACTAAATCGAATGCCATTAGAGAGCACTTGCAAGGCAGTATTTGGCAAATGCTGCTTGCAACTTCGTACAACCTCAAGAAACTTAGCTCCAAGGAGAGTTGGCTCACCTCCTGTAATACCAAGCATTTTGGTTTCGGGGGCGATCAGTTTAATAATAGCCAATGCAGTATCACTGTGGTCACTGTGAGTTTTTACTGTATATTGCGGACAGATCAGACAAGAGCAGTTGCATTGCTCTGTTAAGAATAAGCTGTTATGATGTGATTGTGCTTCATAGAGCACATCGATAGTCCCATCTGGATGCAGTTGCAAGATATCACCAACTTTTAATTGGTCGCAATCATCTACGCCCATGAAAAAAAACGTCTTGCCTGCTAAAAGAGAGGGTTCGACCTGCTTATTAGCTGTAATTACAGCTAAATGTTTAAGGCTAGTACGGTTAGGATTGTTTGTGACCAAAACCGAATCAAAACTGTACTTGCGTTGGCAATTGTCATTCACAACTCTGGCCAAAATTACTTTATTACATTTGCAACTAGTGCTGCACAGCTTCTTCAATTGATCACTTCTCCATCAAACGGTTTTCGGTTGATCCATGACCAAAATACTTTATTAATAGTCTTATCATCTCGCTTTATCAGTTCAAATAAGTGCATTAAAATAGGTTTACATTTTTTACAGGTCTTACTTAGATTGGCATGGCACTCTATTTTTCCGTGCTCAGCATAATTTCGGATTGGATCGGCACCGCAAAAACTCTGAAATGCACACGAAGCACATATCGGGGTACTCTCCAGACAAGAATTTCTAATTATAGACCTTAGCTTTTCACTGCCAAATATTTCGGCATGAGAATTTTCATTCACGTTGCCAAGTAAGAAATACTGGTCGCCCATCGCTGCAAGCATTCTGCCCTCATCGGAAACATAGACATTGCCATTATAATCATATACCGCACCTTCTATACCCACGCCAGCTGGTGACTGAAGGTCAACAAATCCAGTAGCAAAAGGCGTTAGAATTCGCTCCAGAAGAAGGGCAGCAAAAGCTTCAACTATATAGATACCTTTAAGATTTAACTCGATTATGTAATTCAAGGCATCTTTGTAATTCGTAACAAAATCTTCAATAGGGTATCCAATGGCTTTGACTTCTTGTTTTGCGCCACCATAGGGATTGAGATTTCGTATAAAGACATGATCAAAACCTAAATGCACATATTCATCAATTACGGATCTAAGCAGATTAATGTTGTGTCGAGTAGTGGTCATTAAGGCAGATACATTGCCTGGCCCCATTATCTTATTCACCATCTGCATATTTCGAGTAACTATTGGATGGCTTAGTTCGCTATTTTGCAGAGGTCTATTTCGATTATGCACATCACATGAACCATCGACCGAAGTTGAAATTGGTATGTTATACTTTTTGAGAAATTTGGCAACCCTGGGCGTAATCAATGTTAAATTCGTGCATATGACAAAAGCTAAGTCCTTTTTGTGCTTCTTATTCAGCTTTATCGCATATTTAACTATGTATTTTACCATCTTAAAATTGAGTAAAGGCTCACCGCCCTGAAATTCAATTTTGATATGAGAAGATGGCGATGTGAAAATAGCATCAACTGTATTCTTGGCAGTTCTCGTATCCATGTCAAAACCAGCTGCATCAGGATCTTTCTTGGATACCTGACAGTAAATGCAATTTGAGTTGCATCGCAAGGTAGGAACGACCATGTGAAGAGATGTAAAATTGTAAAGAAAGGATTTCTTGGTTCTGTACTTGATCGCAAGCATATCGATAACAGGACCAACATCGGAATCAGTCACAAAATATTTTGACTTCAAATTCAAGAACTCAGATGATTGGGTCGATAGCTGGTGAGATGTGAAATCGCCAAAAATCGTGCTGCTTATAAACTCATGTTCCCCCACTTCGTTCACCAAAAGGTAATCATCGTTGAATCTGGTAAACCGAAATGGTATTAATTGGTAAGGTTTTACGCGGCTCATATCTTAACTTCATCTTGAATATTGTCGATAGGGGCAAATGCTTGCTTCACAATCAAATCACGGATATTGCCACAGCTTTTTTCTATGTTTATTCTGACTTGCTGGTCAATAAGTTCGTTACAGAACTCAAGGGCAAGGTTTTCGCTTTCGCAGTTTTCTTTTGGGCGTAAAATGACCGATATGAGTCCTACCGAGTTGCGGTCTATTTTGACGTAGTTTTTGTCAATAAACTTATGTGAAGCAGCTTGGATTGCTTCTTTCTGGTACAAGTATTCATCTACTTGCAAACAAATACTATTGTCATCCTTGTTGATAATTATGCCTTCCATTTTTCACATTCTAAAAATAGTGAAGCAAGTTTGCCTCCCTAAGCATGAGCATTGATTTCCTGCATTAGCTTAATTAGGCACATTCTCACTTTGGGTCTCAGACCATTTAATTTCTTTAAACCAATCTTCATTGCGAACGCTTTCAAGATCGACCTCAGCCATGGCGTATTTGCTATTTGGTAGCGAATTTTCTTGCTCACCAATTTTAAGCCATTTTAAGCATTTTGATTTATCTCCTGATGAAGCGGCTAAGCAAGCAAGACCGTAAGCGCCTGAACCACGCTGAATTGACTCTGCCTTTAAGCACATTTCTTCTTTTTGTGACAGCAACTGCTGCCGAATCGCTCCATTTTCCTTTTTTGCCTGGTTTCCAAGTGCCCATCCCAAATCATTATAAACCATAGCATTATCAGGCCTAAGCCTTATGGCTTGTTTCAATGACTTAATAGCATCTTCATATTGACCAAGCTGACTATATACACCACCAAGATTTCCCTGTGCTTCGGAGTCATTCGGATCAATCTTGAGAGCTTGCTGAAATGCTTCCTTTGCCTCTTGCCAACGAGCAAGCTTACAGTAAGCGAAGCCCAGATGATCGTATGCCCCTGTCGAACGTGGGTCGACTTCGATTGCCTGCTTACAGGCATCTATAGCATCTGTATAACGCCCTAATCTGATGTAAAGGCTGCAAAGGTCTACACATGCATAAGAATTATGCGGTTCTTTTTTAATGGCAAGTTTATACGCATCTATTGTTCTAGCAGAAGCATCGCTCAAAACGTTTTCGTAAGACTTGACAGCATTTTCAAGCTGTTGTTTCTCCCACCTTGCTTTTTCAAGCTCATATTCCTTTTGTCCTAATGTTTTCTGTGACTCGCCATATTTTCCGACAAGTGTGTTTGGGTCAAGTCCTTGATACTGAGCAACAGATACATTCCCCTTATTATTGGGGAAGATAGATTGTTGTCCAAGGTTCTGATTGCTAGGTATTTTAAAGGGTTCATCATTTTTTCCACAAATGTCTACAATCCATCCGCCAATGGCAATAGCAACAGTGATTACCGTACCGACAAACCATTTTTTGTTTCTTTGAACCCAGTTCTTCTTGGGTCTAATAATTGTGTTATCTGCCGCTTGGTACAAATGGTCGTATCCTTTTTGCAAAAGACGATATCGATTATTTTCCTGTTTCAGAAAACCACCAGTAATCAAGTTATTGATCGCATCTTTAATGCCATCTTGCATAGCACGATCCCATTTGCTGGTCTTGCTTTGCAAAGACTGTGACGGTAAGACTCCATTTGCCCCTACTCTAAAGGTCCGAAAGATAGCTAAAATTGATTCTTCAATTTTCGTCATATTGCCGCCGCTCTGAGTGCTTCGTTCACTCTGCCAACCATAATGTGCAGATTGTACCAGACAACATTCTGTAAATCAATAAAATGCAGACTTATCCAAACTGGTCATAATGGCTTTCAAGCTTAGCTTATTCTAAACCTCCCTCTGATACTCTCCACCGATCCCACTGCTACCAATGCTAACAAGCGGGATACCGGCTCTATCATTCAGGCTCAACTTAGCTTTTTGCCAACACTCCAAAGTCTCCTAGCCCGTGTTTTATGCGCATGTTGGTCGGAAGTTAATATTATCTTTAAGGCTTTCCAAAATAGTTTGATTTGTGCAATATCAGGAAAACATTGGAAAAATAATTGAATAAAGCTTAAGTTACACCGATTACTTGAGTGAGAGGTTCACGGTATGCGAGTTCTTGTTGTTGAAGATGAAACCAAGCTTGCCCGAAACATAAAGCGAATACTGGAGGAAGAAGAATCCTATGTAGTTGATGTTTCGCACGATGGAGAGGACGGCAAATACTTTGCAGAATCCGGGCAATATGATTTAATAATTCTGGATTTAATGTTACCTAAAGTCAATGGCCTTGAAATACTCCAGTCTTTGCGAAATTCATCTGTGCAGACGCCAGTTCTGATTTTGACGGCAAAAGATACAGTTGAAGATGTTATACGCGGGCTTGACATGGGCAGCGATGACTATATGACTAAGCCCTTTGACCTTAAAATTCTGCTTGCGCGATGTCGCGCTCTTATCAGGCGTGGGTATAAACAGCCGAACCCGAAAATCCTGATCGGTGAATTGGAAATAGATACCAGGATACAACAGATCACCATCAAGGGCAAATCGTTGAGTTTATCGGCCACCGAATACCGGCTGTTGGAATATCTTGCTCGCAGACATGACGAAATTATCAGTAAAGCTGAAATAGAACAGCATTTGTACGATTTTAATTCCGAGAAGTTTTCAAATGTAGTTGAGGCGCATATATCGACCTTGCGTAAAAAACTTGGATCGGACAGCAATCTTATACAGACATTCAGAAATCGCGGTTACGTTTTCGGAGAAAACCCCAAATGAATATTTTTTCATTAAAAGCAAGAATTACTGTTTTGATATGTATTTTGCTTGTAATAGTTATCTCTACGATTTCTGTTTTTTCATTTGTAGAATTTCGTGAGGCACAATTCAAAAGTCTGGATCAAACTCTGCTTTCAATAATAAATGGAATTGCTGCCACGATCCTTGATAATTTCGAGGATGAAAAACAATTAAAGTCTGAAATAGACGCTATAACGAGCCTGCAAAAAGGCGAACGGGTTGCTTATCGTATCTGGGCCGAAGGAAGTTCTGAGCCTAGATTTGCAAGTGATACCCCGGAAAGTGTATTCGGTCAACTTCTTTTGAAAACTCCTAATATTTCGACTAATAAACAAAAATTGGAGAAGGTCAGGACTTATGAAATTTCTGAAGGCTCAAAGAGGTTTAGAGTCGCTTGGTCAAAACAGGCTGTTAATAATGAAGTTATAAACATTGTAATCGCTAAATCCAGCCGCTTTGCCAATCGCGAAATTGCAGAGTACGTCCGATTTATAACTATTTTCAGTATTTGCATCGTGCTTGCTTCCTCAATAGCCATTTGGAGTCTGGTCTCTTGGGGTACAAAGCCGATCTATGATATATCGTCCCAGATCAATAATATTACCGTACAAAATATTGGAACTTTTTCGATACAAGCTAAAGCGATTCCGTTAGAAATTGTGCCATTTATAGATGCGATCAAGAATATGCTTGGCCGACTTGAATCTGCTATAGCTAAACAGAAAAGGTTTACCGCCGATGCTTCGCACGAATTGCGTACACCGCTGGCTATCGCAAAAAGCACTTTACAATCTGTTCGTATGCGCACACGCAATCAGCATGAATATGAGGCGGCTATCGACGACACCCTCGAAGAAATCGCACGCCTAGAGCGGTTGATAGATCAACTTATTACTCTGGCAAGATACGATGAAATCAGTGTATTGCAGAATCGTTCTTTGATTGATCTGGGTACTTTGCTGGAAGAGACTGCTGCCTGCACCAAAAAACAACACCCTGCCTGGAACTCCATTTTTATTTTAGAGAATAGCCCATCATGCAAAGTAATGGGCGATCCAGCGGAATTAAAGCGATTGTTTTGTTGTATTTTTGATAACGCTGTCAAATATTCTGCGCCAGGAACAAACATAAATGTAAGTATAAAACCGCGATGCCAGACGCAAATTGCTGTTTCCATTTACAGTCAGGGAAATCCTATCCCATCAGAAAAGCTCCCGCTTATTTTTGATAGGTTTTACAGGGGCAATGATGCCCGAACAAGTTCTGTTCCAGGAACAGGGCTGGGACTATCTATCGCATTGGAAATTGCGCACCGTCACGGCGGCAAAATCGAAATCGCGTCAAATCAGTCAGGAACCGAGGTAACTGTTATACTTCCTGTCCGAAATTAAATAATTTTCAGCACGTTTTAAGTTTGCCTTAAGGTTGGCCCACTAAAATATTTTCGATAATCGCAATTACGCGACTACTGTGATCGGAAATATTATGGTTGAATCATCCCGCCGTTCCAAGCATTTACTGTGGAAATACTTTGCCTTTACCTACCTGGTTGCGATCATTAATTGTTGGGGGTTTTGGAATAAAATCCAAATGAACGATGCGATTACAGCAGCTTTTTCAACAGGCGTATATTTGACTTGTCCATTGATATACTTGCTGCCTGTCCTGATTGTCGCGTTGCTTGGCGAATGGATACTGAAATATAACATTCGTATTGTCAGGCCATTGATCTATATTTTAATAACTGCGGTGGCTTCATTTTCGCAGATATTCATTTTTGCAGATAGAACTATTTTAAGAATGTTTGGATTTCACATAAACGGATTTGTCTGGAACATAGTATCGACTCCAGGCGGTATCGAATCAATGGGCAGTGGAAGCGATACTTATGTTTCCTTCATGCTTATAATCCTGGGGTTCATAATTCTTCAATCAGCAATCATGTTTATTTTATTACGCACACATGGCTTGACTTTTCGGATACCACATTTAAATCGCGTAGCAGTATGCTATTTTATTATAGGTTTGCCGATTGTTTGGGCTTTCCAGGCAGTAACGTATGGAGTATGCAGCTTCAATGGTAAGTCATCTGTTCTCATTGCTGCCAATGATTTTCCTTTATATATGCCGCTCACATTTCAGGGTTTGCTCAAAAAAGCAGGGTTCAAACCTGCCCAGCGAGGCGATTTTAATATAAAACTTGCGGAATCTTTTCAGCTTCGCTATCCCCTCTGCGAGATACGCCGAAAACAAAACTGTACCAATTACAATATTGTCTGGCTAGTGGCTGAATCATTACGATCCGATATGGTCGATCCCAATATCATGCCCGCTACCTGCAAATTTGGCCAGCAATCGACGTGGTTCCAAAACCATTTCAGCGGCGGTAATGGTACGCGGATTGCACTTTTTACAATGTTTTACGGTATTTACGGTAGTTACTGGTTCGATTTTTTACATGAACAGCGAGGGCCTGTTTTAATAGATTTACTGCTTAAAAATAATTATCAGATGAGCCTTTATACAAGCGCGCGGTTTTCTTACCCTGAATTTGATCGTACTGTATTTTCAAGTATCGCTCGTGACAGGCTCCATGACGGCGCCCCTGGTGAAGGTTGGCAGCGAGACAGGGAATATACCGGCGAAATGCTTGATTTTATCCAAAACAGAGAACCCAACCGCCCGTTTTTTACATTCATGTTTTTTGAATCTCCGCATGCGCAGTATTATTTCCCGCCGGAAAACGCCATACGGAAACCGTACCTTGAAAAATTCAATTACACATCTTCCAATTTAAAACAAGATATGCCTTTGATCTGGAATCGCTATGTCAATTCATGTAATCATCTGGATAGTCAACTCGCCCGGATATACTCGTATCTTGAAACAAATAAACTGCTGGATTCAACTATTGTCATCGTTACCGGCGACCATGGTGAGGAATTCATGGAAAAAGGGCATTGGGGTCACAACTCCAGTTTCACAATTGAGCAGACTAAGACCCCTCTAATAATATGGGTACCAGGCAAAGCGCCCCTTGAAGTGAATCAACTTACAAGTCATTTGGATATTTCGCCTACAATTATGAATCTCCTGGGCATCGAAAATGATTCGGAGGATTATTGCTGCGCTTACGATTTATTTGGAAGCCATAAAAGATCGTACACTATTTTTTCCGACTGGAGCAGCTTGGCTTATGCCGATTCTGAATATAAGGCGGTTTTCCCACTGAAGAGTTACGGTGTATTTCAGCAGGAACTGACTGACGCATCAGATAAGAAAAGAACAGATATCCAAGCGTTCTATTCGACCAGGAAAAATAATATAAGTGAAGTAATGACCGGCCTGAGCAAGTTTTCATGGAAGTGATCTGGCATTCATTATGTGAAAAAAAGGGACTATCGTTTGAATAACAGAATTTTTTTTATAAGTAACTGGTTTCTTTTTGCCGGGTTAGTTACGCTTCTTTTAATTCTGGCGTTCTTGTTTCAGGGCAAACGAGGCATTTGGCAGCCAGACGAGGGTTATTATGTCGGCACGGCTGTAACCATGATGCAAAAACATAATCTCTTGATCCCCTATCTGGGAGAAGAGGAAATCTTTCTTGATAAGCCTCCTTTACTCTATTGGGGGATTATCGCATCCATAAAATTATTGGGTCATAATGAATTTGCGGTCAGATTTTTTCATGGCGCATGTTATGTAATTACATGCTTGACAGTCGGACTGCTGGCCTGGAGCATGTTCGGCAGCAGGCGGATGATGGTATTGTCGTCAATTGTTTATGGCACAATGCTTGTGCCATTTATCGCGGCAAATATCGTTACTCCCGATACACCCTTGGCTCTGTGGACGGCGGTTTGCGCACTGGCATTCTGGAAAAGCATTACGGCAGATGAGCCGTTGGCCTCGTTTTGGAAAATGCTCCTTTTTTGCGCCCTTGGATTTGGCTTTCTGACTAAAGGCCCGGCGATTTTTATTCCGTTTGCTGGAATGGTTGTTTTTTTGGCGATCAGGAGACAGTTAAAAGCGTTTATATTCGATACTTGGACTATCATCGGCATTGTGTTGTTCATTTCGATTGGCTTAAGCTGGTATATTTGGGTCGGGGCTAAATTGGAGGGCAGTTTTTCGTATTTCTTCGATAACCAGGTTTGGGGCAGATTAGTTTCGAGCAAGTACAAACGAAATCCCGGTTTGGCGGGAGCGCATATTTACCTATTTATTCTTACTGCTGGGACTTTGCCATGGTGTATATTATGGCTTCAAAAACCAGCCTCAAGCACGCTAGCCCAATATACGAAAAAAGATTTTTGGCTAAACCTCGTGCATAAACCCCAAAAGTTGTTCCTTATATGCTGGTTTTTGATCCCTTTACTAATTTTGTGTATGGCAAGTTCCAAATTGCCTTTATATTCACTGCCGCTATTAGCGCCTGTCGCGATCGCCTGTGCAAAGATGTGGTCGGACAGAATTGGTGTGATTGCCATGAATACTGGAATAAAATCAGCCGTATTTGATTCAATACGGTTTGTCCTTATATGGAGCATGTTTCTGGTTTTGGTAAAATATGTTGTTGCAATTTATCCAACAGAGAGAGATTCCCGTGCGTTGTGGCGAGAAATATCACAGTATATGTCCGCCAAGAACTGCGAGATATGTACGATAAACCGGCGTGCAGACGGGCTGATCTTTTATGGAGCCAGAATGGTAGAGCATCTTACTATAAAGCAAGACCCTTATCCAACTTATATAAAAACAGAGCATTTGCTGGAGGAAATTTCAGACGAGATCAAAAGAGGTGCAAATGCAAATATCTTGTTACTTTTGACATCAAAAGTCGAAACCGCTAATACGACCTGTTCGATACTGTCGGATGTGAGAATTAAATTTAGCCGGGTGAAACTTTCCGGTCAGCGGTGGCTCATTATCCTACAGCCCGAACAATACAGCAAAGCGATTCATGGCACACTTTAATAGCCATAACATTCATACGCAAGACCTAAGAAGTTTTATGTGCCACAAAAGAAAGTATGGAGACTTGGTTCGACATAAGCGACTTCCAATTATTGACAAACGGGAAATTCAAGTCTATGGTCAGCCGAGAATCTCTTTTGCGTGCAAAAATACCTCAGGCCTGATATTATGAATAAGACGAATATGAAAACAGATGCACAGGAAATAGAAATGCAGCCCCCGGTTACAAAAAAACGCCACTGGCTTAATCGTAATGTATTTGCATTCGGACTGACCAGTTTGTTATGTGATTTCTGCCATGAAATGGCAACTGCTATCCTGCCGCAATTCATGCAGTCAATTGGGGCTTCTGCGGCGGCATTAGGTTCTATCGAGGGCATAGCCGATGCCTTGTCAAGCTTTGTTAAACTCGGTGCGGGTTTCCACAGCGACAAGATAGGCCATCGAAAAGTGGACAACAATCGGATATATTCTGACAGGAATTTCCAAAGTATTCTTTGCGTTTGCATTTGCATGGCCGCTGATTCTATTTGGGCGAACAATTGGATGGCTAGGCAGAGGCATTCGCGGGCCTGTCCGGGATGCAATGCTGGCCGATTCTGTTGAACCACAGGATATGCTTTAGTCTGGCTGGGGTTTTTATAGCTTGGGAAGATACTATGGAGGGTGTTGCCGTTCGCGATTATGTCAATTCCGAAATAGCTGGAACTGCGTTTGGTGTATTAGGTGCCGTAAACGGCATTGGCGACTTGGTATCAAGCTTGGCGGTCGGCCTGTTGTGGACATTGATAGGATCGGCCTGGGGCTTTGGCTATGCGGTTGTATTCGGAATAATCGGCACCGTTTTAATGGCAAGGCTTCGCCAAAAGTGAAATATTATTTGTCGCGACGGTTCTGCCAGAAAAGTAGTACCCATATTTGCAAACAATGGATTTTACAGGTTCGCCAATAATAATGCCTTCATAGGCCAATCGCCGATTCCGAGACATTTCTATCTCCTGGAGTAGCCTAATGGTAGCATTTTCTTATATGATGACGGGCAAATATGGCAGAGATCAGATTGTGAAAGTACAAAGGGATTGCTCGAATACTGCAAGCAGGACAGTTTGGCACTGGTGAGGTTAAACCAAAAATTTGCTGAATTGTAGAATTTGGGGTTAAAATAAACGGCTGGCAGGTGACTACTTGTTATCACAAAACATTTAAGCTTTGCCATAACAGCCTGTCAGCTACCAGCCAACAGCATGATAGGCGATCTCTGGAAAAGTCGCTATCGGGCTTATTCCTATTTTGCAGTTCTAAATACCTTACCATTTTGTACCTGTTCCAGAGACACCAGGGTCAATTTAAATAGCAAACCCCGAATCAATAAAGATAAACTTAACTGATGGCTGATAACCCATTTATTTGGCTGTTAGCACAAGACCTCAACCCGAAAAATCCAAAATAATGCTCAGTTAATACTTTTCTAACCTATTCTGAAGGTCAGTAATTATATAAAATTTTCCTGTCTCTGGCTCATGTAGAATGATGCGGTCATGCTCAATGATATGTATTATATGCTCGATATCTGGTTAGAAGCAAAAATCAGGCAGGCTTATCAAGAGGTTCAAAAAGTCCTATGGCTGCCCGTCCAGAATCATCAGCAGCAAGAGAGCGGTAGCGGAGGCCAAAAGCTTCTTTAATGGTTTTATCAAAATCATAAGACAAGATTTCGGTGATCACCTGGGCATTCACAAAGGCATTGAGAAAGGCGTCCTTCTGGCATATCAAATTCAATCTCTGCACCTGGTTTCGTGCGGTAACGGTGATTTCCTTTTTAAATTTGTCAATTGCCGTTTGGGTAGCATCCTGATTTCCGCCACAGAGATAATAGAAATTAAAATACAGGGTTGCGGCAATTTCGGAAGCATCTGCAAGTGGTATTATGCCCAAAAAATGACGCCAGTATTTTCTGCCGATGCGGCAATAACCAACCAGGCTCAGCAATGAAAGTTCTCGCAAGGCATTTTGCATGGTTGTTTGGCGAGTGTAGAGACCGCCTGAGGCAGTTTTATAGACAGCGACAATTTCATTATGGGAAAAATACTTGTCGAGCGATTCTATAAGCGAAAATGTCGGACGTATTGCGTCACAAAGGCTGTCACAACCTTTCAAGGGACAAAAATCACATCGAGCAAACTGGGCGGCATCTTTTACCTGTTTTGAAATCTTGGTTTCATCCTGCCAAAAAACCATAGCTTTTTCTTCGATGGCCTTTCTGGTAAGTGTCAGACAATTACCATCGGGGAACAGCAAATAGAGGCCTTCCTGGTCGTAATTTTCCAACTTAAGATTTATATCCATATTACCCTTCTGAATTTTACGGCTATACTTATTATCGTCATAAATGTGGATGGGAAATCACAAAATTTCGACTATGACCCAGTATTAAATTCGGTTCGGCTTTCAAAACAATTTCCTTTGCGTTAGACAATACATGGACTATAATCTTTCAAGTAAATAGATGTAATTATCATGGGGGTTGAGATATGATTATACTTCGTCTATTCTCTTTAATATTTTTGATATGCCTTGTTGGATGTGCAAGACAAAAACCCATTCCACAAATTTCAGGCGGTCCTGCTGACCCGAATTCCCCTCAAGCCCAAACCATTAAATCGGATTTTGACCTGCAAGGTGACACAGACTTTCTGATTAAACCCAGCCTCAATAATCAACCATCTATGCACATGCACCACAGCAGTTCGGAACCAGAGCAGCAGTTACCAATACCTCAAACACATGAAAAACACAACGAACATGAAAGCCACGAACAAACAGCGCCGTGAATTGTTTGGAGGATCGCTAATATATGAGAATTATGATAGCCGCGGCAATCTTTTGCATATTTATGACCGGCTGCGCATCCAAAGCACCCCAGGCGGATGTTGCCGGATTACAGACACTTATTGAAGCACGCACCGGCAAACACGTACAATGGAATCAGGGGGCTGTTCTCGATCACAATGCCGCCCAAGCTGTAAATAAGCTGCTTGAACATGAAATGAGCGTTGATGAGGCCGTGCAGGTTGCTCTTTTAAACAATCCATCTATCCAGTCATTTTTTGAGGAACTCGGTATAGCTCAGGCCGATGTGGTGCAGGCTGGATTATTTAGAAATCCTGTTTTTTCCGCAAAGGCACGATTCCCGGATGGGCCGCCTAGTTCAACAAATACGGAGTTTTCCGTAACGCAGGATTTCCTCGACGTGTTTTTACGTCCCGTGCGCCAAAAATTAGCCATAGCACAATATGAGCAGGCAAAGTTGCAGGTTGCAAACAGGGTTCTTGATCTAAGCAATCAGGTACAGCAAGTTTATTATCGATTGCAGGGGCAAATGCAGATCGTTCGTATGCGTCAGATGCAGGTTGAAGTATCACAAGCCGCCGCTGAAATGGCTGGTCGGCAGTATATCGCAGGCAATATCAATGATCTCGATCTTGCCAATGAACAGGCAGCTTTTCATCAAAGCAGATTGGAACTGGCTCAGGATCAGATACAAATTGAGCAGTTGCGAGCGGAACTGACTTCTTTGATGGGACTCTGGGGGCAGCAGATTAATTGGAAAATCATGCCCGACCTGGCCCAACTGCCCAGCCAGGAACTTTCTACTGAAGACATCGAAAAAATTGCAGTTGCAAACAGGCTTGATTTGGCGGCAGCTAAACAGCAGATGCAGATTGTGTCAGATGCGCTTAATCTGGCCCACAAGGGAATTATCAGTGAGGTACAATTAGGCATTGATACAGAACGTGACACAGATGGAACAAATGTAACCGGTCCAAGTATCGAATTGCCACTGCCTATTTTTGATCGACGCCAGGCACAGATACAAAAACTTGAAGCTCAAATGAAACAAAGCAGGCATATCGTCGATAGTTTGGCCATAGGCATTCGTTCAGAGGTTCGAGCTACTGCCGGCAATCTAGCCGCCAAGAGACAAATTGTCCAATATTACTTTCGGCATGTAATACCGCTCCGGGCGCAAATTGTGGCGTTGACACTAGAGCAGTATAACGCCATGATTACCGGAGTATATGATCTTCTCACCGCCAAACAAATGGAATTTGCCGCCAAAAAGAATTACCTGGAAGCACTCAGAGATTACTGGATATTACGCTCACAACTTGAACGTACTCTTGGCGGCGCAAGACTTGTTACAAATGGAGCAATAAAATGAATATGAATCGTCGGGCTATGATGAAGTCAGGAGTTGCAGCCACCGCTATTGCAGCAGGTTCGGTATTACTTAATAAAATCGATGCGGCCATGAGCCAGGAACACAATCATCATCATGACCATGCTAAATATTCCGATCCCAATACAGCGGTACCGCATGGCTACACGCCTGTTGTTACTCTTAATGGCAGCACACTACCGTGGAAATTTGAAAATGGAGTTAAAGTATTCCATTTAGTTGCAGAACCAGTTAAAAAAGAGTTTGCTCCGGGACTTGTTGTCAACTGCTGGGGCTATAATGGACAGACCCCAGGCCCAACGATTGAAGTGGTCGAGGGTGATCGCGTGCGCATACTGGTTACCAATAAATTGCCGGAAACCACATCTGTTCACTGGCATGGGATATTGCTGCCAAACGGAATGGATGGTGTAAGGGGTCTTAATCAGCCGCCAATTCGACCTGGCCAGACTTTCGCATACGAGTTTACATTACGGCAGCACGGAACCCAGATGTACCACCCGCATGCTGATGAGATGGTACAAATCGGCATGGGCATGATGGGTTTATTCATAATTCACCCCAAGGAGACTATCGTGCCGCTACCCGACAGAGATTTTGCGATCATGCTTCATGAATGGTTTATAAAGGCTGGAACAGCGACACCTAATCCGAATATTATGGTTGATTTCAATTATTTCACATTCAATAGCCGTATTTCACCTGCAATCGAGCACCTTGTGGTGAAATTAGGCCAGCGAGTGCGGATACGGATCGGAAATCTTAGCATGGATTCACATCCTATTCATCTTCACGGCTATTCGTTTAAGGTTACCGGCACAGATGGCGGCCCAATCACGCCAACTGCTCAATGGCCTGAAACAACGGTCAATGTGCCAGTCGGTTCTACTCGCGATATTGAGTTTGTGGCTGATGCGCCAGGTGATTGGGCATTGCACTGCCACAAGGTTCACCATATCATGAGCGGCATGGCCCATGATATTCCCAATATGATCGGTGTAAATCAGAAAGACGTTGAAGAAAAAGTACGCAACCTTGTGCCGGGCTACATGGCTATGGGCACAACTGGAATGGAGGAGATGTTAGAAATGCAAATGACGGGACCTAAAAATATGGTGCCTACAACTTTTGCAGGTCAGTTTGGAAATGTAGATATGGGTGGAATGTTTACAGTTCTGAAAGTTAGGGAAAACATAACAGACTACCAGGACCCAGGATGGTATCAGTCTCCACCTGGAACTGCGGCATATCCGGTAAATGAGTAACCCGTGATTTTTGCCTTCGGCGTATTTACATATCAATATTATAGGAACTTGGCAGTGGCGACAGAATTTATATCTAATTACTAAAGGGGCGGCATTATGTTTTCACACTTTATCAATCCGAACTGGCATGTGGTATTGATACATTTGCCGCTTGGAATACTGACAACGGGCGTGATCATTGAACTGATTACCATATTGTATCGCAAAAGTTGGATTCAAAATGCTGGCCGCCTGATGATTTTAATAGGAGCAATGGGTTCTGTCATCGCCGCTGCCGCCGGGGTTTATGCTTTTCGCAATGTCGTAGCCGATGTTCCAACCATACCGCAAATGAAATTGGCCACGCTTGTTGAACAAAGTACCTGGTCTCAAATCCAATGGCAGTTGATGAGCAATCATCTTCTGTTCAACCTTACTGCGATAATATGTTTTTCTTTGGTTGTTATGATTTGGCTGGCAAGCACGGAGCGTTGGCGTAACAAATTATATTGGCCGCTGTTGATAATTCTGCTTCTCGGTACTGCCCTGATGACCTCCGGCGCACGATATGGCGGCGATGCAGTGTACCTGCATGGAACGGCGATCAATCCAGCCGTATTACACCAGCAAGATAGCAGCCTGCAACATTATGGAATAGAGCAGGAGCAAGGAATTGAATATTTTATTCCACCACTCCAGTTGCACGTTGTTCTTGCAGGGATCATTATAGCTCTGTTAATGGTGGCTGCCGCGAGTTCGATAAATTATGCAATAGTTGCGTATAAAGGCTCTTTGGAACCTATATCAAGCAAATTTGTTTTATTTATTTGGTTTTCAATTTTCATATTTGCTTTGGCAAATGTGTTTGCAGGGCTTTGGTCAGCGATCGGTGGATTCGGTATCCATAGTTCCAGAATTAATTTTCAAATGTTAAGCAGTCCTGAACATAAACGCCTGCTGGTCCATTTGATTGCAGCGGCGACATTCATACTTTTTGTATTTATCACTGTCGCAGCGATGCGCTATTCGAGAAAGAAGATATCGCCCTTTGTTTTAATCGCTGTAAACGTGCTTCTGGCCTGTGGGATTATTGGGACGGGAGTATTGATGTTGTTTGATTCGCACGATGGGCCTTTATTAAAGTTCACGCCCCCACATAGCGAACACCAGCAAATTGATCATCAGCACAGTCACTGAACAAATGAAAACACACCAAGAGGCATATGCGAGTATAAAATTGACATCGGCATCAACGACGCTAAACTAATGAATATGTGGGTAGAACATTACATACTGATAGAGATATATAATTTAGCTTTAAGGAAGATATACGCAAACCGCGAATGACGATACAGGACTTGGCCTTACTATCAGCATGAAAATCTTCGAAATGCTCGGTGGTAAACTGGAACTTGAAAGCGAACTTGGCAAAGGATCGAAATTCTTTTTCTCGATTCCATATATGCAGGATATGCAGGCCGAACAAACACTCCACACAAGTGAAATGAATAAATCAT
>MHYA01000087.1:24740-26893 GCA_001825675.1 Planctomycetes bacterium GWF2_42_9 | reverse complement strand
TGGCATTATATATAACAAATTTACATTTTAATACCAGTTTTTAAATTTATCATTCTTTGTCATTTGCTCAGCAATTATTTTATAACCGCGTCCATCCACATGACTGGCATCTGTATAATATTCACTGGGCAAATCCGGAACAAAAAAATATGGCACATTCATACCATCCAATTCGTTTTGAATTTCGGATATAAGTAATTGATATTTCCCAGCAGATTCTGGTGTCATAAGATAAGGATTAAACGAACCAACCAAAACAAAAACCTTATTATTACGTTTTTTTAACACATTTATTGTTTTTTTCCAATATTTCCAGTGGTTTGACTTTGTCAAATTAACCCATGAATAATCAGATGGCTCCAACCCTCGCTGTTGCCACGATTCAGCAGGTGTATGTATTGAGTTGCTGCCGGCAGTCAGTTGGGCCAGTGAATAGGACATCTTTTTAGAAATTATTCCGGGGTTCTCCATTGACCATTTTTTTACCCCAAGACCATCTAAATAAACTGTATTAATATAATTTGCAAATCCAATCCAACTACAATATCTTTCAGCAATAGAAGACAACCGCTCATCCGTCTTGGCTTGGTAACATTTAAACTGTGAATCAAACTGCGGAATAAGTTTAGTATGTTGGAGACCAATTTCATCCCTGCCCTGTAAATCGATTTCAGGAGACTGTATCCAGAGCGGATTGAAAAATAATATGATTTTTTTGCCAGATATGTCAGAGCCATGATATTTTATTAAACCATAAGCAGCCATGGGATGCAGCCCATTGACGCCTAAATTAGCAAAATCTTTTTTACCTGATACTTTGTTCAGGCATGCTGAAAGCGTATTGTTGCTGTCAACATACTCACCCCATATAAAAGAATCGCCAACAATCACGTTCGGAAATTCCTGACAGTTTTTTTTTACAAAACATTGATAATACCAATAATCTGTGCTCAATTCATATGGAATACGAAGGGACTGTACGATTTCACGAGAAATGCCAAATGACCACATTTGGGGCACAACAAACATAATTCCAGCCAACATAACACCACTCACAAGCCAGCCTCGCCATGACAATTTCATACAATGCGAAATTTTAAAAGTATTTTCTACCGACATTTTGCCTTTAACTCCTAAAACTGTTGATATATAAATGGCTGTGCAGAATCAGAGCTTACGATTAAAATACAAATAAGCATTGCCACGACACCGATAATTCGCACTGTTCTTGTTTCAAGTATATTTCTAAATTTCGACTCATAGACAAACTGATATAGCCATACTGAAAAAATTAGGACCAGACCAACTAATGGAAACTGCGGATTCTCATACGGGCCTGTTATAATTTTTTTTATTACATATAGAGCCTGTGCAAAAGTTGGTGAACGGAAAAATATCCATGTAAGGTTAATAAAAATAAACACGATTAATAATTTTACAATATCAGGCACCTTCTTGACGTAAAAGCTCGTCTGCTCCAATTCTCTTGTAATTATCCGTCCTAAAGCATGTAACGCACCCCATATCACAAATGTCCATGCAGCGCCATGCCAAAGTCCGGAGACAACCATCGTTATCGACATATTTAAATATGTATGGAACTTACCTTTGCGATTGCCGCCGAGGGGAATATACAGATAATCCTTAAACCATGTGGATAGACTTATATGCCATCTCTGCCAGAATTCACCAAGACTTTTCGCCAAATATGGATTATTAAAGTTGAGCATTAAATCATAACCCATAGTTTTAGCTACCCCTCTGGCCATATCAGTATACCCGGAAAAATCAAAATATATCTGCCACGAGTAAGCAAAAGTCGCCACTGCCAATGCAGCGCCAGAAGCTGTGATTGTATCGCCATATATTTTATCAACATATAAGGCCAGATAATCAGCAATAACTACCTTTTTAAAAAGTCCTACTACAAAATATCCAAGTCCATCCGTAAAATTTCTGACGCCAATATGGGGCGGAGCTTTTAACTGCGGCAAAAGATGGCTTGCCCGATCTATAGGCCCTGCAATAAGTTGTGGGAAAAGAGCAACAAATGTGGCATATCGAATGAAATTAGGTTCATATTCAATCTTGCCCAAATAGAAATCTATTGTGTAAGTTAGTGACCTGAATGTGAAGAACGAAATAGCAATTGG
>MHYA01000087.1:0-24710 GCA_001825675.1 Planctomycetes bacterium GWF2_42_9 | reverse complement strand
CCAGGACTTTGTTTACATTTTCAATTACAAAGCCGCCATATTTAAAAAAGCCGAGCATACCAATATTATAGATAATGCTTAAAATTAACCACGATTTCTTTCTTTTGGTTCTGACCATTGCAAAAACAGCAAAATAGTCAACTGTTATTGTCAGAAAAATCAATAACAGAAAAAGAGGATTCCACCATCCGTAAAAAACACAACTGCCTATTAATAACCAATAGATGTACAATTTGGTCTGATAAAGCCCAAGATATACAATATAAAACACAGCAAAGAATGCTAAAAAAGTAAGATTTTGAAAAGTCATATACTACCTTCCTGATAAATCCCTGATTTATCTTCGTGTCGCTTCTACACCTGATTCATGATAAAAAGTCTGACAAGTAAACTCATTTATACGCTGCCTGATTGTCTGAAGAAATTCGCGACGAACACCTTGATTCTCTAGCAGCATACGATTCCCAGCACTTTGTCTTATCTCCATAAGAATCTGCCTGCAATATCCGATTAATTTGTCCTGAGCACCGCCAATAGTACGTATTTTTCTACATAGTTCCTGAACCTGTTCCAGCTTATCACTCGCATTACTATCTATTACCTGCACAATGGCTGCAGAGAGTACCCGTTCCTGCTCAGGATTTTGCATATCTGACAGCGACTCATTGTATCTGGTTTCAATATTAGACATTTGGCTGATTACCTCTAACGAGATATCATTGACTTCTGCATGAGCTTGGGCTTGCTGTCGGCAAAATACTTCCATAGATTTACACCAGGTTCTATATTCCTCGACCCTCTCACGAATACCTTTTACAAATTCATCCATAGATTTAATACTGCTGCATATTTCGTCTCGCTTGGCTTTCTCCTCGTGATCATCAAAAATATTTTCGACTTTATCCGTTACTTCACACGTTGAAGGATACTTGGCCTTGGGATTGATCTTTACATGATATATGTCATACAAATTGCTCTCTGAAACGTCTTTCGAGGCCAAACGCATCAAATCCAATGGCATATACCTGTCTTTAGGAGTCTTTGCATCAGTCACAATTGGATATATAAGCATAGAACCATTTGACTTATACAAAATTTCTTCGTGCCCCGGAAAGGTAGGTATACGAACATAAGCTTTTTGATTTTCAACCAAAAACGGATATATGAAAATGCTTCGTGTGGACATCCAAACCGAGCGGCTTTCAGGATTAATTATTGCCAAACTAAATATATCATAGCCTGTCTCATTTTTATAAAGACATCCAAACGTTTCATTTATACCATTATCGCGTTCATAATTAGCACACCACTTTGCCGAAAAAGGGACCTGCCAAACTAATTCCTTATCTTCCAATGTATTGAATTTATTAACATCCTCAACGTGCCATATATCCTTATCAACAGAAAACCCCAGCCAAACTTTTCTTTCCGGCCCGCAAGTAATTTCCGTTTGCGTAAACTGATTATTTTCCACTTTTAACGCTATTTGCTGTTTACGTGAGGATAAAATATAAGTCAGAATAGCATTACAATTATCTATAAAATTACAGTAAACATATTCATTAGGAAGGCAGACTTTTCCCTGACTAATAAGTTTTGAATTTAGAATCATATCATTTGCAAATAAATCCGGAATTACTCCATACGTATGCTTTACATTTATTGCAATACCGGCTGCGCCATCACCCGTAACAACTTCTATGACGGGACAATCATTCTTAACTATTATAGTTACATTATGCTCTTTCCCATTGGATGCAATATAAGTAATAGTTAAACCATTGCCGTTTTTTTTTAAGGTTAATTCCTGAATATTCTCTACCTTTAGCCCCAAAGGTAGAATTTGCCCCGCCTCTATCCATTGATTCTGTAATTTATAATACAACACAGCTTTTGAATCCACAGCAGAAGCTTTTACAGAAATATAATCATTTTTTATTTCTTCCTGATTTGAACTACTGCTAACAGGATCCGCTTTTTGCTCTGTATTTCTCACACAGCGGAATCCATAGTTATCATACCCAAGACAAATATCTGAACATGCAGGATTTTCCGCAAGCCGATATGCTGATGTGCAACTTGCTGGAGTATTTTTCCAACTACCGCCGCGTAAAACCCTCTTCACACCTTTTGCCGGACCATAAGGGTTATTCAGTTTGGCGTCTTTATAATAATTGGGGTCATAGTAATCATTGCACCATTCCCAAACATTACCATGCATATCAAAAATGCCAAGAGAATTTGGTTTCTTCAGCCCTGTTGAATGAGGTTTTTTCTCCGAATTTGCCTTATACCAACCAAAGTCCTTCAATCCCTCTACATTATTACCAAATGAATATTTGCCCGATTTGCCCGCCTGACATGCGTATTCCCATTCAGCTTCTGTTGGCAAACGATAACCATCTGCTGAAAAATCACATCGGCCGTTTGCATCATAACAAGGCGTCAATCCTTCTTTTTTGGAACGAGCATTACAATATAATATAGCCTGTTTCCATCGTACACATTCAACCGGATTTTTCTTGCCGCTCCACTTGGAAGGATTTGAACCCATTAAGCTCTCGTACATTTCCTGAGTAACTTCAAATTTGTCTATGTAAAAAGAACCCAATACGACGTTATGAGGTGGAGCATCTTTCAAACTTGAATCACCCATAACAAATGCACCCCCTGTGACATACACCATACTAATCCCACTCTTTGTAGTAATTTCTTTAGCGTAACATAAAGTTATTTGAACATATAGTAAAAGCAAAATGGCAATAATCGCGACTCGCCGGTCTTTAAATTGTACAGAAATCATCCATATTTCCCTTCATTTTATAATTATTATTTCATATTTCATGCAAGGAACGTCTTATCTGCATAATTTTTCAATGGTTTGTTCCATAGCTTCTGCCAAGACCTGATAGCCCTTCGTATTTGGATGAAGGTAATCTGGCATTAAATTTTTATCCACTATACCATCACCAACCAAAAATTTTCGCCACAATCCAAATAATATATCCATTTGTTATCTGCAATGACCGACGCAAGACGACTTGCCTCAATATTTTTTTCCCGCTGCAACGAAGGCTTTTCACCTCTAGGTAATATAGAAATCAACAAAATTTTAGTGCCAAGCAAATCCTCACGTAGTTTTTTACATATTGCAACAATACCGTCAGAAATTTGCTTCGGAGTGTAGTCATTTTTATTCGAATTGTTTGTACCAATCAAAACAACAGCCAATTTGGGTGATATATTAGATATTTCGCCATGCTCCAAACGCCACAGCACATGCTGCGTCCGATCTCCGCTAAATCCCAAATTGAGAGAATTACGTTTAACATAATATTTTTGCCATACCTCTTTCCCCACTTCTTCCCAACACTGCGTGATAGAATCCCCAACAAATATCAAATCAACTGCTCGTTTGCCGGTTTGTTCAACAATTTTTTGATGTCGTGATTTCCACCACTCATCAGCAACTGGGACGGGAGTAACAGCAGAATGAACCCCCATCTTATATGCCATAACTGGTTCATTAATTTCAACATTGCTCTTTGCAGATTCACAGAACATAATAATACCTAAAAATATAACTATACAAAGACCAAATAAATGCCTCATTATTTTCCAACCTAATTCAAATTATATTTCATTCATAACACAAACCTCGACATCTCCATTGCCAACAACAGAAACAACATACTTTATATGTGCTTCAAAATTAGTTATTCCACTAAAATGAAATCCACTAATGGCTCCTTTCTTATTTCTGATTGCATTTTCAAGGCAAAGACTGCTTCCATTGGCATCATCAAAATAATCCGTACAAAGAATATTCGCCCGCTCCTTTATTTCATCATTTCTAAGCGACAATCGAATTTGATAAACAAAGTCATTAATTAAATTAATTCCATCAGGCTGATATTGACTAGTCCCTCCTGCTATAGCCCAATAACGCGCACCTTCTTCAAACCCGTTTGAACAAAGCCACTCAGATGCCCTGACTATATCATTTTTGATTTCTTCAAAGCTGCACGTTTCCCTCCTCCAAAATTTATGTGCTCATCCATGATTTGCAATCAAATGGCCTTTTTCATGTAAATCGTGCAAGTGTGAAAGCCCCATATATCCACTTGCCCCAATTAAACTGGGAATGACATAAAAAGTCGCTCGGATCCCGGCGGAACTAAGAAGTTTACCAATTTCATACAACTCTATTCGTCCATCATCAAACGTAATACAGTACGTAGCATTTTTAGAACTATTTATTTTTGATCTAATCACTGGCCAACTCATCCTAACATAATTAGAGTTAGTTTCAGTGGTAACAACCACACCGCATAGATTCAGCTATTGTTAAAGGAAGTAACTTTTATATCTCTAACATCAAGCATACTGCTCATCTTGACTTGAATAACCTTTTCAGTATTGGCAATAAGATCAAAATAATTATCAGATGGCACAGCCTGTGCCGGCAATTCCAATTCAACAGCATGCGCAAACGAATTACTACTGATTGTTAGCGTATAATTCCCGGATTCTTCACTTATTAAGTGCATTTTGAAAACTGCTTTTGGTAAGTGTACATTGCGAGGCTCATTGATAAAGTGAATCGCCGGTTCAATTTGGGAGAGATTCAAGCTACGCGCAAATAATATATTTTGTGTTTTCATATTAAGTTGCGCTTGATAAATCTGAATCCGTTCAAAAGGAGAAATATTGACAGGAACTTTTTGAATGGTATTAATGTTTTGATTTGAGTCTAAAAATGCAATCTCAATCAATTCATTGAACTTTGTCGGTGAATCATTTATGAAAGTAACTGAAATAGCTTCCTCTGATCGCTGAATTACAAGTTTAACTGGAGCGAATGCTCGTTTAACAAAGTACCAAGATGGTTTTCGTCTTTTGAAATAATCGATGATGGACCATCCTACTTCACCCCAGCAATCATTATACATCCAGAATAATGCGCCATTGCAGGATTGCCTTATTCTAAAAGATTCCAATGCACCTTGTAACATTAAGCCTTGTACCAAACCGCTGTACAATATATATTCATCCAGGCTCTCTGGCTCATGATAATATTTTTTAATGCCAGCCAACACCGTTTCTTTTTCAAATGTATTGGTGTGGTGTTTCCAGATTTTATCATCAATACAAACATTTTTATTACCTGAATATTCCAGAACACTTTCTAGTACTGGAGCTCCAATATAACCAAATTCGGTGATGAATTTAGCTCGACATTTTTTGTATTGATCCGGATTTATCCGGACATCAACATCAGGATGCATCATGCAATTATGCCAAAGATGATGGTTTCCTACGTTTTCATCATTCGCAGTCAAACCACCGAAAGGGGAATTATTCCAATAAGCCGTGTTTGTATTTTCATTGACAACTTTCGGCAGGAGGTAGTTAATGATATCATATCCGCGATCAGAATGGGGTTTCAACAATTCTGATATCATCCAACTGCATTCATTTCCACCACACCACAAGGCCATACATGCCCGATTGCGTAATCTTCGTGTCTGATAATCAGCCTCAGCACTGACGTGATCCATAAACGATCCGACATGATCTGGATATGGAGCACATGCAAACATAAAATCGTGCCATAGTAAAATGCCCAGCCGGTCACAGCAATCATAGAAATAGTCGTCTGGGTAAACACCACCTCCCCAGACCCGCAGCATGTTGAAATTGGCGTTTTTGGCGTTCGTTAACAGTTCCTCGATTGATTCCTTTGTCACACGGCTGTATAAAGCATCGGGCGGCACCCAATTTGCTCCCTTACAGAAAATTTTGTTGCCGTTGACTTTAAAGCAGAATTCGTCATTATCGAATACTATGGACCTAATACCATATTTAAAAGCGGGATATGCAACCGCAAAATCTTCTGAACTTGCATGAGCTTCAATGGTATACAAACTTTGCAAGCCCATTCCATTTGGCCACCAAAACAATGGGTTTTCTACCGGTATTTGTAAATCAATATAATTCAATCCTGGTCGGAGCATCACTTTCTGACTTTTTGAAAGTATATTTGATTCGGGATCTGTAAGCTTAATACTGACTTCTGCTCGAACTGTAGAATATTCTTTTAAAAGGTCCAAAGTGATTCGAAATGTCAGTACAATTTGTTCAGACTCAGTCTTAACGGTCTGAACAAAAACATCTTTAATTTTGGCACAAACTGTTGATTCAATATATGCCTCTCCACCAATAGCAACTGAACTAACGCGAGGACACCAATCCCAACCAAACACATATTGTGGTTTTCTAAGATAAGGGCGTCGAATATCTCCGCGTTCAGGCCTGCCATTTATTTCTTCAGTACAGGTGAGAGTTTTTAATTCACTGAGCTGTTTGCCCGAAACACTCTCAAGTCCCGAAGTCAAGCAGATATATATAGAATTGTTATTGTTAAATTTTATATACTTGGTCACATCAAATGTAAATGGGTAAAAGGCGCTTCCATGCTTACCGATGAGAATATCATTGAAAAAAATTGCTGCATTCATATCCAAGTTATTGAGCACCAGCTTTAGTCTGTTTACATTACTAAAATCCTGAGGCATCCGAAATATTTTTTTAAACCACCACGTGCAATCTTCTATCCATTTACAGGAAAAGCTGTTGAGACCAACCAAAGGCTCTTGAATCTGATCTTTTGAAATTAAAACCTGATACACATCTGTTGGTAAGGAACACGCCATCCACCCTTGAGTTTTGTTCTTGATTTGAAAATAACTCGAAGCATCTGAATACAATGGCTCTTGTCGAAGAAGCCAATCGTCATTTAATAGGAATCGTTCATCTTGAACTATCGGCATACACCAATCCTTTCTATTATTAATAATCTTTCACACCAAAATCGAATTAACCTACTCTCAATAGATTTATCAAATCAATTCAATATCAGATACAGCTTGATATAATTTTGTGCAAAGTCAATGCATCAGATTTAAGATTGTTAGGGTCGTCATCACGGACAAATTCCAGCAATGCAAAATGCTTCTTGTTTGTTCTTGCAATCAGTTCTAAACATCGAGTCCAAAAAAGTTGTCCATTTTCCAAGGGATACTTAATCCCATTTTTATCCCAATAAAAAACATGAACGTTAGAAAGATAAGTGGACATTTTATCCAAATCGCTTAAACATGCTTCCAATAAACGCCCAATTGGAGGCTGCCAATACGTTTTGAAATTGGAACGATTAATCGACCTTAGTAATTTGATAGCAGACTCCACATTTTCAGTCATAGTCAAACGGTGATATTCAAATGCTAACTCGATATTCAATTTTGCAGCCAATTCCGCAATACGGCCGGCGTCTTCGACAACCAGATTAAAATATCTTTCATCAGCATGATTTGGACTTTTATCGCCTGCCCAAACTCGAATAGTCGGAGCTTTCAAGGCCTGAGCCGTATCTAAAACCGATTCAAAAGGTAATCTCTCTGGATGCCCAACTTTATAATAAGATCCATAAGCAGCTATGTCTAACCCGGCATTTAATGTCAGTTTTGAAACTAATGTAGCCTTACTTAGATCACCATGAGGAACATGGACATCCCCTCCCCATTCGATTGCTTTCAAATGATTATCAACACAAAGTTGAATGATTTCTTCAACCCTTAGCTGTCTAAAAGAAACTGAAACCAAACCTGACTGTAACATTAGAATTCTCATCACATTTGTTAAAAAAATAATACCAGTCCTAATACATTACCACCTTTTTTTAAATTAACAACGCTTTTTTGCCTAAAACATCAAACATTAGTAATATTTTTTTATTTTAGCTTGGCATGCGATGATACCAGTATTATTTTTAATAAAAATTGCATTTGTTAATCACCCTCAATGCCGACATGCTATATGCAATAAATTTAACAACATCTATTTTATGCAAAATCAAAAGAGAGTTCTCTGAAAATATTAAGTTTTTACAAATAATAGAGTTGTGGACTACACTATTGAACTTATTAACTTTTTGACAGGAGACACGAACATGTATAAATTTTTCATTTGCATCTTATTGATCGGTTCAATCTCGCAAGCCAAAATACAAACGTTTTATACAGATGCTGACGCAGGCAACTACGGAGATACCAGTTATAGAGATACTACATTTGGAAACACAAACACCATTAACTTAGCTACAAGTAATTACAAACGAGGTTTTTTTCATTTTGATGTATCTGGAATTCCAACTGGCTCAACTATTAATTCAGCACAATTAAAAGTTTATGTAACATGGAAACAATACGATGACCCTAATAATTATATAGTTAATATTTATAGAGTAACCAATGAATGGGATGAACTGTATTTAACTTGGAATCAGCGTAAAAATGGCATTAATTGGAACACTTCAGGAGGCGATTACTACAGCACACCCGTCTGCAATAGCCTCGTTCTCGGTAATTCAACAGGTTTTAAAACTATCGCTGATGGAAATAACTTCATACAACTAGTCCAAGATTGGGTTTATGGCTCAATACCTAATTATGGAGTTGTTGTAATGCATCCTGGAAGTGCAGGTGATAAAAACAAATGCGTATAAATCCATTTATTGCCAAAGAAAAACTCAAATTGTTGTATTCCAATCTTTCTATCATCAGATGCTGGGTAATTTACCTATTTCGACAAGTGGTCCATTTCTATTGCGAACGGGGAAACGGGATATCCCACAATCGCACACGTTGCCACACGTTTCAAAGAAACTTCAAGAACCAAGAATGATCCCTACCCAAGCCCCAATCGAACGTCGCCAAACGTGGCGGCAATCCGCGCTTGCAGTAATCCTTGCAGTTAAAACGTACCGCTTGAGACTTTTGCTGGCATTTGCTGTCAATTTGTGGTAAAAAGAGATGCCTAAGAAGTTCGGCCTGACCGTCGTAAGCCTTTGAACGTGACAAGGTTAGACAACCATTGGCATGTATTGTCATTCTCAGTCATAAAGCGGGCGAAGAGATTCGAACTCTCGACTTTCAGCTTGGGAAGCTGTATGGGTATAGATATAACCCTTTGTTGCTTAAAAGGTTGTCACGTGTTGTATCTGCGCTTGCAGTAAACCTTGCAGTTACTGCTGGCATCTTCAGACGTGTCTGGTCATTTACTGACAGAAATGATCTGTCATTTGGCACTCAGTACGAGGTATCGACTCGAGGATTTTCATATCAACCGTGGTTTCCATCGGCAAAATTTAACATAACTGCCTGATCTTTCAAGAATTAAACGGTATAATGAAAGCATGATTTAAATGAGCTACAAATATTTGCACTGGGCGTAGTCAGATAGAATTATTTCAATGTTATCGTGCTAAGACCTGCAATGCAGACGGTCTGTTTTTTTATATTTTTATATATTGGATTTACATCGATAACTGTTGTAATATTTTCCTGTGACGTATTTCTGATTTGCAGATAATTTATCTGCCCTTCACAAACTTTTGCAGAAACGATCAATCCATTCGCGAGCTTTATATTTTTAAACTCAACATCTTTCCACTGTCCATTAAGATCATATAGAATCTCAATCTTATTATTTTTTCCATCACGGCAAATAGTATCAATAGTATTTCTTCTCAAAACCATTTATAATATCCTGCCATGAAATTCCTTGATGTTATTCTGCTTAATCCTAATGCGGGTGAGGCGAAAATCCTCGACCTATATTATTCGCGCCAATAGTTGATAATACCATCATAACTAAAAAACAGCTTTTCTAAACTTTTCTTAATATTCTTCCTGATTTGATAGTGTTAACTTACCATTTTATTTTAGTTTCCCGGCGTCATATAGCTCAAATTTTTATAGCTAATGAAATCGTTCCGAGATTTCCAAAATTGGTAAGAGAATAGTCATCATGCCAATCGGAAGGTGATTTTTTAGTATCCTGCCATGACTGAACCAATTTACTCCATGTTTGACCTTGCGAGAGCTGCGGCAAAAATGACAATGGACTAGCCCAAATAACTTCGCCATCGGAATGATGATGCGGCCCGAGCAAATTGCGGAGCGTTGAATACAATACAATTTTCAATTGTTTGCCGGCATTATAAGCTTCTGTAATATCCATCTGATAAGGACGAGTTACAATTCTGCCAATAACGGTATTATCCACAAAAATCTCCACACATGCGGCATTTAACTTCTCCAAAGAGATATAAAGGCGTTGTTCAGGCAGTAAGGATACTTTTGGCAATTTGACAGTATACTCAATTTTGCCGGCGTAGAACGGCATGCCAGATTCTGCCAAACGATTAACTGTCAGCGACATAGTATCAGAAATAACGGCCGTATCGCCCTTCAATGCAAGCAGGTCTGGATTTAATTTCCAGCGATCCCAATAAATTTTATCATAAACCGGTTGAGTAAATTTACCCAACACTGCAAAATCACCAACAATATAGACCGATTCAATTTCAGTGCCGTATCGTGCAATCGTGTCGTGGACATTGGCTTTATCACCATAGCTAAATTTGGTACATTCAAGGCGTACGGTATTAATACCTTCAATAGTTTTGTCACCGATGTCTATTGGCATAAAACGAATATCAAGCCAGTGCTCAAGCCCTTCATAGCGACATTCTTTACCATTGACTGTAATCTTATAATATTCGGGATGCTCCAGCACTAATCGAACGTTTTTGCCTTTGGACAATCCCTTAATATTAAACTGATATTCCAAAACTAAACCACCTGTATAACGCCGTTCATTGAGCATTTCTTGAATGACCGTCAAAGGCAACGCGGTATCATTCAGGGACTCATTGCCAAGAGACCATTTGGCAGTGTCAAGAGTGATGGCGTTATCATCAAGGCGTTTGACTACAAAATCAGATGAATACAACTCGATAGTTTTTTCAGTTTTCGATTTCTCTAACAGAACTCCATGTTCTGGCTGTTCGGCATCAAACATCAGCAAACGGCTTTCCACAGGCTCAAGTGAAAGATCAAGAATTGTTTTACCATCAGCACAATCAAAATCTACTGATACTTTTTGTCCTGTCCAGTGATCGAGCAGCCAGACTCCTTGGAAAGCACCATCTATCGCAATTTGCCCCTCAAATCGTTCACTACGTGTTAAATTGGAGAAAAGTAAAATTCTGGCACCATCATTTAACGTACGCAAATGTGCCCAGATATAGTTACAGTTACCAGTTTTCGGCATAATTTGCACAAGATTTGTTTGCTTAAGCTGTTCTGTCAACGCGATAAAATCACAGTTCGGCAGTACCTTTAAAAATGCTTCCAAATCGTCAGATTTTTCACCCTCAAGTACAAAAGGCCCGTCACCGCACCGATAAATATGACCACCACTTTTTTGAAATTCTTTCAAACGACTGAGTGTCTGTTTAGATATCGTATGCATAGATGGCAGAATTATATTTTTATAATTCATTTGACCGATGCTGAAAATCGCACTGCCGTTTTTAAATTGTATTGATGATTCCTGTGCTATCAGCGTTTCGTCACCTAAATCGTATTGTACCTGATTATTCAGAAGCGCAAGCATTAACTCTTTGAATGATTTATCCAGTGCTTCGATTTTTTCCTTAACGCCCTTTTCGGTGGGCTCGGTATCCCACGAAAGATTATTGCTATGAAGTATATCATTGCAGTTTTCAAATCGGTTTTGCCACAAAGCAAAGGTTGATTCCTGCGGATGGATAACCAGTGTATCTGCCAAGAAAGTCCCATGACTCATAGCGTAACACATTCGTGATAGTGGCGTATCAACTGCCGAATTAGCCGGCCACCATGGCTGCTGATAGAACAGATTTGGCGGGAAATCACGTTTGCGACAGCCGCTCATAGTATATAGCGAAAGATGCGGATTTAGAAAATTAACACCCAATTGAATTTGCTGGGTTGCCATCCACAGGCGGTCCTCAAACGAAACGCCCTGCCCGCTGCAACCATACAATTCACTCATCATTCGTTTTTTGCCGAATTGATTGACAACACTTTGGCATTGCTTGCCCGATATGATCTCATCAATCTGTCGGCCCAAATGGTCGATGCCCGGCTGATGCTGATGCCGATAGTTGGCCATCACCTTGGTTCCCCAAAGCTGCTGACCATACATTTCAGTTTCCAGCATATAATGGCCGGTCAGGCCTATATTGTGTGACTCACACCAATTGGAAATCTGTTTGGAAAAGTTATTTTCAAACAAATAATTAATGGCCCGAAAGTATTGGATGCGAAATTGCTCATCGCCTTGTGATTTGATAAACAGCTTATAAAGATGCTCGTAAACATCGTAACCATGCAGTTTTAGAAATGCTTCTGGCAAATCGTTGGAATATGACACCGCACCTTCAGGCAGACGCCCGCGAAAAATCGTACACGGCTCATCAGTGAATTCCAAAATTATATCATCGCCATAACAATCGGCAAAGCGGTCATAATAAGATTGATACGATTGCTCAATAAAGTACTTCATTGCATCACGGCTCATCAGATCACTATAGCAGGCTCCGTTGAACCAATCATACCCAAGAGATGAAATCCACTGGTAAACCTGAATGCCCGAATGTGGGGAACCGACGGGCTTATAGTCATCAGGAACTTTTTTACTAACTGGTCGAGCAATCAGCGCTTTCATCCGGTATTTCTCATCGGCCAATGGAACCGCACCGCCTGCAAAACCGCTCGGCCATTTGTCTTCATCGTAAAGATACACTTTAAAGCCAATTTTTTTTGATTCTTCAATCGTCACTTTTACAGCTTCAAACCATTTCTCGCTTAGATATTCAGTTAGCAAACCAACGCGGGAATGAATAAAGCCTCCGCCCAATCCGGCTGCTTTCATCAATTTTAACTGGCGGCGTATTTCTTCCAACTCCATCACTTCGTTCCAACTCCAGAAGATAATTGGGCGATATTCCGAAGACGGACAAAAGAAAGCAGACATATCAATTTCGCAATGATATTTTATATTTTTTTTCGATGACTGTTTATCGTAAACCAACTTCATTTTTGTATCCCTGCTTCTGACAAAAGCTCTGACTCATGCGGCATTTAGCTTCTCCAAAGAGATATAAAAGCGTTGATCAGACAGTAAAGATACTTTTGGCAATTTGACAGTATATTCAATTTTGCCGGTTCGAGCAGGTCCGCATTCATCATAGCCTGGTAATTTGCGTCCCAAATCATCTGTCGCTACCCACGTATCGCTGTACAACTCACGTCCATAGCATTTACGGCTATGACTCCCAATAAAACACACACTGTTATGATCAACGCTGCGATGCTGCAGCGATTTAGATATTTCATTGCTAATTGTATCATTTTTGTTCCTTTGCTTTATACATATCAAGCTGTGGTTTCAATTTAGTTGCCGGCCGATAAATCTCATCTGTCCCCCGCTTCTGCATAAATTCTTCCTTTGCTTTCTTGATAATCTTCGGATTTAAATAAAGGTCAATCGCCGTAAATGCCATTGTCTTAGCAGCATTGAGCATACCTTTTTCAGCAATACTTGTCGCGTTCAGTGAAACCGCCTGCCATGTATGAGCCGGCGTACCGCAAACCCACGTAGCAGTAACAAGCTGGGCAGTAGGAGCAACCATACTTACATATCCCACATCAGTCGAACATGGACTTTTTTTATGTTCGTAAGGCTCTATAACTTTCTCAGCCCCCATCTCAAGAGCATTTGCGCCTAATGTTTCATGAATTTTTTTCGCAAATTTTTCTTCTTCTGCGGTATATTCAACACCGCCTACAATTCTCAGATTTTTATCGACTATGCCCGAAAGTGTATCATTAATCAGGATACTCGGACAGCCGCTGATTATTTCATATTCAACCTTTGTCCCGGTCCCTATTGCTGCGCCCTCAGCTGCGGCTGCAACCCTATCGCAAAGTTCATCCTTAGTTTTCAAATCAGGATGTCGGATGAAATAATAAACTTCAGCATATTCGGGCACAACATTAGGAGCTTTGCCGCCATCGGTTATTACATAATGAATTCTGGATTCCTGCGGAATGTGCTCACGCATCAGATTGACCATATAATCCATTGCTTCAACACCATCAAGAGCAGACCTGCCCAATTCCGGAAAGCCTGCTGCATGAGCACTCTTGCCATGGAACTTAAACCTTGCTGTCGACATTGCTAAAGTAGTGTAAGGGCTGGCATCATTTCTATCATACGGATGCCAGTGCAAAATAGAATCTGCATCATCAAAAACACCAGCCTCAACCATAAATCTTTTACCGCCACCGGCCTCCTCGGCGGGACAGCCATATAGCCTTACTGTGCCCTTAGTGCCGGATTTAACAAGCCATTGTTTCACAGCTATCGCCGACGCCGTAGAACCAGAGCCGAAGAGATTATGACCGCATCCATGTCCATTCCCACCTTCAACCAAAGATTCCTGTTTAGTCGAAACCTTTTGAGACATCCCCGGCAAAGCATCGAATTCAGCAAGAATACCAATAACTGGTTTTCCGCTGCCATAACTGGCAACAAAAGCGGTAGGCATACCGCCAATTCCTGCTTTAATTTCAAAACCTTCGTCCTTGAGCGTCTTCTGTAAAAGAGCGGAGCTTTTCTCTTCAAGGAACGCAAGTTCAGCCCAATTCCATATTTGTCTGGCTATTCCAGAATAAAAGTCCGTTTTTGTATCAATGGACGCGGCAACATCCCGTTTCGCAGATTCAACATCTTCCGCGACGCAAAAGCTTACTCCCAATATCACGAGCATCAAAACGGATGACTTTTGAACTAATGTTGTCTGATGAATATTTTCCATTTTTTATAGCTTTCCTGGATTTTAGAAATTTATTTATTGGATTCCATTCTCAATTTTCAGCTTTGATTTTCTACTGTACGTAAAAAATGGCAAATCGAAATGCCATTACAAAACTAAACTTTTCTTAATATTCTGCCGGCTGTTACACCGGTGAGCGTTCCATTTTCTACGGCCACTTTCCCATTTACCAGAACATATTCAATACCCACAGGCTTTTGATTTCCCATTGCAAAAGTGGCAGTATCTTTAATATCTCTGTAGTTGAATATCGTTATGTCGGCAAACTTGCCTTTTTCTAAAACGCCGCGGTCTTTGATCTGGAAATGTTCAGCCGGTTGGGAAGTCATTTTTTTTATAGCCTGCGGCAATGATATTATGTCTTTCTCACGGGCATAATTACCAATCACTCTGGGAAACGAGCCATAGTTGCGTGGATGCGCAGAGCTAACTCCAACGGGACCCTGTCCCCATCCATCAGAAGCTATCATAGTCAATGGAAATGCTACAATCTTCTCAATGTTTTCCTCTGTCATGCTGATACCGATCACCCCGGCGCCTGCATTCGATTCTATGACAACCTGTTTCATAATATCATAAGGCGTAGTATTTTGCTCTTGTGCCATTTGTGCCACGCTTTTACCATTGATTAAAAGATTTTGACATCCGCCCATGGATTCGATTTCCTGCGATACGCCATCCCGTATTTTTGCATCAAGACTTGCATCATTAAGGCGTCGAAGCAGATTTGGGCACTGACCAAGCAACTCCTGGTCTCCCTCTCGCGACCACTTGGGAAACATAACTGTCAGGAAAGTATTCCAGGCGGTATAAGGATAAACATCACATGCAATATCAATACCGCTTTTCTTTGCTCCTTCGATTTTTAGCAGAGCCTCATCGGCTAAAGACCACGCTTTAGCCCTTGACATTTTCAAATGAGATATTTCAACTCTTACGCCGGATACCTTTGCAACCTGCAATGTTTCATCTATGGAATCGAGAACGCCTAAACTCTCGTTACGCATATGTGTCGTATAGATGGCATCATATTGTTTGACAACTTTGCAAAGTTCAGCCATTTCATCCGCATCGGAAAAAAAGCCCGGCACATACGCAAGCCCGCTTGATAAACCGAAAGCCCCCTGTTCGAGAGATTGAGCCACCCATTTTTTCATCACCTTCAATTCATCCGCTGTCGGCTTTCTATCCGCCAGTCCCATAGCCAGGCTACGTATCGGCGAATGGCCTGCCAGTGTACCAAAGTTCGTCAGGTTTGCCTGTTTTTCAAACGAAAGGAGTTGATCGGCAATCGTTGATGTTCCATTCGGCACAGATGTTTTTCCGCAATTGCCGCCTATCTCTGTAGTTACACCCTGATAGATATAGTTATAAGATATGCCGCCGCCTGATGAATGTGTATGAACATCGATAAATCCGGGACAAACAATAAGCCCCTTTGCCTCGATTACTTTTTTGCCGGCTGATATCGGAATATTTGAAGCAATTTCATAGATTTTATCGCCTTTGATGGCAATATCAGCAATGAAGGGTTTTCCACCGCTGCCATCAACAACCATCCCGTTTTTAATAACTATATCAAACTCTTTATTATTATTAAGTTCGATATTATCTGACAAGACTTTCTGAGAACAGCATGCCCCGATCACACCTGCAATTAAGCTTTTTTGCAAAAAAGTTCTACGGTCGATTACTTTCATAGCAAAACATCCTTAATGGTTATAAACAAATGTTCAGCCGCTGTCATATAATCGTTAACTTCGCCCAAACCGGCTGCTTTCATCAATTTTAATTGGCGGCGTGTTTCTTCCAACTCCATCACTTCGTTCCAATTCCAAAAGATAATTGGGCGATATTCCGAAGGCGTACAAAAGAAAGCAGACATCTCAATTTCGCAATGATGTTTTATATTTTTTATCGATGACTGTTTATCGTAAACTAACTTCATTTTTGTATCCCTGCTTCTGACAAAAGCTCTGACTCATGCCTTAACTCATCAATCAATTGTTTCCAAAAGCAATAATACTTTTGGAATTTTTTTCTAAATGTATCTCCAGGCATATCACCTGTCCCATGTTTCATGCCCTAAAAAAGGGCCGGCAGGCGATGTTTGTATATTTGTGTGCCTATTGTTAATTCGCAGATCAAGCTATTCATCACCGCTTGTCTTATTTCAATCTGTACAGGCAGTTCAACATCCTTAGTACGATACACCGCAACGAAGACGGCTGTTTTGTCGTTCACCTCAATTATTCGACTCGGCTGGGTGCCCGGCGTTTTGCTGTCATCCAGACAATAGTCACTGTGTATAACATGCCCTGCCGGATTGACCGACACATCTATTGCAAATCGTTTTTGGTCGGAACTAAATGTTTCGTTGTAGCAGGTTACAGATTGTCGACTTCGTTGAGCATTCTTTAGATATATCCAGGGCATACTCTTTGGAAAATCGGCGCTCCCAAAATCACTTACCGAACAAGTATTCGATTGTCCGGCAACATTTGATACCCAACTATACTTATGTATATTCTTTGAGGAAATCTGAAAAACGTCAATCACATATTTTTCCGTAGCAATGCAGGTTCTCATTTGCGTCACACCGGGATACAGTTGACTGTTGTAGTCAGCCATTGTGACACGTTTGAGTGACGGTAGTGATTGGAATTCCACCAGATCCAGTTTTCGGGACAAATCATTCTGAGACTTATCGTCTACCATCACCGTATTGTGGCTAACGGTATGGCGATTCAGTCCTTTTACCACATCCCAAACCATACCTTTACCGATAAACTGCTGCCCCTGGTCGGCCAGCCAAAGATGACCGTCACCAAATAGAATAATCGCCAGTTTATCCAGATGTCTATGAACATAAACATCCGAATAACCGGCCATCAGCGTCCAGCCGTTTCCATTCCAGTAATCGGTACCCTCACAAGTACGCAAGAAAGCATATCCCTGTTCCGGAAACAGAACTGACCGCATGCTTGGCGGGTTGACTTTGGGAATTGTTTTTTTGCCATAAAAAAGCGCACTGGAGTCACGTTTTTCCATTTTGTTAATCAGCCAGGCATACCTCGGGTCATTGAATCGGCTGTATAAAATCTCGTAAGCCGCCTCGGCAGTAAACTTCTGTTTTTTGCCATAGGTGTCCCCTATTCTGGGAAAATACATATCGGGCATTACCAGTTGGAAAAATGAGTCATAGACCTGTTTCAAATCGCGGCCATCAGCGGTGGGAGCGTACAGGCTGACAGGATAACCTGCATTTTCAAGTATTTCGGCCATTTGCAAAATCGGGAATAAGGCAACAAAGTGGTACATCAGGGATGCTTCACCCCACAGACCACTGTCCCGGAAGCCGAAGCTCATCATAAACTCCATGCCTCGCGGGCCGTACAGGGAACGGTTAACTAACTCATGTTTATCATAAAACAGACCATACATACCAATGCACAGGTTGTGCCAGCAAACATGGTTATTGACAGGTATGCCGCCGGGAGTGTTGGCAACCCAATAATCGTTTGCTTTCATCACAGCATCTGTAAGCCGTTTGAAATAACCATCCATGCTAGCCCTGTCAGCATCGCTAAGAGTATCATAAATGATATCGTAAGCATCCAACGCAAGAGCTGCCACACGTGCATGATTTAAGGCGGCATTTTCGCACATCGGGCCAAACTCGAAATGGCTCAGATGCAGCAAAATTTCTCTAACCTTTGCCGCCAACGACGGCTCAAAGACACTAGCCCGGGCACAATCTCTGGCTAATGTCGCCCAGGGAAGCGGCTTATGGTAAGTATACAAATTAATATCAAGGGGTTTCTTTTCATACCATTTAAAATCCAGACTGGGCAATTCGGATATGTCAGATTTCTGAGTACGACGAACCAAATCGGCAGCGATTTCGGCAAAGACCGGATCAGTCTTAACCGCAGCTTTTGCCCGCTCGATATCCGCACGGGTCGTAAATAAAAATGGATGCTCTTTTGCCCGCAGTTCCCCGCAGATCATCAGCACTAACGTCAACACTATCAGTTTTTTTATAATAACCATCTTATGCCTCAATATAATTTTTTCAAAACAACGACTTTCTTTACCATAAAAGAGCTATCTAGTACACGGCCCTGACTGAAATTGTGCCTGACCATGACGTAATTGTAACGGTCTCTTTTTCCGAATCAAAATTATTATATTCTTTTCCATCGACAGTCACAGATTGTATCTTCTTTTCATGTGGATGACGTAAACGGACAACAATAGAGTCAGGCGCATTTCTTATCGGAGGTGTTATTTTCGCCTCAATATATCCGTCATTTATATGAGACGTAATTGTATAAGCAACCGTACCAAAACGCGTCGGAGCCTGCCGGACGGAAACCATCATCCCATCCTGCATCCAGTGCGAAGTTACAAACGGCGCAAGCCACAAGTCATTACCCCGCTCCGTCAACAACATCAAACGAGTCTGCTCAAGAAACCGACCGGTCTCGTGCGTTTTATTCCATCCGCCCAATCCGTTGCAATGTTCCCAAAATGAAAGAACCTCACTGTCCACCAATGAGCCGATCGGATTAAAATATGCCCGAATAAAGGGTTTGCGTTCATCCAACAGCGCATAGGTTTCACAAAGCCTTGAATAATACGGTTGACATTTGTCAAATCCTCCGAGATTGAACCAGTTGTTCTGAATCTCCTCAACACTGTAAGCCCCTAAGCCTGCCTTAAGAAAGACAACATCTTCCTGATTTCCGGCCTCGTCAATCGCTTCCTGCCTTTCTGTATCAGGCGACATCAAACTTGTCGCAAACATCAATGGCACTTTTCCCCCATCTTTTGCCCAAGCCCTGTCAGCATCTTCACCCTTATAAACGTCACCAACCAACCCCAGACATCCAATCATTGCCGGATGACTATACTTCCAGTTCCCATCGGACTGCCGCAGAAGCGGACACCTCTCCTGCGTCCATTTATAAGCCCGTATGAAATCATTTCTATACTGTTCCGCTTTTTCAAGCATCATTGACGCACGCGGGTCATCGGCTTCATACAACGCCGCAACAGCCTCTTTCAGCCCCCCGTAATAAAACGCATTTAAATATGTGTGATAGGCAAACCTGCTCCAATCCGCATAAAGCGACGGAGGGAACAGACCGTAATCGTATGGTTTTTCGCCATTCGAGTAAAGATTCTTATTGTTATCAATTTGTTCTATGATCCATTCCGATGCCTTTATCATTGTCGGCCGGACATTTTTCATCCACTGTTTATTTCGGTTCAGTTGATAGTGTTCGCCCAGCGCAATTAAATGCTGAGCGGTTCCCATCAAAGTATAGCCGGTGGTCATGTAGCCTTCAGGAACATATTTATCCAGATAAAACTGATGGCATCCCCGTGCAAATTCTTCCTGCCCCATCATATCCATTCCAATGATAATCGGCTGACTTTCGCTCTCGAGGGGACCGTAAATATCCGCTGAAATCCATGGAACAATGCCGGATCCGTCATTTTTGTTTCTGGCCGCAATAAAACAATGAACCTGCGAAGCAAGGATTATGTTTTTCAGAAAATTGCTGGGTATTTCAATAGCCGTTGAAACAGACAAAATATTCTTCCAGTAGTCCTGCGTGTCAGTCAACAAACTGCCAGAAGAAGGCAGTGCCCGCACCTGCTCAAGAGTTGCAGCCCAACCCGGCAGATAGACATTGAGTTGTTCTTTGGAACCCGCCGGCAATTGTCCCTGAACAACCAGCCCTTTTTTCCCCAGCATGACCTGCAAATGACAAATACTGGAGGTCTCGATATAACCTGTCACTTTATCATTGACCAAAACAACGACACCCTTGTCAACAAATTGCAAATCAGCCGGCGTATCGGTTTTGGCCATAATTTCCAGCAGAAGTTTGGCTTTTGTGTTTTTGGCGGCCGTATTTTCTATCGTAAATTCAGATACAAAAAGAGGCTCTGCCTTCAGCCAGTCCAGTTTATTGGGGCGCATTCTATCCGTTGGAGCCACAAAAGAACGCTGGGAATAGACAACATTATTTTCTTTATATCCCTGTACCGGAATCGGCATCCAATCTTCATAAAGATTCCGAAAATGAGTTAAATTCTGACCTGACCCATATGCGGGCAAAATGTAAAAGCTATGATCCGTATATTGGCGTCTATAATCCGAATTAGGGACAACAATCCGGCCATCGGGATGGACAATATACTTGACATTATCACAGGCCAAAGACAGCATCATTGGAGAATTGTCCCATTTTTTGCGATGAACATTCTCCCACGCTTGCTCAAAACTCTGGTCCGGCATATTTCGAACCCTGTCGAGTATCGGCTTGTTTTCGGCCATCCGAGCCTTATACTCCTCATGAGAGAATTTGCTGCCTTTTTTTAGAGCAACTAAACCACATTGAGCAAAATAAACAGGCCCCTTCTCAAGGATATCGGCTACCGCTATCGTCACCATCCGATCTTCAAATTGAATTCTAATACTAGTCTTGTCCGCAAGATACTCGATATCTTTGGCATACCGTACTTTCGACGTCAACGGCTTGTCCAGTTCCCAGTCGCGGGAATAGACTTCCCGATCGTCAGTTTCCTGAAGCAGTGTACCATTATACATTGTTATCCTGCCGAATTGGTTGCTTATTGGAGCCTCCAAACGAAATTCGACCTCCGCAATATCCGTCGAAGAAGCAGTGAATGCTTTGGGTCTCCTTACAAAGACAGGTGCATCCACCTTATCGAAAACCCACCTTATTTTTTCAACACCTCGATCCTTAAATTCCCTTCGTGAGGCATTGATGTCTTCGGTGCTGACCTCGAATGACCAGATTCGGCCTTTTGTCGTAATGTGTCCGGTCAACTCCTTCCATCCTCCCGGTTCATTCGAGAACGATGACCCCATCAATACTTTAAGAGGACTTGTCGGATCATACCCCCACCACCCCTGCCAGGCCGATTCTCCTACCCACCACTGAACCTTAGCAGCCCTGACATCCGGCAATATGGAATCCTCGGAAAATTCAATGCTCATCTTCCTGACACTGCGAGGTTCAAGCCATCTGAGCCCAATACTGCACTTATCTGTCGCCCCTGTGGGAACTTTATAATTTTCGTCTGTATTGGGAAAAAGGTACTCATCCATCACCAATACTTCTTTGGGAGTCGGTTTGAGCCTGTCGGTTGCCGGTCCGCTTTTCATGTTTGGGTCACATGTAAATACTCTTGCAAAAGCACCGACTTCAAGAAAATCTTTCCTTCTGAAGATTTCCATGTTTGTAGATGGTTCTCCGTACAGACGTGATATGTCTGCGATAAATATCAAGACCATAAAGATTATCGCAAAAGGAAAGTTTTTATTCATCTTTTATCTTTCTTGTGATTCGATAATCGAATTCATCATTCAATCTTGGATTTTTTTGAGACAGAGGCATCTAATTCAAGCATCGTTCTGGCCGTACCTACCGCACAATTAATCCAGAAGTCACGTTCTATCGTCGTCAGATAGGTCAGAAACTGGCCGCGATGGTAATGCTGCTGTGCATAAACAATGGTATCGGCCAAATCTTCAGCTTTGGACAAATAAATATGTTCCCCGGTCACACTCCACGCCTGCTGATAAGCTGAAATCAAGATCGCAGATGATCCGCCGACCGGCTGCCAAAATCCATACTGCTCACACACACAGGGTAAAAGCCATTTATCGGTTGCATAGTATTCAGCGGGCCAGTGTGCCTCTGTCCTGGGTGGAAACAACGGCGGGTTATCCCATACAACAAACTGGTCTTCAACGTAGCGAAGCAATTCTTTGGCCATCGTTATATATTCCGGGTAATCCTTGGCTTTTTTGAACAAATATTTTGCCAATCCGCAGGCTTGCAAATGTGTCAGGTTTTTGTATGCATCTGTCGGTACGCTGTCTTCAAATTGATTCTGCCAGTTGAACGTCTTGAGCGGGTTGTCAAATGTCCACTTCAGTGCCTTATCCACTACCGGTTGGAAATCCGTACGGCCGTATCCGGCGATAAAAAGTTCAAGATAATCAATAATTTCCTGAGGATTGACAAAATTGGGATAGACAGGTTTTCCGGTTTCAGCCTCAACCATCAGATACCAGGTTCCGTTTTCAAGCTGAAGTCGTTTGAAACCATCAGCAATTTGCTCGGCAGCATTAAAATATTTTTTATTTCTGGTCTTTTCAAAAAGTCCCAGATACGCACAACCGACAGCCACTCCGTCCATAGGCATGACATTTTTGACATTCATGTGGCCGCGAGTCTCCATTTTGTCATAAGTCGGAGGAAAATGTGCCAGTACATAACCTTCTGGAAAGTGTCGTGTCAACAGATAGTCCGCAGCACAGCAACCGATTTTCAATATCTCATCTGCATCGCTGGGACGAGGCTCGATGTTGGAATACAGAACGGCCCCTTGAATAACCGCACCGATAATCTTAGCGGCGTATTGATAACCAACAGCCGGATTGTAATAATTCGGGTCAGGCTGTCCGGTGACCCGCCAATTATTAATATAATCCAACTCAAAAAGCTTTTTTAATGCCATTTTTGCGCTATCCGAATAATCGTAGTTTTCATGTCTGTATGGACCGGCATACGGTGTGCCTTTGTGAAATGAACGCTGGCCGGATGTTCCAATCACTGTGCCATTGGCATCCACAGCGACAACCTTCATGTCCACCGGCCCGGACGGCAAATCAAGCCAGATCGGGCTTAACAGGGCATCCGGCGTATCCGCAATAAAACGGTAGATGCAGCCATTACTTGCGGTCGCAGCAAAATGATAAGACGCTGCTCCCGAAATAACAGAAAAGTCAAATGACGGCACATAGGTAAAAGTGAAGGCATATTTATTCCAGAAAGGCCGACCGCCGATTTTCCCGGGATGAACAGACGTCAGTATCTCCGGTTGCGTTCTGGGTTTTGGTAATTCAAACTGAATGGTTGGCTCCAGACGATCTTCAAACGGACAGCAAATAATTTCCCGATGTCCATCCGGCCAGCTTATAACGACTGTTGCCGCTTTTTTGTCATCCCTTGAGAAAGTGACTGTTGGTGAAACGGTCTTGGAATCAAGAGGCAGTAAAACCGCTGCAAAACGAGGATTATCTGTTTGTGATGCAACTACGCGAAGACGCGGATAGGATGAAGGACTTCGGCTATCACCCGGCAAATAAGTATCTTTCGCCGCATGTTTTTCGGCAGGCGTATCAATATATAGCTCCAGCCTCGGCAAGTCGGGCTGTTTATCAACCGGTGTTAGTAAAATTCGGTCATCATTGATATCAAATTCGAGGTTTGGCCAGGTAATCATCTGCCATGTATAATCAGATGTCGGCTGAACAGCTTGCACATCATCAAACAAGACAACATAAGCCGAGCGGCTTTCCTGTGGTTTGATAAACAGACTGTGTCGATAAACTCGCCTGGCAAGTTCCCGCTGCAATGCATGTTCTGCACCTCTGCCGATGGTTTTCCACCAATCGCTGGACTCGTGACCCTTGACGGCAATCGTACGATTATAAGCATCTGTCAAATCCGCCAGTGAATAGCCGTACTTTTTGTCATCGTACCAGCGTACCATAACGCCTTCCGTCCCCAGCCCCGCTCCGGATAGCATCTGACCTTTGCCATCAATCAAGATACAGTTATGCCCATCGGTTTGGCTGCGTCCGCCAAGTGTACGATTATTACCATAGCCGGGGTCCGGCGCCCAGCGATATCCCATACCATAGAGCGTAAAGTGCCCTTTGTCAGCCTGGTTATGTGTAACAGGAAAGTATGGACCCGCCTCAACACTAAACATAATATCGTCTTTACTCCAGCCGGTTCGCCATATACATAATCCTCTTTGAGAAAAAAACTGACTTTTTTTGATACCCAGTTGTTTCGGCGAC
>MHYA01000086.1:16677-24828 GCA_001825675.1 Planctomycetes bacterium GWF2_42_9 | reverse complement strand
AGGCAAATGAAGTGGTTACCGTTGCTGATGCATTTATGAAATATGGCGAACTCGGTCTTTGTTTTGCCCTGGTTGTATATCTTATGTACAGCAATTACTGTCTGGTTGCCTCGCTTCAAAAACTTATTAAGGAAAAAAGTTTACAGGAAGAGCGGCTAATTAATGCAATTCAGACATTTTGTGCGGTATGCAGAGAGCGGCCATGTTTATTGGATGCAAATGCATTCAAGGTGGATAATCCAAATGGACTTGCTGCTGTACATAAGGATGAAGAGTAATATGGTTTTACAATTAGCTGAAAAAATTGTTCAGAATTTAAATAACGGCAGTTTTGCTTTGCCATTTACGGCTGTTAGGACACTATTTCCATTTTACGGGTTGCATATACAGTTTTGGCTGCCTGCAAAAAACTGGGGATAGATATTAAGCAGGCTCGCGTGGCAGTACAAGGTTTTGGAAATGTTGGTTCTGTTGCCGCTGCGGAACTTGAAAATTTTGGAGCCAAAATAGTTGCCATATCCGATGTTACCGGCGGAATAATAAACAAGGATGGGATTGATATAAAACAATTATTTAAGCATTTCAAAGAAAGTGGTTCTCTCATTGGCTATCCTTTTGCAAAGCAGTGTACAAATGAAGAAGTTTTAACTTGCGATTGCGATATTCTTGCTCCAGCCGCGACACAGTCGGTTGTAACAAGTGATATAGCTGGAAAAATAAAGGCTAAGATTGTTGCCGAGGGCGCAAATTCTCCGACTGTGCCGGATGCAGATGAGATTTTGGCACAGAAGAATGTTTTCATTATTCCTGATATTTTGTGTAATGCCGGCGGCGTATTTGTTTCATATTTGGAATATACGCAAGAAACCCAGCGTGAGCAAATGACATTGGAGCAGGTAAATAAAAGACTGAATGACAGAATGAATGCGAAGTTTGAACAAGTGTTTGAATATTCTCAGGGCAAACAACTGAAAAATGCGTCAGGCTGCAATGGATATAGCTGTGAACAGAGTTGTCGAAGCGACGAATGCATTGGGTGCTTTGCCATAAGATTTATGTTGGCATAGAGAAGTGCATAGATAAAATGATGATTTGCAGGACATAGAAAATGGTGTTGAAGAGAAGTATGATAGATTCTTTTTGCCGTGATGAAAAAAAAGAAATAAAGATTCTTTATGATTTTGACAAGCAATGGAAAAATGTTGAGTTTAAAAATATAAGGTTCTCAAATGGGTTGGTAATTTCTGCTAAAGTTTGCAGAGGAAGGATAAGGTATCTGAAAATCAAAAATACATCAAAGGAAAATATAACACGGATTATTGATGTAAATCCATTATATAAAGGTATCAAAAAACAGGCAGTGAATATTCATGGTTTAAGTGTAATAATGTTGTAGTAAAATGATTTACATAAGAGAAAAAATAAGTTTTATATTGGGTATGTTCAAGCTTTAAATATGAACATAGTAATATTCAGTTTGGTTGCGGTATAAGAATTAAAGTTTGTTAAAATTACGCTTGCCATCATAGGTAAAATCTTAAATCAAGAATTATAAAAAGTTTGCTGCTTAACAATACAATAATTCACAACTACTAAGAAATCAAGAAACGCAAAATGATTTAACTGATACGTGCAGATATTGTTTTATCTGCCGTGCTATAAAGAAAAGGTCTCACATGAATATTGCTGATCTATTTACAGAACCGCCGCAGAGTTTTCGTCCTATTCCATTTTGGTTTTGGAATGAAACCAATGAAAGTAAATTTAATGAAGAGCTTATTAAAAAGCAAATAGACGAGTTTTATGAAAAAGGTTTGGGCGGTTTTATTATTTTTAATAAACCTTCATATAAAAAAGCGGAGCAATTTGGCTTTCCAATTGAAGAATATCTTTCAGATAAATGGTTTAATGCTTGCAGGGTCGCTATAGAAAAGGGCAGCAGTCTCGGAATGGAGGTATGGATCAACGATGGTTTTGATTTCCCGCCCGGTGATCTTGGTGGAAAAATGGAAAAACTTCTACCTCAAGCTTACCAAAGGGAACTTGTATTTAGCAAAACTGACAAGTTACCTCGCAATACAAACGATGTTCTATCCATTATAGCAAATCCTAAAAACAATAGCAGTTTTGAAAAGACCATTGATCTTAATAGTGGAAAAAAACTTACTAGACGATTCAGTTGAGTACGAGTTTTTTCTCATTAAAATTGAAACACCTAAAAGGCCGCGAGGGCATCTAAACAGATTTCCAGATTTTCTTGACCCACAGGTGAATGCAATTTTTATCCAGGAAACATATGAAAAATACAAATCTCAACTTGGTGATTTATTTGGAAGTAAACTGACAGGTTTTTCGCTGATTGCGATGCTAGACGTGCCAGTCATTATCCATGGGCCAGGGATTTTGATTTAAGATTTAAAGAACAGTTTGGCTATTCTATAAAAAAATATTTGCCTGCTTTATGGATTGACTTCGGCAAGACAACCCATGATATCCGATACGATTATTATACATTTATTTCACAATTATATTCAAACTGGTTCAAAAATTGCTATAGATGGTGCAAAGAGAATAAGCTTAAATATATGTATCATACTTCCGATACGGGACCTTTTAGCTTTAATCCTAGTAGCGATGCTTATTGCATGCGAAGTTCATATTTTATTGAAGGCGCATTTAGCCAAGTGAATTCTCAAGGTGATTACGTGGGTACTGACCATGAATTAATGGCATTAAATGCCGGTTTACATTTTGATCCTGTTTTTAAAGGTAAAAAAACAAACTGGAATCCAGACCATCTCATTTGGGGAGTTTCTGAAAGTCGCAACAACCACGAGAGATTATTGACTCAGAATAAAACTTATGGCGATGTTCGAGCCAAATTTGCAAGCTCAAATGCGCATTGTAAACATAAAGAAGGCACAATGTGCGAAGCTTATGCTGCGACTAACTGGTCAGCTACCCTTGAAGATTTAAAATGGATAACAGATTGGCAGGCTTCGCAAGGTATTACAAAATTTGTTCCACATGCTTTTTTCTACTCGATTGAGGGATATAGAAAAGAATTTGCGCCGCCTAATCATTATAAGCAAAATCATCTTTGGAGTAATTATCGATATTTCACGAACTACATTGCTAAAGTCTGTGCGATGCTTTCGGTTGGCAGTCACGTGGGAAATATTGCTGTCATTGAGCCAGTTGAAAGTCTCTGGAAAGATAAAAAGTATAATCCAATTATATTTTTTGATTTACTTGATATTTTGAATCATAGTTCTTGGGATTATGATGTTGTCAGCGAGGATGATTTAATGAATATGACAATATCTAACAAATGCATGAATCTTTTAAATGAAGAATATAAGCTAATTATTCTTGCAGGATTAACTCATATTTCAGAACTAACAGCAAACAAACTCAAAGATTTTATCCATAATGGTGGCAGCGTTTTTGAGCTCGAGTGTGATCTTGGTATTGAAGGTGCCTTGAAAGTAAAGCATGAAAGTTATGACAACAATTTTATTACGACGGAAGTTCCCATTTATCATGAAATAAAAAAAAACCTTGAGCCTGACCTAATTTTTTATGATAAAACAAATGTAATTAACTCTGTTCATTTTACACATAGAACAACATTACAGTATGAATTGTATTTTGTTGCCAATCTTGAAGGAGAAAATCTTAGTGATGTTACAGTTAGCCTGAAAAAAAGCGATTTTGAACCATTTATTTATAATCCAACCACATGCCAGGCGTTCAAGGGCAAAATAATACATCGGGGTGATCGAACAGAAATAGCAATCTATTTGCCTTTTAAATCGAGTCTTTTCATTGTTGTGCCGAAGCTAAGCATTGATGAAATAAGTCCATTTGTATTTACTGAAAGTCCAGAGTACCCTGAAATTATTTCTTTGGACAATTGGCAAGTCTTACCAATGCAAGAAAATATTATGCCCATTTCGCTATGGAAAGACCTTAAGACGAATCAAATTTGCCCTGCAGGCCAGTCAAATGAAAGTACAAATTTTTATTTTGAATTTGATGCCAAACCTTGCCATTGTAAATTGTTGATTCCTGATTTTCTTGAAAATGATAGTATTTGCATAAACAACAATAAGCTGCAGGTTACTGCCAGGGAAACCGTGTTTGATGCCAATTATTTAACTTATGATATTTCTGCTTTTATTAGAAAAGGAAAAAACTTGATTGTACTTTCCATTTCTAAGCTCAGCAATCAGGAAAAGATGGAGTATTGTCCTATCTATTTGTCTGGCGATTTCAAAGTAAGTATAACAGCTAATCAGCTTGATTTTACTAATTATAGAGAATGGTACCATTTTAAAAGTTGCATTGCCAACGACACAAAAGTTGCAATTTTTAAGGATAACAAAAAACTCCATTTGGGTGATTGGGCGAAACAAGGTTATCCTTTTTATTCTGGTAAAGTCCAATATATAGCAGCATTCAATCTTAAACAGCATCATAATGTAATACTTAGCATAGATAAATTGTATGGCTCTGCAACAGTGGAAGTGAATAGTCATCATGTTGGCACCATTAATTGGCCACCTTACGAACTTGATATAACAAAGTGTGTCAAATCAGGAAGCAATCTATTGATTATAACAGTTGAAAATACAAACGCTAATATACTTGAAGAATATCCAGAAAAAAGCGGCATAGCAAACATTAGACTCTTTCTAAAAACATCAAGTAGAACAATATAAAAAAAACTATAAATGATTTAAAATCTACTAACTAAGTCTATTTTGTGCCGATAATCGATGCTTCACACTCAGTATTATTAAAAAGTATGTTTGTTATACTTTTTCAATTTATTTCAATGATCTAAGGCTAAGGCTTTTATGAAAATTCGTCCATGGACAATGATGTTAACAATGCTTGCAGGCTGGATCAACCAGCATCAGCAGGATGTAATAGAATATCTAAAAACCGAAAACGCCATACTCAAAGAAAAACTCGGCAAAAAACGTTTAATTCTTTCAGATGACCAGCGAGGAAAATTAGCGGTGTTGGCTAAGAAGATTGGACGTAAAGCATTAGAGGAGATATGCGATGTTTTCTCGCCAGAAACTTTACTCAAATGGCATCGAATGCTTATTGCAAGAAAATACGATGGCTCCAAGAACCGTAAATTAGGCAGACCTCGTATATCAGAAAAACTTCGTAATTTTATCATAAAGATGGCCAAGCGAAATCGTGACTGGGGCTATACACGTATCCAGAGACAGCTTAAATATCTAAAGTTTGATGTTGGCGTTAATACCATTGGAAATATATTGAAGAAAGAAGGATTAGAGCCACAGCCAGATAGAACAAGAAAAACAACATGGTCAGAATTTGTAAAGGCACATTGGCAATCATTGTCAGCCATAGATTTTTTTACTGCGGAAGTTTATACGCTAAAAGGATTGACCCGATACATGGTTCTTGTTGTGATAGATTATGCAACCAGAAAGGTGGAAATAGCCGGTATCATAGAACAAGCACATGGCACATGGATGGCACAAATGGCCAAGAACTTGACTGATCCATTTTCAGGATTTTTGAAGAATAAAAAATATGTAGTCCGTGATAGAGATCCGCTCTATACAGATGCATTCCTTGAAATTCTAAAAGCAGGGGGTGTTCAGGCAATTAAATCAATGCCACTTGCCCCAAATTTTAATCCTTTTGTTGAGAGATTCATTCGGAGCATAAAAGCTGAATGTCTTGATAGAATGATTATCTTTGGTGAGGCACATCTTCGATATTGTATTTCAGAATATATTTCTCATTATCATGAAGAACGCGCGCATCAGGGACTCAATAATAAAATTATAGATCCTCCTCCAGATGGCAAAGGCAAAATCGTCTGCCATGAACGTCTTGGCGGACTTTTGAAGTTCTACAGAAAGGCCGCTTGATGGATGGCGGAGTTTTTGTATAGCACTAGTGACAGTAAATGACTGATCATTTCTGCCAGTAAATGGCCAGACACGTCTAAAGATGCCAGCAGTAACTGCAAGGGTTACTGCAAGCGCAGATTGAGCAATCTCTAATCTTTTGTTTCTCAAACACTTGTATCTTTACCTTTACAGCTTCCCAAGCTGAAAGTCGAGAGTTCGGGATAAATTACTGAAAAAATTATTGCAGTATGATGTATTAATGATAGATGACTTTGGATATGTCAAACAGAATCGTGAAGAGATGGAAGTGCTGTTTACATTGCTGGCGCATCGTTATGAACGCGGCAGTATATTGATCACGAGTAATCTGCCGTTTAGCAAATGGGAGCAGATATTTAAAGACCCGATGACAACGGCGGCGGCAATAGATTGGCTTGTTTCATCATAGTGTGATATTGGAATTAAATGTGCCAAGCTATAGAGCCGAGGAAGCACAGAAGCGAAAAACTGCCGACATGTAATGTCGAAAATCCCCCCCATGGGGGCATCTCATAAGACTGTATGTAACGGATAACTGTTATAACAAAAGGGAAAGAATAATTGTCGTTGGAAGGAAATAATAGTTGACGCTAGACACTTTTTCAAAGTCCGGTTTGTATTTCATGATATTTTATTTCCTAAAATTATTTTAAGCTTTATTTGGTTGCACCACGAAATTTCGAGCTAAATGTATCATCATCTTAAGATTCTCAGGTGGAGTTGATGATGGTATTGCGCAGCCAGCATTAAGTATGAATTTATTCGAATCCCAATAAATCTCCAAAAGTTCGGAGGTTTTTACTTTAACATCTTCAACGCTTCCCATCGCAAGAACTCCGCTTGGGTCTATATTACCACAAAAAACAACCTTGTCCTTACATTTGCCATGTATCAAATTTATATCGGTCTTATAATCCAGCTCAAGTACATTTGCACCCGTTTCAAGCATTGAATCCAGAATACCATTGACACAGCCACAAATATGCAAAAGATAAGACATTTTATTCTTATGTGCTATATTCACTATTTTTTTCTCGAAAGGCAATACATATTCCTTGTATATATTCGGGGATACCATTTCAGGCCCGCCAATAGAGTCTCCATTTGAGACCATATCAACGCCTGTTTGTGCCATTAATTTTATAAATTGTCCCGTTATATCTGTACAATATTCAAGAAATTCGAAAACATATTTGTTATCTTCGGCGGAAAAAATATCTATCATCCAATTCTCTATTCCCCTGACCATGGCTGCAAGTGAAAATGAAGACTGGTCACAGTTGCCTCTTAGAAAAACCTGCCCTTTAAGCTGCTTTGAAAGTCTTTGGCAGGCTTCAAGCCAGATATTTACCCGTTTGTCTTTGCTTATGTCAATAGGCTTTAAAGTTCTGATATCCTTAAGCCTTTCAAGCCTTACCCCATTCGTTCTGGCTGGTTCGTCGTCAGGAAAATCAACCGGAACTCCAATTGCACCTGCCAACGTACATGTATCTATATCGACGGTTATTCCATCGTAGCAATATTTTTCAACAGCAGCGATATGAACATTTGCAATAAGTTTCGCATTGCTTCGATATTGTGCCATATTGACTCCATATTCCTTAGCAGCCATAAGAAAATTATGAAGCATAACTGGAACACAATCAGGGCTTCGGCTATTTAATACTGCATCTATTCTTTCAAAACCATTCATTCTTCAACGTCCTTCTATAATCAATACAACGCCATGTGGGGCTGAGCTGCCCCCATTTTTTAGTCCAGTTCATTTGAGAGAGTTTCCTCAATTTTCAAATCTAAAAATTATAGTGCCAATAAAAGATTTAGACAATTTCATCTATATAGAATGCTCCGAAACACAATAAATATTAAAGCGTTGCCATAAACTGCAATGTTCTATCGTAAAAGCCGGGAAGAGCTTCGTGACCAAAGTCAGGATATATTATCACCTCTTTTTTTGCAGTGATTTTATTATATGCTGCAAATTGGGTTGATGGAGGGCAGATTGTATCCATCAATCCGACTCCCATCAAAACCTGTGCGTTGATGCGTGCGGCAAGGTGCTGAACATCGATATATCCGAGCTTTGTGAAAATTTCATCTTCGTGAGAATGGGTGGGATCAAATTTTCTAAAATAAAATTTCAACTCTTCGTATGAATCTTTTGCCAAATCCATTTCCCAAATCCTTTTATAATCACTTAAAAAAG
>MHYA01000086.1:16404-16661 GCA_001825675.1 Planctomycetes bacterium GWF2_42_9 | reverse complement strand
CTGTTTAAGTCTCGGTTCCAATGCCGCGCAGGCAAGTGTAAGACCACCTCCTTGTGAGCCTCCCATAGCACCAACTCTATCATAGGCAACTTCCGGCATATTCATAATAATGCCTGCAAGCTGCGCAGTATCGAGGAATATCTGTCTAAAAAGAAGATTCTCCGGTTCATCATCGATTCCTCGAACAATGTGTCCTTTAAAAGTGCTGCCTTTAACAGAACCTGTATCTTCAGAAAGGCCGCCTTGTCCTCTGCAAT
>MHYA01000086.1:0-16389 GCA_001825675.1 Planctomycetes bacterium GWF2_42_9 | reverse complement strand
AAAAGCCCATCGCAACATAGCCGAGTTTCTCACACCATTCGCCGCTATTTCCTGAATAGCCGTGGAAATGTAATATAGCAGGGTGCTTACTTTTTATATTGCGGGGGCGAAGATATTTAGCGTGTATTCTTGCGCCTCGAACACCTGTGAACCATAGATCGAAGCATTCGGCGCATGGTACCTGGAAATCAGCAGGTACGAGTTCAACATCAGCATTGACTGAATGCATTTCTTCTAACGCGGAATCCCAATAGTCATCAAAATCAAGGGGACGCGGATTGCTTCCGGTATATTCTTTCAATTTTTCTAAATTCATATCAACAGCCGGCATTTTATTCCTTTTTAAATAAACAATTTAATACTTCTTAATAATCTTGTTTGATAGCTTCATATAATTTTTTGCATTTATTCAAATCAACAGGGTCATTAAAATGAAAAATTATGTTTCGTTTACCCGGGAAGCTACCCTGGTAAAACTTGTTAAGAGTTTGTTCTCCTAAAGGTGTTAATAAAGGAAATTCAACAGGACCGGTACATAAAAGCACAATATCTTCTCTTAATATTTCTGATACTTTAAAAATATCCAGATAATTGAAATTAACTTCTAGGGCGTAAAGTTTTTCTATTTTGTTGAAATGCTTTATGCAGTGAGAATTATTGCCGCATATATGCATCATGCCTCCGCCAACAGCTTCAAAAAAACGTTTATCGTGAGGCATAAGGTATTTTTCATAGAAATCGGGAGAGATCATATCTGTTGAGCAATTACATATACGTGAACCACCGCGAAGGCAAACTCCCTGAAGATAAAAATAATCCTGCCCTTCTGCAATAGTTTCTTTTATTTGTTTTACACTGCGAATCATAAAGTTAGTAACAGCGTCAAGTACTGAAGAGACAAAGTCAATGTTATCATATATATCAAGAAATATTTTCTCGCCTGTCAAAAGCTGTGTTGTATTCCATGGGCCCTGCAAATCGCACTGGCACAACTTAAAATTCACAGGCATATTTTTTTTGAAGTAATCTATGATTTTGTAAATGTGTGGGAAATAACCATCTTTTAAAGGTTCGGACAAATTCATGCTTTTTAAATCAGCCTCAGATTGTATGGGATGATTCTTGACAGCAGGTAAATTATCGTTTTTAAAATGGAGTTCTGCGCCAAAGGCAGATGCGACCAAACCTGTGCCTACTTCAGGTCTCAACATAGGAATCGAGTCGTCTTCGAATCCATCTCTCTTGTTCCATTTATCAATCGAGAATTTAAGGGATAATTGAGGATCGTGGGCTATTTTTTTAAGGTCAATATCTTCCGCTTTTGACCAGCTGAAAGTTACTAATCTCTTGCCTTTCGAAGTTGCCCCCCAGAATTTCTGTTGTTTTTTTTGTAATTCTATTAACTTCAATGGCTGTTTTTTCTTTCAATCTTACTGAATATATGCTTACCTGATTCAGGGATGAACTTTCCATCAAACTGATCGGCAGCTATCCATTCTTCTGCGGTTTTCCAGTATAAATCCGATTCGAGCGGCAATTGATTCATTTGCCAGAACTGGGTCATTTTCCTTTCCTTAATTCTGGGTTGAGCTGATATTTTTGCCAGATAAGATTTCAATACTCCCAATTCAATCTTTGCTTTTGGATCGAAAGATTCACTATTAACATATCTAAGCAGAGACTCAAACATTGCACATGCGGCGGGATTATCTTCATTTATGCCTTTAAGATTGAAGCCGCAAACCAGAAGATTACCTTTCCCAACTTTAAGCTCGAACAGGTATGCAAACTTTCGCATTGTCCATTCCGGCTGGAGTTCTGAAAGTTTATAGGTAAATACATCGAATCTGTCGCGAGAGGCTTTATCGACACCTTGAATAATCGGGTCAATAGAAACAGGAAAATCGTCAAGATTTATCTTGTCGCAATCATCAATCAAATCATGAAATTGTAAATTGATAAAGCCATCATTTGGAAAGTATTCCAAAGCATTGCTCTTTCTTATAAAGGCTCCGCAATTTGTGCCGCGGTCCCAGATAACACCTTTAAATCTATCCCATGTGGCAGGCAGATAATAATCTTCCTTTGGGGCGTCAGGATTTATCCTGCCTCTTGTTTCAGGTACTCGATAAAATACAATAGCATCTTTGCCATTTTCGAGATGTTGGAATAATTTGTTACTAAAACGGTTAGTTATCATCAAATCTGCATTGTCGTCATTTTTAAGTTGAGGATATCTTGTGCCGAGTTTTATCTCGTCAAGGCAAATATTAATATTTTGTGATTTGATATTTTGAATTCTATTTGGATATAACCACAGCAGCCAATCGTTTTGAATGTTTTTACTTGTGCTGACTGCTTCTACAGTTAATTCAAGTTGAAGCGGCAAAGGCGTCGAAGGCATATTTATTTCTATCTTACACAGTTCAATTAAACCACTCTGCAATTCAATATTATCAAGCTCGGATTGAAGCAAAACTTTGCCACTGCGTTTGTCGGCAAGTTTAAATTTAATCGACCCGGAACCATAAACATCTTTATCAAAATTTGAGAGGATTATTGGAATTTCAATTTTTTGATTTTCAAAATACGTCCTTGTCGGAAGATCAGCAAGAATCACCGCATCAGAATTAAATTTGAGGAAAGCTCTTTCATCTATGCCTTTGTGGTCGTCAAAGCAATCTATAATACCATTGCTGTTTTCATAAATTTCTGTATCTGAAAGTTGAAGAAAATGGAACCCCGCTAACAGTGAACTTCGACGAACAGCCTCAATGCCTAGTTTCCATCCAAGTTCCTGAAAGGCGGAGCTTGCACGGAATATATTGTCCCAATCCTTTTCAAGTCCTTTGGATTTTCTTAGCTTTTTAAGCTCATTGAGCCACCAAGGTTTTCGAGTTGGGCAATACTTATTAAACTTTTCTTCCAAACCATCAATATCACGCATAGCAACATAATGACATACCTCGTGTGCTAGAACGGGCCGGGTATTTTTCAAAGTTCTTGTTATTTTATAATTATCACCTTGCTTCACTAATTCATGGCCTTTACAAGAACCATAGATGTTCCAATTATATGTGTGATCAAACATGTCATAATTTGTGCTGTATGGATAATAATAACTCATGTGCTGGACATCGAAATCAACATAATCTCTGTCAAATTCACCGTGGGCACAAGTATCAATGAAAAGCCTTGTTGGGTCGAGTTTTCTGGTAATTTCCGCTATCTCGGCAACATAATGGTTTGTGCCGGGGTGGCGAATTTCATTGCCCATAAAGCATTTTTGTCCAGGATGTGATAATGCCTCTTAGGAAAGAACCTTTTAAACCTAAAGCGCACATGTGGATTTTACGGGGTTCGATAGTCAGTGTTGCTGTTATCGGTTTTGTGTTCAGTCTTTTGTTCCCTCTAAAAGATTACATTTTTATGTTCTTCCAGATAACCGCTGCTATATATCTTGGCGGAGCCGGCGTCGTAATCATCGGAGGCCTATATTGGAAAAAGGGAACTGTCAGTGGAGCATGGGCTGCGATGATAACAGGCTCGGTTTTGGCGCTTAGTGGAATCGCATTACAAACTATCTGGAAACACATACCTGTTTTTGTTTCTTACAGCGAAAAATTTCCATTAAACGGACAGGTGATGGGTTTCTATACCGCAATGGCAGCGATTATTGCCTATGTTCTGTTTTCTCTATTTGGAAAAAAACAGATAGTGGATATGGATATGATTCTCAAACGTGGAAAATATGAAAATCGTGAAGAAAAAGAGCTTGTCGAATCCCACGTTCACATAAAAGAAATTAATCGTTTTTGGAAGTTTATAGGAGTCAATAGCCGTGAATTTTCAGGCAGTGATAAATTTTTGTTCCTCTTTATGTTTCTTTACACAATATACAATATTTCGGCGGTTGTCGTGTTAAGCGTAATGCATTTTGGCGGAATGATGAATGACTATCGCTGGCTTATATGGTGGAGATTGATGTTGAGTGTGAATCTGACCATCGCTCTTGTTAGCGTTGTATGGATTAGTATAGGCGGATTTTCTGATTTAAGGAAAATGCTTTATAAGCTCAAAACCATTGTTCGAGACAATAAGGACGATGGCTGGATTGAGAAGAGTAAAATTGAAGAATCCGAAAATAAAAAAATTACAAAAGTTTGTAACATTGATGATAAGGAATAAAAATGATACGTTATAATAAGTTCGACTTAAAGCAAGTTGCAAAAAATGCTCATAATTTCTTAACAACCATGGTCGATAAAGAGTATGACTGCTTACCTTATTGGTTTGTTCAAATTAATGAAAATCCTGCTTACGCCAAACATGTCAGGGTAGACGATGCCGAGTTAGTAGCCAGCTGGTATGAAGCTATTGTTTCGATAGAAAATATCATTGGCGCAGATGATGCTTCAGAAAAAGTTAAAAATGGTTTCAAAAAGCATCTTATGAAAAGCTGGGGTAAAGATGGTCTCCGCTACCACGAAGATTACCCCTGGTCTAATACAAATCACAGCGCTTTCCATGAAATGTCTTATATCCTCGGTGCCTTAAACAGAGTTCTTGAAGTTGAACCGGGCAATGTTGAGGCCGAAAAACATTCATCAGGATTGGTGCGTGCGATGCGTGATTTGGTTTTTGAAAGGAAAGTAAAAACATTCTGGTCGGGCGATTTTCCATTTAACGAAAAAATATATGAATTCCCAGGCGATGTTTATTTGCGTGACGGCGGCTTTGTTCCTGCCCATGTAACAGGCAGGGGGGAAGAAGCTATCCGTAATGGTATGGTGCTGCATTCGATTGTCGTCAGAGCCGAAAAACATAATGACCATGTAGCTCTTGACCTTGCCGAAGGCTTAGCAAATCATATACTTGGTTTGAGCCGATACTTCAGCTACAATGGAGAATTTTTCGGGCACGTTCACTCGGCTGTATGGGCGGCATCGGGCATTGCAAGACTAGGACGTTTATTGAATAATGAGTTTTATATTGAAAAGGCAAACGCTATTTATAATTATGTCAAATCAATAAGCTCATCATTCGGTTGGGTTCCGGAATATGCAAAGTGGCATCCAATGAGCGAGGAATTCTGCGAAACGTGTTGTATTAAGGATATGATTCAGTGCAGTCTTGAATTGATTGATTGCGGTTATGATTACTGGGATGTTGTAAATAAGTATGTTCGTAATCAACTCGCAGAAAACCAAATCACAGATGGCAGTTTTATTGCGGTTGATAATTCGATTGAGGATGCGAATGGATATACTTACAAAGATATCGATAAAAGAGTGGTTGGGGGCTGGTCTGGCGGAGCGGAACCAAATTCGATTTCACTTCAGCGTTTCCGTTCTATCGCTGGATGCTGTGTAGGCACTGCGCCGCAAGCGTTAGATTTGGTGTGGGAAAGGATTATTACAAAGTCTGATCAAGGCATATTTATAAACCTTCCGATAGAAAAAGAAGATAACCAGGCCAAAGTTGAAATAGGATACCCCAATGAAGGCTTTTTAAAAGTTACTGCGAAAAATGATGGTAAATATTTTATTCGAACTTATGACTGGATGGGAGAAAAGATTTCCACAAAATTGAATAATAAACTCGTTCCATTGATGTATGAAAATAACTGCATTGCCTTTGATGTTAAAAAAAGCGATGTTATTGAATTATCTCACGAGCTGGAAACAAAAATTGTCTCTGAAAATTTCCGCGGCAGAGATTGGGCAGTTACCTGGCGAGGTCCTGATGTAGTAGAGCTTGAACCTAGCGGCGCACCACTGCAATTATATCAGCGCAGAGAAGGAATGAAAAAAGACATTCCTCTTTCTCCCGGCAAATCGCAAGGAGCAAAGATGAGCTTGGCGCCTACCGAACAAAAAAAGAAAATATCTATTTACAATGTATAATAAGCATTATAATTTAACAAAATTTTTGATTGAAAAATGGCTGATTACTCAATACCGTTAAAAAATTTAAAACCTGCCAAGAAATATCTTGTCGCGATAGATTCTGATGGTTGTGCGTTTGATGCTATGGGAATCAAACAACGAGAGTGTTTTTGTCCGTGGATGATTGGCTGTTTCAATTTACAGCCTGTTGCCGAAGCTGCACGAGAATGCAAAGAGTTTGCAGACCTCTTTAGCAAAACACGCGGTGAAAATAGACATAAAACAATTGTCAGGATCCTAACCGAACTTTTGCCTTCGCATCCGAAGGTAAAAGATAGTGGTTTTGAAATACCTAAATTTGAATATTACTGCAGATGGGTCAATGACACTGATAGCCTCTTGAGCAATGAAGGCCTCATGCAGGCAATTGCTGAATCGAACAATCCGCAGGAAAAAACTGAATTACAAACGGCTCTTGATTGGAGTTACAAAGTAAATCAGGCCGTTGAAGAAATAGTAAAAAACATAGCTCCATTTAAATATGTCCGTGAGAGTCTGGAGAATGTTTCTCAAAAGGCTGATATTATTATTTGTTCAGCAACCCCAACAGAAGCTCTCGAAAGAGAATGGTCTGAACATGGCATTGACAAATACGTGAAAGTAATTGCAGGACAAGAAATGGGTACAAAAGCACAGCATTTAGCGGTTATGTGTGAAAAATACGATAAGAATAAAATATTGATGATAGGCGATGCCCCGGGGGATAAAAAAGCAGCCCGCCAGAACGGCGTTTTATTTTATGCAATTAATCCCAGCCGCGAAGAAGCAAGCTGGCAAAGATTTCACGATGAAGCTTTCGATAAATTAATCGAAGGCAAATATATGGGTAGTTATGAAGATTCGATAATTAAAGAATTTGATGGATATTTGCCGGAAATTCCACCATGGCAAGTAAAAAAAACTTGAGCTACAACCGTATGCAAGCAAAAATTTAATATCTGCTAATTCTGCAAAATAGGCATATATCTAAAAGGCTTAAAACAAAGAATATAAAAATCTTAAAAATGTCATGAATTTTTATATCTTTCTATTTCAAAAATGAGTCTTTGAATAAATATTACAGCTTTTTTTTTGACACCTACCTTATGCTCGTACCCTACAAATATTAAACAGTTACTAACTCAGGCTGGGGTTTGATGGGAGCAAAGAATGCCGACCTTTTAATCTCCAGTGGATCGCAAGGTCATATCTTGTTCAAAAAACATGTTTATCTCACGGCCATCTTTGTCACTATAATAATAGAGTTGCGGAAAGACCTCAATGATGGGGCATCACGGCTTAAATAATGTCGTTCGTTCTTGAACTGTCAAAGCAGGGCATGTTTTTCTTATCTCTTCTTCACTTGTCAGAGGTAAATCCTGTTTTTGCGCGTGAAAACTACCTGAAACGATGCAATCACACACAATCTTGTGCAATAGTTTAATAGTATCCAGAAACAAGTTGCAGTTTGTTGTGAATTATAAATCCTTAATATATAATGAGTTATGTATTCTTGCGATAATGCAGAGTTTAAATTGCTTTCACATTGGCATGCAAAAAGTCCGCAAGTTCGGAAGAAACTTCGTATTTGCGTGATATAAAGTTTTTTTTGTTATTTTTAATAAAACTATTGACTTTTGCGTTCGGACAAAATATTATAATAGTGGTCAAACGGTTGACCGGCAAGGGTCAAACGGGTGACTTAACTCATAATCTAAGATTTTGGATAGAATATGGCTCAAGTAACATTAGAAGATGTCGCAAAACGGGTAGGTGTAACCAAAGGTGCTGTTTCAAAAGTGCTCAATGGCCGTCCAAACAGAATTGGATTAAAAACCCGAGAGAGTATTTTGAATGTTGCTAAAAGTCTAAATTATAAGCCTTCCTTTTTAGGTCAAAGCCTTAGTTCCGGCAAAACCAATATGCTTGGTTTTATTTGCGGCGATATTCAACTGCCTCACTATTCAGAATTTGCCGCACTTGCTTTGTCTGAAGTAGAGAAAATAGGGTATCGTTTAATTATCAGCGCAACCGAATGGGACCATAAAAAGGAATTGGATTGTTTTGACAAATTATTAGAAGGAAGAGTGGACGCTATCTTAGCATGGTCTTCCGCGATTAAAAAGGGTACGGCACAGTATGATTATATCGTCAGGACAGAATATCCTGTTGTTATTCTCGGTAATTATGAAGTTCCTGATGAGATCAGCTCTGTAACTACAGACTGGCAGCCGGGATTTAATGAAGCAATACAACATTTACATTCAAAAGGGCACAAAAAGATAGCTTTTATTTCTTCTGCCAGCAGTACCGAGTTTCTCCAAAGCGATTTTAAATGGCAGATATTGAACTCTATCTGCGGCGAGTATGGTATTGACTTGAACCCCCTTTTCTGCCCACTGAAAGAAGTTCGCGAGCAAACTGAAGTTTTGGCTCAAGAATGTGTAGTCAATGGTACAACCGCAGTGATTGCCTATAATGATTATGTCGCAATGAAACTGATGCATAGTATTCAGGACAAGGGCAAAAAGGTTCCTGATGATATAGCAGTAATAGGTTGTGATGGAACAGAGTTTGGGAGTTATTTACGGCCTCAATTAACCAGCGTTGGTAAGGATTTTCGTGGAATTGTTCGAGGTGCAATTGAAATTATTAACGAACATTTGCAATCCGACAATAAATCATTGCGTGGACGAAAAATGCAATTACCAAGTAAGCTGCTTATACGTGAAAGTTCTTAATAAATAATTCATCAATCGTTTTGATGGAAAAATTATATTTGATTGGAGGAATAAGAAAATGAAAAAGAATTATGTAGTTTGGATGGTTGTTTTAATGTTGATTGGTATTGGCCAAGCCGGCGCCGCAATGGTAAACAGCGATTGGGGTATTGTTTTTGAAGACAGTTTTGATGGGCAGCCGACAGGAAATGCCGACCAGGGACTACTTAATAAGGGGTGGACGTTTGAAGGAACGTACGATTATATAAAACGGTCGGGCGGCGGGGAAGTCTGGATGCAATCAGCTACCAGCGGTTCTTGTGCATTGGTAAGCCCAAAAGTTTCTTTCGCCCAAGGAACCGAATACTATGTTGAATCTTATGGTACAAACAACACCTATCAATGGTCAGAGCATTTTTCGATTTCCGATGACAGTCTCGGCAACGATGTTGTAGTCCAATTTCGCAAAAGTGATAAACGTGTGCAAATTATGTTGAGATATAATCGCGGCTCGTGGATTTATCTGCCGGTTTTTTATACATATACGAACAGCCCGAGTTTTTCTCTTATCATTGATTCAGCAAATCTTGATTTATGGGTAGCGGGGCAACAGGTTGACCTGAACGATGCGGCAGAAGGTATGTCTTACGGCCATTCTTTTACACAGTCTGTAGCAGATTCCGGCTTTGTGATGAAACTTATGGATCGTCCAAACGGCTCAACAGCAGTAATGAAATATTCAACTTATGCAGGTATAGCTGCGATTCCTGAACCGGCAACAATTTCAATTTTGGGACTGGGAGTTCTGGGTTTACTTCGCAGGAAAAAATAACAATCGAATGATGCGGCAAATTAAGGGCTTTGCTGTTATGTAAAGCCCTTAAGCCCTCGCTGATGTAAGAAAGTTAATAATCTTCTCATATTGACAGAAGCTGGTAGTTCTGCGTTTCCAAAATAGGAGTTTATAATGATGATAAACGATAAAATGACTAATATTAAAATTCTGACGTGTCTTGTGGCATTTCTGGCTTTTGCAGGTTTTCAGGCAGGTGCTGCTGTCGTAAATACAGATTGGTATTCAGTGTTTGCGGATGAATTCAGTGGAGAGCCGACAGGAAATGCCGACCAGGGATTGCTTGATAAAGGCTGGACATTTGAAGGGACGTACAACTATATCAAACAGTCAGGCGGCGGGGAAGTCTGGATGGAATCGGCCACAAGCGGCTCCTGTGCATTAGTAAGCCCAAAAATTACATTTACCCAGGGCACTGAATATTATGTTCAGGCTTATGGTACGAATAACACCTATCAATGGGCGGAGCACTTCTCGATTTCTGATGACAGTCTCGGAAACGATGTTATAGTTCAGTATAGAAAAAATGATAAGCGCGTACAGATTATGTTGAGATATAATCGCGGCTCGTGGATTTATCTGCCGACATTTTATACATACACGAACACTCCTGATTATTCGCTTATCATAAATTCAACAACTCTTGACTTGTGGGTAGGCGGCCAACAGGTTGATCTTAATGGCAGCGACCCAGGAATGTCGTATACTCATTCTTTTGCGCCATCTGTGGCAAGTGCAGGTTTTGTGATGAAACTGATGGCCCGTCCGAATGGTTCAACTGCGGTAATGAAATATGCGCAGGCAGCACAGATACTGACAGCTCAAAAGCTCATTTTGAATTGTACGGATGTCTGGAGCGAAGGATACGGTTTAAAGGCGGATTTGAATAAAGACTGCGAAGTGAACTTTAAGGATTTCGCGGAATTCGCGGAGGCCTGGCTGCTTTGTAATAACCCGGATCCGGCAGACTGTTTGTAATAAATTTAGATTATCTTTGCATAACCAAAAATGGAGAACGATATCATGCATAAAATTAAAAATATATTTTTCATAATCATTGCAGCAATATGTATTGGCGGGAATATTAGTTATGCAGCAGATGAGCATGCACCTGTTTATGGAAGCTGGACTCCGATTTTTACGGATAATTTCGACGGCAGTCCAACCGCTTATAATGGCGATTCCAATTTTGATGCAGGTTTGGTAAGTAACGGCTGGCAGTTTTCGTCCGGGGCAAATGCCGCTGTTTCAACCAAAAGAACAGGCGATGGCAGGGTGCAGATAATATGCAATCCCAACATATACGCCTGGCTTACAACAGACCAATATTTTCCGTGCGATATCGACACTGAATTTTTTGTCAAGCAGTGCGATACTGACCAAATTAATCAATTGTTTCAACGCATTCGTTTAATGGATTCGACAGGTGATTATCAAATGGGAGTATTCTTCCGCCGCAGTGATAAATTATTCCAGTTTTTTGTAACTGAAGGCGGTGTGACCAGGCAAATATTCGCGCAAACTCCTATGGCATACACCAATGTTCCTTCCATTTCGATCATTGTCTCAAAAAAAACCATAGACGTTTGTTTTAATCGAACGACACGTGCTGATCTAAATGGGCCAACTACGCCCGGATACAGCTATGCACACAATATACCAGAATCTGTCATAAATGCAGGATTCAGATTGCAGCTTTTCTGCAAAGGCGATAGCAGCGCACAAACAACTACATATTACGAAGAAGCGGCAGTGTCCAGACGACCCGCATCAGCTTCGACAGTGAATATAAATGTTTCGTCGCAGGTTGTAAAATCAGGTTTGGACTCGAATGATTATTGTGCCATAAATTGGGAGGCAATGGCTTCTCGGCCACATTTGAGAACTATATTTAATAATCCCAGCCACTACGAGGCCTTCAAGACATTTTTGGATTCTGAATACCCAGTCAAAACTTTCAGGTATCCTGGTGGTGTGGATGTGCTTTGGCTGCATTTTGGCGTGTCAGATTCATCTTTACAGACAGCAGCTCAAAAGCAGGGCGCAGGGTATGCCCCTGACTATATAAATAATTTGATAAATATTGAAGAGTTTTTCCAGTTTTTGGTGGATAGCAATAGTCAATGCATTCTGCAAGTTAATAGTCTGACATGGTTCGACACAATCGCAAATGAGATAAAGTGGCTCAATGCCGATGGAAGCGGAAATTTTGGTGGAACCCTGAATACTACAGCACTGGCAGCTGCAGCCGATGCTGTTGAAGATATGGCTCAGTGGATAGTCAGCAATAACTATCAGTCGAGAGTTCGATACTGGGAAATAGGTAATGAAGATTATTTTGTTTTCACTGCCAGTCAGTATGCCACTGTAGCGTCCGCTATGATCAATAAAATTAAAGGGGTTTTGCCTTCGGCTAAAATCATTGTTACAAATCAAATCGGAGCCGAAGGCAGCGAAGCAGCATGGCGAAATGCCTGGACAACTACGGTCAACCAGGATCTAGTTACTCTCGGACAGGCAAATAATATTTTCGGCGTAACGCATCATAATTATACATTCGCGATAAAGGACTATTCGTCAGATGCGCCGGCATATCAGGAATTCGCCGCTTATACAAGCTTTTGGCCGAATGACCCTGACAGACAAACAGGCGCCTACTATGACAGTTTTAGCAACACTACCACTCTTATCGGTAAGCATCTGGATATACTTTCGGCGACAGGATTAGGTAATGCAAAACTGTTCTGGACCGAGTTCAGGCAGGGTGGTATGCTGGAAAAACACAATAAAGCAATCTCAGGAGCATTAGGTAATTTGCATCTTAATGCTGGGTTGTTGACTGCTAACGGGCTAAATTGTACTGTATTTCATGGCGGGTTGTTCCATGCGAACTATGTTTCGCAGGCACAGTCATTGCCTTTTGATGGCTGGGGATTTAACAGCATATACTATCAGGCAGATGAAGATATGACGCCGAGAATAGTCTCTTCGCCGTTATCAGAAGTGCAAAAAATTCTCTCAAAACTGGCCAATGGAGATGTTCTTCAGTCAACCGCTTCGAAAAGCAGAATACTTTCGGTTGCGACAAAACAGAATGAAACTCTGCGAGTGCTGGTTATGAATGAATATGCAAAACCCGATAACGATTCAGATACCGCAAGCACGCTATGGTCAATATTAGTATCAGACGAAATGACATCTCTTGCTTCTGATTCAGCCAGTGGCGATGCGTTTGATTTATTGCTTAATCTTCCGTCAGGTATTAATCTTGAGTCTTATGTAGTTAAAGCATACAAATTTGGCGACTTAGAACGGCTCCATACTGACAGTGTGGATACAGTTCATTACACACATCATGAAATTAAACTTCAGGAAGAATATGTGCAAGGCACAGGTTCTACATTGGAATATAAATTAACGCCTTCTTCTGCGGTTCTATTTGAGTTGTCGCCATTAACCTGCGAAAACGTTCAGCACCTCGCGGCAGATTTGAATAAGGATTGCAGGATTGATTTTGCGGATTTGGCTGAATTCGCATCAGACTGGCTCAAATGCAATAAGCCCAATCAGCAGGGCTGTACAAATACGTGGTAAAATAATATGTTTTTTCCGGGATGAACAGCTCCTTCTTTGGGGCTGTTCTCCTAATGGATATAGAAGCGAAAGGTTGCAAGATGTCAAAGAATAATATGGCCCAAAATAAAGCTTTTACACTTGTAGAGCTGTTAGTTGTAATTTCTATAATAGCTTTATTGCTAAGTGTACTTATGCCTGCCTTAAGCGCTGCGCGTGAACAGGGGCGGTCTGTCGTCTGCGGCTTTCGTTTGAGAAGTTTGGGCTCGGCAATGGAAATGTACGCAAACGATAATTCCGGCCGTTACCCGTATTTCAGAAATTCGTACCCCGGAACCTCATTTGGAGACGCATCTCCAGGTTCAACCTATTGGGTAAGATGGTATGAAATGCTGGTGCGCAGTAAGTATAATAATTTTAGGGAATATATCAGCGTACAGCATCTTGATAGAGATGGTACAAACTATAACAATTATGATTTATGGCGCAATACATTCAACTGTCCAACGGCCATTGAAAAAAAGCTGTGCGCTACAAGCCAATACAGTTATGTAGCTAACTTTTGGATATTGACATCACATAAATCAAATGTTCCTGCAAGCGTGGTAAGTAAAATCGGTGGAAACTATTGTTCATTTACGAAGAGCGATTTTTCACCAACATCGAGGACGCCTATGTTAATGGATGGCCAGTTAACAGGGAAGGGCACTTACTCGTTTGGGCAGCTTCCCGCTGATACTCTTATTGATGGGATACAACCGGTCGTTCAGGGGAATTATGGGGTACGCGATCCTCTTGGGCCGTTTGCCTTTATGGATCAGATAGGCAAAATGCACAAAAACGCAGGTAATTTTGTTTTTCTCGACGGACATATCTCTAAAGTGCCGTTTAAAGTCGGTTCCGACAAGGTTAAAGTATGGGAGCCTTATCTTCAGTTTAATTGGATGCCTAAAAGACTTAAATAAAAAGCCACTTAAGCATATAATTGAATTCAAATGTACCTGTTTGTACTGTAAGAATACACACGCTTATATTTTCAACAAAGAATTTGCGGAGTTTTAATGAGTAACAAATTTATTTCAATATTTATTTTGACTGTTGTTTGCATTACATCAAACTGTTTGTGTGTGTCCGAAATATCCGCAGTTGGTGCTGGAAAATCGCTGGGCAAAGACGGTTCAGTTTCATATATTGATTTGTCACAGCATTTCAATAGAAAATTTCAGGATGAATCGCCTTCCGACGGCAGTGACGGCTGGACTGACCAGGGCAGTAACGATATGCGGTATATTCCGCGAGGATATCAAAAATTCAGAAACGTTCCATTTTTTGTAAACGAATCATTTGATAATCTTGGCGTTAACTACGCAAAAGGCTGTATAGCCTTGAACGGCAAAGAAATGCCGGAATTGCCGCAACAGACTGATTCTATAAGGGTTGATGCGGCGGCAAAATATTTGTATTTTCTTCACACCTGCGGATGGGCCACAACTCGAACGCATTGTGCCGATTATACCATTAATTACGAAGACGGCACAAAAGAGATAATTCCTCTCAGCACTGATGAGCAGATAGGCGACTGGTGGAACCCTGAAGACAAGAGCAATGCTTATGTTGGCTGGATAGGACAAAATGAAGTCGCGGAATCTATCGGGTTTTATATTTTTGAATGGAAAAATACTCAACCGGACAAAAAAATAGAGAGTATAGTTTTCAAAAGCCAAAATGCCATGCCGGTGCCGATTTTGATTGCTATCACAGCAAGCAGCAGCCAGATAAAAATCGGCGACAGGCCAAATCGTATGGAAGAATTAACACAAAACGAAGTATTGTGCGAATACAGGCAACGGCCGGAAACGTCTCTTTATTATGAAAAGGGGCCGCAAAATGCTACTGTAAAAAGAATCCTTCCTATAGACAAACAAAGCATAGTAAAAGATGCGCGTATTGATGTTATCAGATTCAATGCGGAAAAAGCCTGCGCCGTATCCTGTGCTATTGCAGGTGTGGATAAGCTGTTACAATTGAAAGAATCCGAACTCAAAGCGTCATTTGTGTTTACCGAACCGAATGTGATTAGTTATTTAAACAGTCACAAAGACGGTTTTGAAATCAACGTAAAAATCGACGACCCCTGCGGCATCGGTATTTATAAATATGAAGGCAATCCTAATCAGGTTTGGATTCCGGGCGGGGAGGATGTTAAAGATGGAGTTCTCTCTATTGCAGGAGTGTTTACTGTTACAGGATGGCTTAAAGAGCATAAGTACTCCAAATACATTGAAGTTAGACCAAAGCAAGTTGATTCCAAAGTAATTCCTATCCAGGAAGCTGTTTTTGAGCAGGAAGATTTGAAATCTGATTGGCTGGATACCAAGCTATGCCTTAACGGCCCGTGGCTTTGGCAGGCTGAAAAAGATTCGAATGTGATTCCAGAAAATGGTTGGTCTGAAATAAATATTCCAGCCGATGTTGGAGAAAAAATAAAGGAAATCAACAGTAGTTGTATTGGGGCTTGGTTTAAAAAAGAGATATTTATTCCCGCTGATTGGGCAGATAAAAGGGTATCGCTTGAGTTTGTTGCGGTTGCGGATTTTGCCGACATTTACGTCAATAACAAAAAATGTTTCAGTAATAATGCCGGTCGGCTGCCATTTGAGGTGGATATCAGCGATTATCTTAACAACGGAAATATTAACACAATTTATGTCCATTGCCGCAATGTAAAAGCAGGTATTATACCCTATCGCAGAGTCCAGACAATGGAAGATTTAAAAGCCGAAGGGCACGAGCCTTCGAAATTCAAAGGTTATGCTTATCGTGTCTGGATAATTCGAGGCGCAATAGACCAAAATCCTGACAATGCCGAGATTCTTTATGACGGCAAGAATGTCGGCAAAAAAGTTCAGAGCATAGAAGAAGTGACAGAAAAAGGTGATGGCAGATACTTTCGTGAACAATTTTGGAATCATAGTATTTTGTATTTTTCAACGCCGGGGAATGTGGAATTGAATTCTGTTTTCGACCGGCTTGCCATTGGATATATATGGCCGGGTATAACGAAACATTTTACACCTTATGAACCGCCGCATCACTGGAGAGATTTGCGTGCGCGGACAACAGGCATAACACAGGATGTTTTTCTAAATGTAACTGGCAAAACCCATATTTCTAATGTATTTATTAAGCCGTCTGTCAGAAAAATGCAGTTGGCTGTTGATTTGGAAATAAAGAACATACCGGCAAGCGGTGCTAAATTGAGTGCGGTCATTCTTGATAGTAATGCAGTCGTGCTTGATATGCAGGGCGCACAACT
>MHYA01000085.1:24899-33274 GCA_001825675.1 Planctomycetes bacterium GWF2_42_9 | reverse complement strand
GTGTGTTCCGCCGGCAAGTATCCAAGCCTCGGCAGCAATCTTCAAATCCGGCAATGGCTTCCATAATGCTCTTGCAACGGGAAGTTTAGGCAGATCTTTTTCTGGTTTTACAACTTCAACCTCATTTACTATCATCCTGAAACGATCACCCATATCTATAATCGTAGCATTGAGACCTTGGCCTGCTGGAGTATCAAATATCAATCTTGCAGGATCTTTCTTTCCGCCTATACCAAGCGGAAAAACTTCAAGTCTTGGTTTATTCGCAGCTATTGAAGGACACACTTCGAGCATGTGGGCACCAAGAACCATCATATTACCTGGTTCAAAATGATATGTGTAATCTTCCATAAAAGATGTGCCGCCTTTTAAACCTGCAGACATCACTTTCATCGCGCGTACAAGAGCCGCTGTTTTCCAATCTCCCTCGGCTCCAAAACCAAAACCATTTGCCATTAATCGCTGAACAGCAAGGCCGGGTAATTGCTCAAGGCCGCAGAGATTTTCAAATGTTGTGGTAAAAGCATTGAAGCCGCCCTGCTCTAAAAAACTACGCATAGCAACTTCTATTTTGGCAGCATCCTTCAATGATTCACTCTTTTTAACACTGTTTGATAGTTCGTAAAGATTTGAATATTCTTCTATCAATGTGTCTATTTCTTTATCGCCAACATTATTAACAAACTTAACCAGATCACCAAGGCCATAACCATTGACGGAGTATCCAAATTTCATTTGAGCTTCGACTTTATCACCTTCAGTTACCGCAACTTCACGCATGTTGTCGCCAAAACGGCAGACCTTCAATCTTTGTGAATCATAAAATGCACAAGCCACTCTCGACCATATGTTTAATTTTTCAAGAACTTCTTCATCCTGCCAATGGCCAACGATCACTTTGCGGTTTTTTCGCATACGTGTGCAGATAAAACCAAATTCACGATCGCCGTGTGCCGATTGATTGAGATTCATAAAATCCATATCGATCGTTGACCATGGGATATCTCTGTTAAATTGCGTATGAAGGTGTGCAAACGGTTTTTTAAGAACATTCAGTCCTGCAATCCACATCTTCGCCGGCGAAAAAGTGTGCATCCACATAATAAGGCCGACACAATTTTCAGCAGCATTGGCTTCGATGCATATTTTGTAAATCTCATCAGGTGTCTTAACCACAGGTTTGAAAACAACCTTGCAAGCCAACTTTCCACTTTTATTAAAATAATCGACTATCTGCGATGAGTTTTTGTCAACCTGTTTTAAAGTTTCATGGCCATAAAGGTGCTGAGAACCGGTAATAAACCATATTTCATATTTGAATAAATCGATTTTCATATTGTTCCTTTATTGTTTTTGTCCATAATAAGCGTTTTTACCGTGTTTGCGTAAATAATGCTTATCCAGAAGGGTTTGGCTTATGGATTTTTGAGCCGGATTTATCATAAGTGTCCCTGCGGCCATTTTTGCAAATTCTTCCAATACTAAAGCCGATTCGACACTTGCCATAGGAGTTTTGCCCCAGGTAAAAGGTCCATGCGAAGCGACAAGAACAGCAGGCATAGATATGGGATCGATTCCCTTAAATTGCCGCACAATCACCCTGCCGGTATTGAGTTCATAATCATTTTTGATTTCATCATCTGTAAGCTGCTCTGTTACTGGAACTGCACCATAGAAATAGTCAGCACCGGTTGTGCCTAAGGCAGGGATTTCTTTACAAGCTTGTGCCCACATTGTTGCATAACAGGCATGAGTATGACAAACGCCTCCGATATCTTTGAAATTACGATATAATTCAAGGTGCGTTAGAGTATCACTGGATGGATTAAAATCTCCTTCGATTTTTTTGCCGTCAAGATCAAGCACAACTATCTTATCTGGCGTGAGTTCTCTATAAGGCACACCGCTTGGCTTTATGGCAATCACACCTAATTCCCTGTCGATTCCACTAACGTTGCCCCATTTACAGATTACGAGTTTTTGCTTTTCAAGCTCGATGTTGGCAAGATAAACTTTTTTTTTCAATTGTTCGTACATTTACATTATCGAAAAATATAATCTTATTAATTCTTCATATAGACACAAATTTGAGTTTTGGATCTGTTAAAACAAAAAATAAGACTGTATAAACTGGCATTTGCGAAATCAGCTTCATTGGATTAGCAATCAAAACATCCATATCTTTCTTCCCTGCCAGAGACCGAACGTCTGATTATCCTTCGAAGATATTCAGAATTTGGAATCTGCATACGTTTATTTATTATTATCATTTCTTAAACTTTTTCAGAAATTAACCTTTACTAAATGTACTTCTAAATTTTTCACAGTAATATTGCACATTTTCCCATTTTGCATCCGGCGCTAAACGATGGTCCGGACAAGGTATATAGCCACCTAATTCAACAAGAGGTTTAAGACGTTCTATTTCTTCATCTACTTGGGCGTAATCTCTGGCAAAAATCGTTTTGTTCATACCGCCAACTCCGCGTAATCGTCGGCCGTATTTTGTTCTCCAAGGTTTTATGCTGGCATTCCAAGTGCCAACTTCTATTGGAAACATTGTATTAACACCGTTATCGAACCATGCAGGAATTAAAGAATCTATTAAACCATCACAATCAAGAGAGACAATTTCTATTCCATGCTTTCTGACAAGCTTTATTATTCGCTTGTAATGCGGTCCTACTTTTTCTTTAAAAGTTGAAGGGACAACTAAAGGACCATTCTTGAAGCAAATATCTTCCCAGAAATGTGCAAAATCAAATTTTGCCCCCATCAAAAGTATTTCTTCAGTGCATCTATAACAAAGAGTGCCTACTGTATTAATGATTTCGTCATAAAGCTTTTCGTCATCCATAAAAAGATAACTAATACCTTCGACACCAAGCCAGTTTCTAATTTGTCCAAAAAGACTGCCGCAAAAAAGCCCTAAAGGATTTTCTCTGTTTTGATTTTTTAAAAAAACCATTCCTTTTTCGAAACGTACAAATTCTTTCCCTGTATTAACCAAACTGTTATGTATGCGATCTTTACAAAATTGAAGTTTAGGCAAATAATTTTCTTCCCAACTTCTGCGATCTTTGAGCAAATGATCAAATTCCGCAGGAATGGAACCTGCACCATCCTTTTCTAACTCTAATACCCCATCACTATTGAGAACCTTGCGGGAACCGTCAGGATATGTTTCAATAACTTTTCTTTCAAAAGCCGGAAACAAACCGGTAGCTGGTGAAAAACAATTATACCAATTAAAATCAAATCCAAGTTTTTCCGTAATCGTCTTATCAACTGGCGTACCATCAGACCAATTAGCCGCTTCTTCATTGGTAATATGGCCTTCATCATACCATTTCTGTAATGTTTCCCTCCAAAAACCGAAATGAACTATTGGCAATCGGTCATAATTTCCATAATTCAATACAGCTAAAGCTCGTTCCCTATTTGTCATCTTCAGTTCTTTCTTATATTTAAGGTTTAATTGCAATACTCATCATAACTTGACCGCTGATATCCCAAGTGTTACAGATGTGCTGCTGCAAGGCAAGTTTTGGCTGATACCCGTTTCCTACAAGGCAAACACTTTTTTTAGTTGTTCATACATTTATAGCTGGTATTATTTAGGTGTTTGACTTCTATTGAGAATTCTTGGTGCCACATTTTGAACATTTATCATAATCGACAGAATCGTGTGAATTCAGCATAAAAACATTGCTGCATTTTTTACACTTAATAGCAGTATTTGCAGTTTGAAGTTTACACTTGGGACACTGAAATGTTGAAGCATTTATAATGGGCATGCCATTCTGACTTTGATTTCTGCCGGCTTGGGCATATTCTTTTTCAGACAACTCAAAAGCATATCCGCATTTCGGATTGCCGCATAGCATTTGAATATTGTCAGTGTTGGTTTCTAATATATCTTTGCTTAAAGTGGATTTGAAAATAACAAATACCGAAATCAGACATCCAATTACCAAACCAATTAAGATCTTCTTTTTTATTTCATCACTCATCAGCATTTCCCAATTCTTAATAGTAAAGGTTTAAACATTATCTTCAGAAATTAATTTCAATCATTTGATGGCAGCGCAGTGTTGGCAGGACGAATTCGACAGCACAATCTTGTTGTGTAAAAGGCAATTTATCACCACCAGGCACACAAATCACACTTTTGACTTTTTTATTCAAATTCAATCCAGCCTTAACATTATTTATAGGCAAAAGTTCATCAATGACTTCTACTTTTTGAGTTCTACCGGAAACGGTACCGTTTGGCAAATTCATATCCCCACCACGGCAAATTGTATTTGCATAAAGCAAATGGAGTACATAACGATTATGCTTATTCTGATTCATCAACGTGACTCGACCTTGGGATGGAAGATTAACGGTTATTGTCGGTTTGTCGAGCAATGATCTTAAAACATTTATTATATATTCCTTATATGCAACCGCACCAAAACCGCGATAAATTGAAAATACAGGATGTGCCAAATAAGCTATGTTACCTTTTCGTACACCTGAGTCAAAACCTGATGGTACTGGTTTGGCAGGAGCGTGTTGATGGCTGCAAAAATGTTTATAATTTCTATTAAAGTAAGGTTCATATACTTGGCCAAGAGATTTGCCTGTTGTAACCTTTATTCTCTGACTGGGCATATACATCACCAGCGGCGACTCAATAAATGAAGGACGATATTCTTTAATTGGAAGCACATAATCCGGCTGGAATTCACTTTGACCACACCAATCTGCTCCAACATCAAACAAGAAGTCCTTGTTATCAGAAGCCAAACCGCTTTTGCCTGTTAACAACAGCTTCCCACCATTTTGCAAATAAGAGTCGAGTTTTGTTTTTAAATTGTCATCTATTTTAATATCATCAGGCAAAATCAAAACTTTGTATTTTGTAAAATCCATTTCACAATCAAGAACATCAAAAAGAAAATGCCCTTCAAGTAAGATCCTGGCTGCGCCTACATCAGCAGGAACTTCATCTTGCACAGCAATATTCATCGAGTTTGCTGCTTCACAAGACAGAAGTCCAATATCCGCAACACTTGTAACATTATCACACCAGGGTTCTTTCTCTTTCACTTCTTTATATGCAGTACCAATTAAATTATAAGTACTGATGCTCATTCTGCCTTGAGGGTGAAGCTGGTCACCTACACTGCATTTGCTGCCGTAAGCAAGCATAGCAGAACATTCATACTTTAAAGCGTTTGGATGCTTAAACCCTCCGAATTCGCCCCAAGTCGTATGAAATTTCCCTGTCATTCCGAGATAGTCGTAAGGAAGATTTTGACTGTACTTAGCAGATACAGGAAAATGGTCGTAACCCCATCCGCCAGTTGGTAATGATTCCAGTTCCAAATGGCTGAAATATTTCAAGAATTCTCGATTGCCTCGCTGAATATGGCCGCTATTATGAAAGACAGGCATATCGTTACGTAATATTTTGCATGCTGCAGTACTTTTAGAAAAATAATTGCCTAAGGCAATTCTCACATATTCTTTATAATCTTCTTCAATACTAATATCTAATCCTTTTGATTTCATAATTTCTCGGCACCATTTACAGTAACATGGGCCTTGGTAAACTATATCGAGAAATATTCCATCCGCTTGAGGAAATAATTTAACTGCTTCTTCAATCTGACGGCACAAATACTCAACATAAGGAGTATTGAAGCACATTTTATGAAAACCCGCCTTCATTTCGTCAGGATTATTAGGATCACAATGTGCCGTTGGAAACCCTACACTATATGCGCCATGTTCATCGACTCCCCGCCATTCTGGATGCTCCTCCGATGCCACATTGTCCATGCCTGCGGATAGGTAGACAGGCACATTCACCCCTATTTCTTTAGCAGCGTCAAATTGCGATCGAAGAAGATCAAACTTAAGGTGCGGATGCTGTTTGCCAATCTTTGTTGGATGATAACTCCAGCCGTGATGGCATTTAGAAAAACAGGTTATAGAATCAACATAACCCAATTTTAATGCTTCCTGCCATTGTTCCTTTTTAAACTCTATGCCGATTTTATCAATCGCCGGCGAAGTATGAAAATCCAGATGTACTTGACGAAATCTTAACTTATACATTTAATTATCTTTCATAAAAAAAATGCGATAGTATTTATAATATCATTTTATTATCAATTTAAGATTAAAAATCATTTTTCAGCTTTTATCAATATATCCGATGCTTTGACAATATCTTTTTTAATACTTTGGCTATCAACCCAGCCGTCATCATTTTTATCTCGCTTGAGCGTCCTTAGACGATGCAGCATCTTTCTTACATCAAACAAGCCCCCTATGTACACCCATATTGAAAGAATGACAAAGAGAGTAATAGAAACTAACACATAGTAACGCCAATATCTCATCCAGAAAACAGAACTTGTATCAAAAATAAAATAATATATCGTACCAATCAAAAATAAAGAGAACCAGAAGAAAGAACCTCCCAGCACTGTAAAAAACATAAACTTGTCGCTTTTGCTAAATTCATCGGTCAATCCCAATTTAGACCAGAAAATCGCCCATTTGCCTTTGCTTTTATCATCATTTACAGGATCTCCCAATACAGCATCTGCTGAAATGGCGAACTTACCACGGTTAAGAAGCTTATCGAGATCATATTCTTCCTTAGGTTTCAGCAAGGAAACAATCACATACACAAGGCAAGATATAAACATTGCTACAAAACTAACTTGCATGCCATTTAAGAAGAAATTTGGATAAATTAGCTTAACAACGATACCGCCAACGGCTAAGGCAGATCCTATAATCAATGAACTAAACGCTGCGGCAGTTGTCCCTTTTTTCCAATACAAGCCTCCTATCATAACAGCACCTGCTCCGCCCATATATATTGCTCCAGTTATCTGAAACCATAATAAAATAGCTTCAGTCTGACGCCATATAAGGCTGAACATAAAGATAAAAGCGGCTACGCCAAGCATTGAGAAACGTAATAAATGCATATGTTGTTTTTCACCAAATGGTTTTTTGCGAAACGGCATAATTACATCCTGAATAAATATACTACCCCAGGAATGCAAATATGTCTGGTGATTAGCTATAAATGCCGCAACAATTGTCGCAACAAAACAACCCATCAGCCCAACAGACAGAACCCTGCTTAACACAACCGGAACTATCATCTGATCTCTCACCTCACTGCTGGCAATAGAACTTAATACCGCATTGCTTTCTGATGCCAATGGCAAAAAATCGTTATGGCGTAATATAGTATATATTCCTATCGGAATAATAAACCCCATGGCGTTGCCGCCCACACTTCGAACACCTCCAATAATGCCGCCCATTTTGGCTTCATGCGGTGTCAAGGCACAACTGTTAAAACCCTGGGCGCCCTGCCAAGCACGAGTACCGTAAACACCAATGATTATAGCCATTGCAAAATACCACACATTAAAATCTTGAATATTCTCTCCACGATATGGATTTATCATGTGAACATTCTCTGGACGCAACAGCACATCTTCTATCCTAAACCAACCCACCGTAAAAAGAACAACTAATGTCACGATCATAAGAACAACGGCACAGAAAAAGCCTTGTACGAAATCGGTTAGAATTACCGCAATTTGACCACCTATAAATGCAAAATACAAAGATATGCCCAAAAGCACGGCCATCACAACAGGATAGGTGGCACAAGTAATTCCAGCAACTGAAAAGCTTGCTGGGAGTCCGCAAATATTAATGAAAAACTGTGAACCTACAGCCGGAAAAATTCCGAAATTTAAAATCCCTGAAATAACGATAAGAAAACCGGCAAAGATCCTAAATCCCTTGCTATAGCGCATTTCAAAAAACTGTGCCAATGTCATCGCTCGTGTCTGGCGAAAACGGTATATTACGAAGCCAGTAATCACAATAAAAATACCAATTGGCATACTCATAGCCTGCCACCAAACTACTGTACAACCCGCGTGATAAAACATTTGGAAGTTAGCTACTATTGAAATAGCTCCTAATCCTGCCATGTCACCGGATACGGTTAAAAGATATCTTCCTGCGCATCGATTTGCCGATAGAAAATCCGCTACACTCTGCGTGTACTTGCGAGTGTAAGTAGCAATTATGGTAATGCAAAGTAAAAACCCTGCTACAATACACCAATCAAGCAAAGATAAATTCATGTCAATCCTTTTTTTGATTCTTATTTTTTAATTTCAGGTTCATCTGTTTCGACGCATCGAAAACCAGTAGCAACAGGATAATAAATACTAAAACGACTGCCACGGCTGCTTGCGCGGCTATCCCATTCAGTAAATACAAAATTACCGCCTCGAATGACACGGTAAACATATTCAGCGGGCGCTGCGAAATTA
>MHYA01000085.1:0-24877 GCA_001825675.1 Planctomycetes bacterium GWF2_42_9 | reverse complement strand
TTCAAATTTGTCTAGCACCCATTCAGATACATTGCCGGCCATATCCATAACACCAAAAACGCTAACATCTTTGGGGTATGAGCCAATTGCTGCTAATTTTCCTGTGTTAATGTTTGCCCATTCTGAATGCCATTCATTTCCCCATGGATAAATGGAAGCATTACATCCACGAGCAGCATATTCCCATTGTGCCTCAGTAGGCAAAGATTTCCCAATTTCTACAGAATACAGGTATGCTCCACGCCAGGTAAGCGGCATAACAGGGAACTTTTCCATGCCTTCGACTACGGCATATTTTTTAACGGTTTCATCAATTTTGATTCCGCAAAGAGGATGATCTAAATCAAGCAATCCAATACCAAAATTATAAAGCTTCGGTACGCTTATTAACTTTTCTTTTTCGATGCTGTTATTAAGAAATTTTACATAGCACTCATTCGTTACTTCAAATTTATCTATCCAAAATCCATGTGTGATCTTAACTAAATGCGGTGGATTTGCGGTATTCTCAAAAGGTGTTTCATTGTCATCTACTCCCATAACAAATTCACCAGGAACCACAAAAACTTGCGCAACACCATCTTTCGGGCTGATTCTTTCCTTTAAAACAGATTCGGCCTCAATGCCCAAAGCAGAAGAATTTAAAATATAGAACGATATTATCCCATATATAACATAGAATATTATTTTTTTATTTATCTTCATAGTAATTATGTAAATTCCTACTGATTATTTATTGTCTGATTCAATCTCACAAAACACATTTTTCCATTATCGGCAGGCAAAATAATTTTTATTATGCCGTTTTCCATAGATACGTTTTCGATTGGCTTGATTTTACCTCCAGGTAGAATTATCTCTGCTGTTAAAGGCAGATTAATTCCATGTTTTAGAGCATCAAATATTAAAGTAAACTCTTCTTTGTCGTTTCGAAGGTTAAGCAAAGATATAAGCGCACCTTTTAAGTCATCTCTTAGAAAAACACGTCCTTCAATTTTTTCAGGTAATGACAATCCAATTCTGTCTTTGAACGAAGATCCTTCAAGATCAGCGTGAACTTGCTTACGAAGTAAAACAATATCATACTCTTCTTTCATTTCGTCTGTCCAACATTCAGGGGCATTACGAACCGGGCCGCGGAATAAATCAAATCGCTGACCATGTAAAAGAACATATCTCATAACATCGGCGAAAGATGGTTTTTCAATACCAAAAAAAGTCTTACCTAATCCGGGAGAGCCGCCGAAATAAAAGACAGTTCCGCAAAACAATGGAAATTTTGGATGTGTATAAATGAAAATTGATGGTTCACTATCTTCAAGACCCAGACCTGCTGCCCATAGAGAATGAGTTTGATAGTTCCAAAGCCTGTCAGTCATTGATTCACTGATTATACCATAGTCTTTACTTACTGAACCCAGAATGCGATTTCCAATATCAATGGTTGCTTGAGCGTGTTGTACAGGTTTTTTGTGCCCATGATTTGGATGAAAACAAACACCATCGGTGCTCCATGGTGTAATGTCCTGGTACCATGTATCTGCTTTATATTTATTATTATACCTTGTAACCCAGAAATAAGTCCAGTCGGCCCATTTCTCTGAAGCATAACATCCATGGCGCATATCTATTCCACTCGGCCATCCGAGTTTTTGGCTCCCATCAGGCTCAATTCTTCCCATTTCAAGCCAACCATCCGACATCGGGTCTGGCTGGGGCAATACATCCAGCATCTCTTTAGAAAGTTTTTGCTTATATTTCGGTTGACGCATTATTGCCCCTGCGCGAGATTCAAAATCGCCGGCATTAAAATAAAATCCTATATGACCGCCTCGTTCATGCAAAGATTCAAGAGCTTTTATGAATTCTTCTTCAGTCCCACCGTAAACATTGGTCATCTGCATACCATATATTTCGTCTGAGAATGTTGCCATATGACACTGCCAGCTCTGTACATAATTGCTTCCCATATTCTGCGCCATTGTCAGTGTGCGGGCAATATCAGCAAATGTTGCACGGTTCGGTCCACCTCCGTCCATCATCCATGCATCCTCGTCTCTTATCCATTGCGGAGTTGGTCTTACAGGGCAATTTGCATAGAACCATTCACGATATTGATCCGCACTCCAATGCCAATCACCTTTGTGAATGCCGATAGAGACCGACTTCGGTTGCCATTGATTAGAAGGCCAAAGCAGAGACCATCTCCGCATTGAAAGCGATACCTCGTTAGTTTCAGGATTACCTTGTGCTTCAAAAGTAGTCGATATTACAGGATTGACATCATGACCTGCCATATAAAGCCCGCCGTTAGGTCCGCTTAAATCAACCCACGACATCGAAGCACCAGCCGGGCTTTCAACTTTCAAAATAGATGATGCTTTGCGTGCAGGCTCTCTAATCAATAGCCCGGTATCGACAGGCCAGGCAAGAGCCTGATCTTTATCAGATTCTGATGCTCTTAATCCTGCTATTTGAGGAAATACTACGCGATGAATAACAACCCCTTCACGCGGCAACTTTGGCAATTGATTATCTAAATATATTTTCCAATTGCTGATCTCACTATTCGGCGGAAGTTCAACTTCTACAGTTACTTTTACGCCCTCCTTGAAATCATGTATAGATTTTAATACTTGTGTATTATCCGCTCGTTTCTCTATTTTGCATTCTCTTGCAGATTCAGCAGATGCTTCCATCGGTATGACATTTTGTTCGGAGAAAAATATTGGGTGCTTTTGATATGAAACTGCATCAAGGGTAAAAAGTGTTTGTGGGATTTCATTTGGAATAATTTCCAAATTTGTTCCAAGGTTCTTAAACGAAATAATCGCACCGCTCTGAGAATCGAATGACAGTGAAACTTTATTGTTCGCAAGCACAAGCGGTTCGCGTTTTTTCAATAAAGGAGATAAATCAGTAAAATTTGCAGTACGCGTTGCAGATAGATAAAGAATATCGTCTCCTGCCAAAACCGCACTTTGCCATTTAATCTTGCCCTCAACTTTCAAATCATCGTTAGTTTTTTCAATGCTTTTTTCTGAATCTTGTGAAGAAAGAACGGCAATATTCTCGAACCTGAATGTTTTTCCACCCGCATTGCCGATGACAAGACATTTTATATCTGTTGGTGCAGCATTGTTAGTTTTCAAATGAGCATTAATGGCAATTTTATCATCTTTCCGAAATATAATTGAAGTGCCTTTAGTACCAATTGCATTTTTTGATAAGACCAAATTACCGAAAAGCTCGGGCGTATGATATGGCGACCCGCCAAGATCAACCCATGTCTGATTCTGGTTAGCTAATTTATCATTGCGGACTATGTTGAACCCAAGAATGGTGCCAGGTTTTGATTCCACACCAATTGTCGAAAATGGAATAGATATTTCCAGCGTCCATTTATTCTTATATTTTTTTGCAGCTGTCTGCCAATTGCCATTCCATGCACCATCTAAAACACATCCATCATATCGCACAGCATCAGCATTGACAGCAAATTGATAATATTTTTTATCAGATGTCCTTGGATCAATAAATAACTCTACAGAATCATCCGTATAAACCGGTCCATCAAACTCATTTGTAATTGTCTTGGGTTTTCCACCACGAATATAACATTCGACAGCTATATATAAAAATTCATTTGTATAACCCATTTTTATTATTGTACGATTCGTTGGATATTCACTGCTCTTATAAAGTGACATATCCTGAAATTCCAAACAGTTTTCCCACTGCGGCTCATCGATTACACCATCTATTTTTATGTTACCTTGAATTGGACTAGCTGATGTAGTTATTGTACCTTTAGGAAAAATAACTTCTCCAGCGGTTATTAAATTAGAATCAACAGCATTACAGATCGTCAACTCTGAAAAACTGCAAAACCATAAAACAATTATTAAACACAGAATTCTCTGCATTTTTCCCTTTCGCAAAAGTATTTTCACTGATCAATTCATTAATTGGATGCAAGATTGGTAATACCCTGGAAGAATCAAACCGATTTGATGACTTACAGACTCAGAAAACTTATTCTCAGATATTCAAAAATGGTAATCCTACCTGTCCCTTAGTATATACCAGAGTTCACTCTTACTATCACTTACATTGGGATTTGATTTATCAACATATCCAACATGTCCGTCCATGAAAAGTACATTGACTTTATTTTTATGTCGGAAATAAATTGTACTCGAAGACACACTTGGATCGAGCGGATATTTTTTATATTTATCCATACGAGCAGGATCAACTTCGCTAATCAAAAGCTTTTCCGCACTTTGTTTTATTTTGCTAGTGGGCCAACAAAAAGAACCCATTCGAAAATCCTGCGGGGAAAGCATGCTATTTAAACCATATTGATGGGATAAAGTTGTCGGCCAAAGAACGCCATTTTTGCTTGGATATGGTTCACTGGGGCATCGCCAGAATTCGCTTGCATGTATATCGTTTCCACTACCGGCATTAGCCCAGGTCGCTTGTTTTACTTTTGGAAGAAAACCAGCACGTACCAGCATAACTTCCCATGTTATATAAAAACCACCATAATTTGCGAGCCATAAATCGTCAGACATCGCTAATGGTCCCCCTGCTGAAGCGACTGGATGCAGCAGGTAGGACGGATATTTATTATAGGTAGTCACATACGACACCATAGCAACTCCAAGTTGCTTCAATCTTGTTTTACAAACCAGTTGTCGTGATTGCTCTCTGGCTTTTGACAATGCAGGCATAAGCACTGCAAGAAGCAATGCAATTATCGAAATTACAACTAAAAGTTCAACTAACGTGAACCCTTTTTTTCTAAATAAAATATTTTTTCGCTTCATACGCTTTCCTTTTCTACATTGCATTAATATTGAATCAGTCCAAAAGGTTTCCAGATTCCCGGTGTACCTGCTTCGGTGCAAATCCAGCCGCTATAATTTTTGCCCGCGACATTAGCAGGATCTATATTTAATATTCGATCTCCTTTAGACCATGTTCCGCTAGTCGGAGCAGAGGTTCCGGGTGTGTTGCGACGATCTACAACATAAGGCTGTAAAATTCTTGCATTACTTGGATCACGTGTTCCAATACTTATAACCCGACCATATTGCGTTGCACCAGCACCAGTAAATCCGGTTTGATTCTTGTTAATAAAAACTGTACCCTGATCTATAATTGTAGACTGTGAAACAGTGCCAAGTTCTACATTTCCCCATAATGAGCAACCAATCAAATGTAATGGAATCGGCAAATCATATATTATCGAAGTAGGCACAGGGTCGTTGGCTGGATCAGCCATCCAGGGCCCATCAAAATGCCGCACTCCTTCTAAAATGATCGGATAACTAGCTGAACCGCCAGTAACATAGTCTGTTTCTGGTGCACGTGAGCCTGTTTTTAAAAATGGCGCCCACCATTCGCTCCATGCTTTTACTATTTGAATACCGCCGGAATTAATTATCACCGCTGCTCCATCAGGATTCGGCATATAGTTGCCTCGTGAACTTGCAAGTGTCCAGTTAAGCACGAGTATCTCACCTGCATTTACAATAATAGCGGCTGTAGCACCTTTTCCAGATGTCATCTCGAGTGTTTCAAATGTTGTTCCCGCTAAATTTCCTGATGCACAAAGTATGCCATATTGACTAAACTCACTGATCCTAGTACTGCGAAATGTCAGAGTGGTAACATCCGGTCCATTGTTTGGATAATCACCCAAACGTATGCCTGTTGCCACCGCTCGAATGTGTAATTTATCAATGATCATACTATTTTGAAAACCTGATGCTGCATTCTGCGGCCCAAATGTTATACCTGTTACGCCTTTTGTTAATCGTTGGCCATTAGGCGGCGTCCAGCCTGCATCCGTAGAAGCACTTAAGCCATTTGCATCCATTCCGCACATCGAAAGATTTTCGAGACGCATACCTTTGCAACTTCGAAAATTAAACATCGTGCCATTATCAGCTCCTAACCACCGAAAATAAAAAGGTGTTATGGGGCCTCGAGTTCCAAGAGCAAGAGTTTCGCATACGATTGTACAGTTCCACTTTTCAATTACTTCAATAGTGCTTGATATACCATAAAAGCTCTTTGGCCTTGGGATATAAAGTATACCGCCTGGATGTTCAGTTATAGCTCCAGTTTCATCACGATTATTTGCGGGTGGGAGCGCATCAAAAGCAGCCTGAATTGCAGCTGTTTCATCTGAGCCGTCACCTTTTGCATAGTCACCTAAGTTTATAAAAACAGTGCTAGGCGGACGAACATAATTTGAGACATTATCCCAAAATAATACTTTCGCGTTTGCATTTGACAATGAAATGGCAGCGAAAAGAATAATAAACCAGATTTTTCTATTTATCTTCATTAAACGATATACCTCACTTTCCTTATATCCTTTAAAATCCCTTTACGAATTAAGCAAAATGATACTATTGGCAATCTACATCGGACGGATTGTTGCAATTAAGCCATTCAGCAGCAAACTGAACAAAATCCGCAAATGTCACATAACAATCCTGATTTAAATCAGCTGTTAATCCTTCACCAGAAGCCCAAACATCCGGGCATACTGATGAAGTATTAACAACGCCTGCAGATATAAATGGAATAGTATCTGAAGTCATCCAATGCCAATACCCAAGAACTGCTATATTCGAACTTCTATATGTTCCCCCAATCGCAATTGAGTTAATAGTTTCGAGAGACGAATCAAAAGCTACCGGCCCAGCAATTTTACCGCTATTAAGCCAGATTTCATAAGTGTCTAGAACCAAGTCATAATTAATTGTTATATTGTACAAGGTTGTAACACTTGGATAAACACGCGATACTACCAGTGAACTATTTGAACGGTATTTAAGATCGCGGGTAGGACACAAAATGATATCTGGCCCGGCCCCACAAGAACCTTCTTGCGAAGTAAATTGTGGATTCATCTGACCGAAGACTGCCAAACGAACCCACATATCCAAATCTTTACCTAAGGTTATCATGATTTGGCCATATCTTTCTGTTGATACTTCATTAATGGCTAATGTGGAATATTGACCATACATACCGCTTGTAATAGCAATCAGTTGATCAGGCCAAATTACACTCCAGGTTTTTGCACCTGTAAAACTCGTTCCTACTGCGAAGCTGCCGCCATTATTCTGCGACACTACAACTCTTGGGTTAAGTTCGGGATATGTCCAATTTAATTGTTCAGCAAGACTGTTCGAGATAAAACTCAAAATACAAACTAAAAATATTTTAAAAACTTTAAACATCCCAATCTTTCCCGAAAAAATTATTATTCACAATCAACTGGATTTCCAGGATCAGTACATGCCATCCAATCTTCAGCAAGTAAGGCAAAATCAGCAAATGTTACATAGCAATCCTGGTTCAAATCAGCTTTCAAGTACTGCGTTCCAAGATCACCGCAGGTTGTCAGATTGCCAAATAAAATCTGCGATGCAACATCCTTTACTTTGCTGATGCTAAGAGGGATATAAGTTCCATTGGCTACCTGGCTATCACCAGCAGCCCACGAAGAACTTGCAACATTTGCATAAACATAGATGTCCATATTCTCCGACAACGCCATGGCACTTGTACTATTATCCCAATCGCTGTATATCGGTGTTGATATTTCAATCGTCATCTTTGTGCCATTCCATTTATATGCTGCAACAATTCCTGTACTGATTTGTCCAAATTGGTTTAGGATATCTATTGAATTTGTTCCAGAATTATATTTGAATTGGATTTGTGTCGTTTGTGCGCTTCCGGGTACAGCATCGGGATTCGAAAGATTGCCCATCAAACCGCCAACCTCTAAATACAAATCAATAGATTCATTCGATTCAACACCTATGTAAAGTCTGTCAGCAGAATCATTCCATGCATATATTGCTCTTGAGTCAGATGCTAAGCCGCCATTATACCAGGCACCAAAATCAGCCCAATCACTTGAGTCAGACCAATCGCTTAAATTACCATCAACAGTGATCGGTGAGATCATTGGAGCGATGATCAATGGGTTTTTAGCAGCAGTTGCCCAGGCAGAATCGTTCAATCCGCTAACAATAACAAATATTACTAATATTATTTTTAAGCTTTTGATTAACATATCTTCAGCTACCTTTCTTTATAATAGTTACAAAGTTCTTATGATTCGATTGTTCCATCTATTTCCAATATTGATCACATCTGGTATTCGCAGGATCTGTACAAGTCAGCCATTCGAATGCCATTTCTGCAACATCCGCGAAATCAACGTAACAGTCCGAATTAAGATCACCGGCTTTATATACAGTACCGTAATCACCGCACGCCGCGGTAACTTCCTGTCCATAACATGTAAATGGACCAGCATCGCTTACCTTCCAATGCCAATAATCTAATACTTGAGTATTAGTTTGCCCGCCTGAAGCATATTGTGAGCCTAATGCTATAGCTTCTATTGATGTTAAGTCGTATTCAAAGTTAGCACCGCTGACGAATTTTGTTTGGTTCAACCAGGCATCATAAGTCTTATTTTGTAAATCGTAGTTTATGGTCACTTCATGCAGTTCACTTTGCGGCCAATCTACATCTGTTATTACCATGTGGTTATTGGTACCATCACTGTTCTTTGTGCCATATTCAAACTTTCCACCAATATGCCAAATTATATCTGCAGCAGCATCGGGATATAAATCCTCTGCAAATGGTGGTGAAAACATCGGATTTGTAACGCCACAAAGTGCTAGTCTAACCCAATCATTACCATACATGTTATAAGTTTTTCCTATGCGTACCATTACCTGGCCGTAACGTACCGTAGAAGACTTTGGTACAGCTACTGTGGTATATTGCTCTGCATCGCCACTGGCAAAACTTACTAATCGCTTGGGTTCAGTTGCTGTGAAAGGTCCCGAATTATCGGTTACAGCAAAAAAAGAACCGTTGTGCTGGCTATATACAACCTTCGAATTCTGTGCTGGATAATCATTTGCACCAGTTGTTGTTATTTCGTATCCTTCAATGTGATCCACAAACAAGTTTGTATTTGGACTAGGTTCGGTATATGGAATTGTTGTAGGTATTGCAACGCCGTAAGTTGTAAACGGTGTCGTATCAGAAGTTTGCCATTGCCAACTATCCAACACTGCTATACCGCCAGTCCAATAAGCACCACCGATTGCCATAGATTCAAACGAAGTGATGTTATTGTCAAACGATGCCCCATCACCTACCTTTACCGTGCCATACCAAACATCGAAAGTATGCGATACCAAATCATAATTGATTGTAACGTCTTGATAACCTGCAACTGTGGGCGCAAGGTCATAAGCTAATCCGCCCACCTGCGTCTCTTGAAGTTGGTCAGGCCAGAATCTAACCGCAGGGCCGCCGTTTACAGGATCAGTAAGATAAGCATTCTTATTTACAACTTCAGTTGCGAATGTTCCATTCGGTGCGCCAAACAAACCAAATCTAACGAAAGAATATTTTGGTACTGAATTATCAGTTTGATATGCTATCCTTGCCATAACTTGACCATAGCGGGCGGACGTACTCTTGTTTACCGCTATCGTGGTGTAATTATTAGTCCATGAGCTGGCAATGTAAACTCCCTGGTTAGGAAGCGTCAAAGCACTTGCAGGATATGCTGCGTTCCATCCTGCACCATCTGATATCCATGGCAAACAACCTGAATTCTGACTCAACACCACTTGAGAATTTTGAGTAGTATAATCTGCATTGGGAGTGTATTCCAAAATCTGATCTGAAAATAAAACCGTGGGGTCTGAAGCTTGAACTGCCATAGTGCTTGCGGCAATGATTAGAATGGAAATAGTAAATATTTTACTGTTCATGAAACCCTCCTTAAAAATATTTAATGATTGAAGATATTAAAAGATACCGCCATATTATAATATTCTCGAAACAACCCAGGTTGCGAACTTTTAAAATTCTTATGATATACGAGTAAATATAACCTATACATTGATATTTTTCAACATTTTTATTAAATTTAGCATGTATTTTTATCTATTTTAATATTCTTAAAAGATAAGCCGATAGCAAGTATCGGCTTATCCGAAGCTTTAAATTAATCTAGTTTATTTACGTTTTTTCAAAATAACTAATGTTCCTAGTCCTAAGAAAAGGATTGATATTGGTTCTGGAACAACACCATAAGATGTGAAAGCTGCATCATCAGAAACCTGCCATTGCCAGTTATCCAAAATTGCTATACCACCAGTCCAGTAAGCGCCGCCTATTGCCATAGATTCGAACGAAGTGATATTATTATCGAATGAAGCTCCATTGCCGACCTTTGCAGTTCCATACCATACATCGAAAGTATGTGCTACCAAATCATAATTGATGGTAACATCTTGATAGCCGGCAACCGTAGGGGCCAAGTCATACGCTAATCCCCCTGCTTGGGTCTCTTGGAGCTGGTCAGGCCAGAATCTAATTGCTGGGCCACCGTTTGCAGGATCAGTAAGATAAGCATTTTTACTTACAACTTCAGTAGCAAACGTTCCATTTTGTGCACCAAATAAACCAAATCTAACAAAAGAATACTTCGGTACGGAATTATCCGTTTGATATGCTATCCTGGCCATAACTTGACCATAGCGGGCGGACGTGCTCTTGTTTACCGCTATTGTTGTATAATTGTTTGTCCAGCCGCTGCCAATGTATACACCCTGGTTCGGAACTGTAAGAGCGCTTGCTGGATACGTTGTATCCCAGCCCGCCCCATCTGATATCCATGGCGCACAGCCGGAATTCTGGCTCAAAACCACTTCTGGGTTCTGGGTAGTATAATCCGCATTGGCTGCATACCCAGAAATGTTGTCAGTAAATAATGTTGTGACTGTTGCCATTGCGGGACAAATCGCAACCAGTACCACTAACACGGTTGATAAAATTACCATTTTCATAGATTTGCTTCTCATAACCTTCCTCCGTAATAATATGTGGCAGTATTATTCATACCGATCGAAATTAATGCCACAATCAATCTCGATGGTATTTAACATACAAACAAAAAAGCAAAATATAGCCGGAGATTAGATTGAATCTGATATTTGGGTTAATTCTCATTCCAGCATTGATTTTGTTCATTTAATTGCCAAAGACTTTACTCGATTATCATAAACACATGTTACTCGTATAACATTATAAAGTCAAGACAAATTATAAATTATCTTTTTGTAAACCATTCCAGACATTATTAGGTTTATTTAGTAAAATAATCTTTTATAAAATTACCTTGAATTTGAACCCTTTTTGGGTGTATACTCGTATATTAATTGGATTTTTTTACAGAATTGATTATGGGAATTAGTTTAACACAAAGAGAATTGGCTGAAAAAATTGGCGTAAGTTATCTTACGGTTAATAGGGTTTTGGGTAACAAAAAAAATGTTAGTCCAGTAACTCGCGATAGAGTCCTAAGAGAAGCTAAAAAACATGGTTATAGAAAAAATGTTTTAGCTCGAGGCCTGAAATTACAACGAAGCTTTGCCATCGGAATGGTTGTTGCCAACAATCCGCACGGTTTCTGGTCTGACCTTCTTGCATCAATGGAACGTCAGGCACGCAGTTTAGGATATCACATTATAATTTGCCATTCAGAAAACAACGCTAATAGCTCATTCAAAGAAATAGAGTTTTTATCGGGCCTTCAAGTTGATGGAATTATCTTTTGCGCAAACCTTTTGAAAAAAGATTTGCCTGAATTCGAATCCGTAACAAAATCAAATGTGCCTATCCTGCTGCTTGATCAGTATACACAAGGGGCATCGTGCAGTTATCTTGGAACCAATAGCAAAAAAGGCACCTATCAAGCGTGTAAATACCTCCTGGGCTTAGGCCATTCTCGCATCGCATTTGTTTCAGGGCCTAAAGGTTTTTATACAAGTGATTTGCGATTAGCTGGTTATCGTTCAGCAATGAAAGAAGCAGGGTATAAAAGTTCAGAAGAGACTACTATTGAATCAGGATACTTTCTTGAAGATGGCGAAGCAGCGGCAGAAGAAATCTTAAAACTAAAAAAATTACCAACAGCTATAATGGCGTTTAACGATCCCGTAGCTATTGGTTTATACAAGCGATTAACACAAAATGGCCTAAGAATACCGGAAGATATTTCCTTAATTGGTTACAGCGGTGATAAGGCTTGCGAGTTACTGCCTTCTCCCATAACTACAGTTGCGCAACCTGTTGCTCAATTGGGCTTGAGAGCAGTCAATATTATAATAGAGCAAATTACGAATCAAAAATCTGTTCCAGTATTTGAGGAAATGGATGACGAATTAATCATCCGCGCATCTACCTGTCCGCCTAAGCGAAAATAGTCAGACGACTCTTAGTAAATCTAATATATAACAAATTTCTTATAGACAGATATAATTTTTGTGATAATGTATACTCGTATATCAACCTACGATTAACTCTTGATTTAAAGAAATCCAATTGGAGGCAAAAAAAATGAAAGTCGCAGTTCTTGGCGCTGGTGAAATGGGAAAAACGGTTATAGATCACCTTACGAAAAGCCCATACGTAAATGAAATTGTCGCTTATGATATCAATAAAAAGCAATTAGAAAATCTTTCCTGCCCCAAGATACTTCGGACAACTACCGACCTTAATAACATTATTTCCGATAACGAAATAAAACTCGCATTTATTACTAGTTCTAATAATGCGCATAAAGAACTTACTCTGGCTTGCCTCAATGCCGGAAAAGCAGCAATGTGTGAAAAACCGATTGCTAATACTGTGTCAGATGCCGAGGAAATAGTGTCAACTGCAGAAAGAAATAGGAGTTTTCTACAGATAGGATTTGAACTGCGTTATTCAAAACTCTATACTAAAGTTAAAGAATGGATAGACACAGGATTGCTCGGTCAAATTGTAAACACTCATTGCTTTTATGTTTGCAGCGAGTTTTTTGGTAAAAAATCCTGGCGAATAAAAAAATCTTTGGCAGGAGGAATGTTTTTAGAAAAACTATGCCATTACGTCGATTTGCCCAGATGGTGGATAGGCGATGAAGTGGTAGATGTATTTTCAGCGTGCGCCCCTAATGTTATAGATTACTTTGAAATACGCGATAATTATAATACTATATGTAAGTACAGAAAAGGCGCGGTAAGCCAACTAAGTTTTATGATGGCACCGGCAGCTTCCTTTGAAGGTGATCCGTTGAGAAATTACATAGATCAACAACATGGAGATGGACATTGCCTTCAGTATTTTATTTACGGCACAAAAGGTGCTGCAGAAACAGATGTTTTTGGGCGGTCAATAAAAAGATGGCAATTTAGTGATAGCGAAAAAGGAATGAAAAGTAAACTGGCCGAACAGTTAAAATGGCCTGCAGAAGAAGACCATTTTTATTTTCATAACACCACCGATCAAACTCTCGACATCGTTGAAAGAGTACATAAAGGTCTTCCTCCTCGCACCCCGGCCAAGGATGCACTAGAATCAATGAGATTATCTTATGCAGCGGAGCTAGCGGGAGAGACTGGAAGAATTGTCAGGATTGATGAAATCAACTAATAGCGAATTTATTCTATAACTTCAAATGGAGTCGAAAATGCCAGAAAAATGTTGGATCACGAATGAAACAAGAATATGCGGACTACCGAGCCATGCTACAGATACATTCGAGCATGTCCCTCAGCCAATTGTACCTATTGAAAAAAGTGTAAAATTAGGCTTATGCAATGGTTTTAGACTTTGGGTCTGGGATAGCCCGCCTTCAAAAGAGTTTCTCGATAGTGTCTTTAAAGAAGCAGAATTTATTATAATGGATTATTGGATAGGCAATGCTAGTACCGGAGATTTTAAAAGACACATTGTTAATTCCGGCAAATCCGAAAAAGAATTTCACGATCACAATATAAAGATCTTCAAAAAAGCTGCTGAACAATATGGCGATCGATTTTTCTGGTCTATAACAGCTGAACCTGATTCTCAAGGTATAAATTTCCCGAAAGAGCAGTTTGGATCCAAAAAGGAAGCACACAAATTCTTTATTGAATGGATGAAAGGCTTTTCTTCCGGCATGGATCCAAATACTAAATTGAGATGGTATGACTATTTAAAAGAAAACAGAATCGATTTAAAGACTAATAACATTGCGATTCAATTAGGCAAAGCTTCTATGGCTCATTATGCCTATGAATTAGGTGTTCGACTTGTCTGGGTTGAATGCAATTGCGGATTGCCTGAAGGTTTGCAAAAAACAGTAGCATTTTTAAGAGGCGCTGCTAATCAATTTAAAATCAATAACACTTATTGGGGAATAGATTTTTCTACATGGAATGACCGTACTCATTTATCTTTGCATTATGACGAAAATGGCAAAAGAAAAGGCGGCCTTACAGAAAGCCTGTATTTACGAGAATTAATGTATATCTATTTGGCAGGCGCTAATCTGCTGCATGAGGAAATATCAGACGCATCCCATTGGATCAATAAGCCAAAGTGGTACTCAAAACTTTCGCCAATGGGAAAAATAGCTTCTCGTTTCGGCAAGTTTACAAAAACATTCAACCGAGGCAAACCATATAGACCAGTTGCTGTCATGCTTGAACATGATCATGGACAGAGCGGATTGGATGATGCAGACACAAATCAAACTTGGTTTGGCACTGTGCCGACAAAAAATGCAGATCTTATGATAAAACATTTTTTTGATTTGGCTTTTCCTGGCCATGACGAATACTATTCTGCCCAAGCAAAGCAATATTGCAAAAATACCTGGAACTGCGGAAGGGAATACAGCGAAAAAATCGCTTCTGGCGAAGATATGAGGGTCTTCGAAGGCGGACGTTTAGCAACAAGTCGCTGGGGTGATATTATAGATGTCATAATCGAGGATTGCCCGGAAGATGTTTTGTCCGAATATAAAGTTTTAATCCTATTAGGCGAATTGAAAATAAATGAAAAGTTATTAGAGAAATTGAAAAAATTTGTTAAAGCAGGCGGTACGATTGTCGCGAATATAACAAATTATTTTAATTGTCCAGAGAGCCTTCTTGAAAACACAGTTTGTCATGGTACACAAGGCGCAATGTGGACTATTCCTTCGGTGCGTCCGGGCAAAGTATCTAACCAGATTGAGAAATTTACAGGCTTTAAATTTACAGGTGAAAAAACCAGAGGCAGTGTATCTTACTGTCCGGTAACAAAGAAGAACTTATTCGAAAACGGTTTTGTGTTTGAGAAAATTCAACTACAAACCGCTTCAGCAATAGCAACAACTGTTAACTGGCTTTGGGGCGGTTGGGGAGCACCTAATGCTCCTTATGAACACACACCAATAGCTGTAGAAAACAAGATAGGTAAAGGAAAAGTAGTTACTACCCTGCCCTATTTTATGATGCATCCTGTTCATCGCAATCCATTGCAAATTTCTGAATGTATCTATGACCAGGTAATTAGCGATATTTTGCCATACAGGATTGATGGTAAGCCGATTCAGTATATATTCAACAAAACAGAAACTGAGGATATGATCGCTCTTTTCAACAATGGCGATAAATCATGGAAAGGCTGCATTGTCAGCAAAAACAAACCTATCAATACTAAATTTGATTGGCACAAAGACGCTCCTGCGAAATGGTTTAAAGAAAAGTCTATATGGAAATTAGAAGTTAGAGTTCCCAAATTCAGTTTTAAAATTATAACCATTAAAAAGTAAAATAGGCTTATTTTTAACTCTGTGATCAATGCGAAACGCCGATAAAAAATTTAATTGCCATGTTTGAAGCACTTGGCCATTTGCCTTGCTCAAATACAAGAAACACGGATTGGGAATAGTTATATATGAATAATAATAACATTAATAACCTGCGAGAACGCATCCTTGGCTGCTGGCTTGGAAAGGCAATAGGCGGCACTTTGGGCGCTCCATTCGAGGGAGTTGAAGAACAGCTCAATATCAAATATTACTCACCTATACCAACTGAAATGGTAGCCAATGATGATTTAGATTTACAAATTGTATGGGCAAATGTCCTTAACCGATTGAATCCTGTAAGGGTCGATAGACATATTCTAGCACAAACATGGGTAGATCATATCAAATTTTATCCGGATGAGTATGGCGTTGCTTTACGCAATATAGCATTAGGATTAAAACCCCCTCTTACCGGTTCATACGACAATTATTTTATCAACAGTATTGGTGCCGCGATTCGCAGTGAAATATGGGCTTGTCTTGCGGCTGGTGATCCAGCATTGGCTGCTGCTTATGCATATGAAGATGCCTGTGTAGACCATGCAGAAGAAGGAATATGGGCTGAAGTCTTTTGGGCTGCGATAGAAAGCGCAGCATTTATAGAATCCAACCAACATCAACTTCTGGAAACAGGACTCTCTTTTTTGCCCAAAACCAGCATGATTAGACAAATAATAATAAATATTATTGCATGGTGGCATCAACATTCCGATTGGCAATATGTTAGACAACTAATTCTTACACATTATGGTAATGGTAATTTTACAGACGCTCTTGTAAACATAGCATTTATGGTCTTAGGATGGCTTGCAGGGAATGGAAACTTTGGAGAAAGTATTTGTATAGCTGTAAACTGTGGAATGGATACTGATTGTACAGGTGCAAGTTTAGCAGCCTTATTGGGAATTTTAAATCCGCAAAGTATTGACGAACAATGGCAGAAGCCTATTGGACGGGGATTGGTGTTAAGTCCCGAAATTTTCGGAATAAAACCACCAGCTTCAATAGATGCTTTTACAGATTTAATATTGAATTTACGCGAGAGACTTAATTATTGTTACCCTGCTATTAAAAAAGAAGAACAGTCTATTGACTCTTTGGCGATTCATGCAGAATTAGGATTTTTAAACCAATATTTGTGTCGAACGATTACTTCAAAGAATGAACCCGCATGGTCAATGCCGACTGATTCCTGTCCTGTTAGTTTTTCAGGAACAATTGTTGAACTGGATTATAAATCACTTCGCTATCCAACGATCATGGTAAAGTACAAGATTAAAATCAGTAAACAACAGCTGGTTAAGATAATGTTCAATACTCCAGAAATGTGTATAGTATGGATTGATGGCCAATTTGCTTTTCGTTACGATCAGGGAGGACTATGGCTGCCTAGCTTCAATCGTCAACCATTAAATGATAAATGTATTCTCACATTAGATGCTGGCACACATGAGATCATAGCTGCTATAAGCCGGCCGGCTACACCAAGCTCTTTAAAATGGGCAATTGGAGTTGCAGACGCACGAACTAACGCATGGCTGCCGGATGTTTTTGAACGCAGGAAAATATAGTTTAACAAAATAAATATAAAAGAAAACGGCTCTGTTAAAATAATAAAACAGAGCCGTCCTTACTTTCAATTGCAAATGTTGTGATTCTCTGTTGCACTTATTGTGCCAAATTTTAATTTGCTAATAAATTGGCCATTCTTACCCATGTTCCGGGCGTACCCCCGGCAACACAAATCCAGCCAGGAGTTCCTGATGCTGAAGGAGTAGAATTCCAAACTATATCACCCCGCGACCATGTACCAGAAGTTGGTTTGGCAGTAGCCCTTCTAAGACCAATAACATCCCACGTTCCGGGCGTACCGGAAACTGTGCATACCCATCCCTGGATACCACCAGTAACAGGAGCAGAATTCCACACTATATCGCCTTGTTCCCAAGTTCCTGAAGTTGGAGCAGCTGTATTATAAGTCCACTTCTTCTGAATCATCAGGAATTTATCGGTAAGTGCATTTCCACTTAAACCTACTAAATTAGGAGTCTGCACGAAGTTTCCAGTATTTGTGCCACTTATCGTGAGAGTGCCCGCATACTTAATGTTATTATTAACCGCAGAAGATGTTATAGTGATGTTTTGTGAACTTCCTGCAAAGTTAGCATTACAATTTGTGAGAGCATAGAATGTACTTGGCTTCTTTGGAGCTACTGCTGAAATTTCGGCAGCATTTAATGTACAATCTGTGTTATAGATGAAGTTAGTAGCCGTTGTACACATTCCTTCTCCACGTATTACTAAGCCGTTTAATGTTTGTCTGTTGTAAGGATTTCCCTTGATCGTATACATAGTAATGGGTGTGCCTCCAGAAGGCTCTCCGTCAACATTATCGAATATAATGGGTCCCGGGGTAGGTTGGCCATCAACTATACCAACTTCCAGAGTAACATAGGAACCACCAGCACCAACAAGATAGCCATCTCGAAAAGCCCAATCAACACTAGCTGACCCTGCGCTCATAGTAAGGACAGAAGCATCAGCAGCAGTACTCGTATGCAGGAAGCAAAATCCATAAAATCTGTTACATTGATTGCTTGAACCTGTGAGTCCACCTACACTCAAGCCATCTGATTGACTTGTATAATATACATGTTTTGCCGTACCCCCTGCAACACTGGCAAAGATTTGTATATAATCATTCTCTTCCGAAGCGATCGAATAAATAGCCGCTTTACCATAGTAACCGCACACAGATACATTTTTAATTATATGCCCTCCCGCTGAAGCCGCACTTGTTCTACCTAGCAGAAGCCCTGTTTGCGGGGTTACAACACTATCACCTTTTATACACATATTCTCAATCTGACAACCATACTGACCCGCCAAACTAATAATTGCCGAACCTGTATGCTCACCGAGAATAATCGACCCAAGTGGTGCAGTGGGACTGTCATTTCGGCCATCGCCAAGTATTTTGCAATTTGTTGGTATCGTCAGTGTACTCGTAACGAGATATTCACCTGCAGGGAAATAAAGTGTATTTTTTCCATATTCACCTGCTACATTAATATAATCAAGAGCTTTGGTTATTGCATTCGTATCGTTTGAAATCCCGTCTCCAACTGCGCCGAAAGATTTTACATTCACATACAAGCTTTCAGTTACTGGAATAATCTGCGTGCCGTATGATGTAAATGCAGCATCGTCAGAAGTTTTCCAATGCCAGTAGTCTAATGCGGCAAGACCTCCACTATTCCAATACGCACCTCCGATTGCAATTGATTGTACAGAAGCCAATGCAGTCGCAAACGGTGCGCCACTAGCCACTTGTGTCTGATCATACCAAACATCATAAGTATCTGTTTGCAAATCGTAATTAATAGTTACATTGTGAAATCCCGCAGTTTGAGCTGTTAGGTTGACAGCTCCTCCTGTTGTTAATCTTCTTAATTGACCGGGCCACCATTGAATTTCAGGTCCAGAGTTTGTCGAAGCATAAGCTAATTCTGCAGGAAACGTTGGACTGCTTGTGCCAAATACGCCTAAACGAACAAAAGAATACGAAGTCACACCATCCCAACCGGCGTAAGCTACTCTGGCCATAACCTGACCATATCGAGCAGTTGAACTTTTATTTACGGCCAAGGTTGTATAATTGTAAGTATTGCCACTGGTTATTCTCACCAATTGATCTGGCGCTGGAACACTCCAGTTACCAATAGTCGATCCAATACTTGGATTATCGCCATTGTTTTGGGAAAGCACTACATTCACGTTTGCCGTAGGATACAACCGGTTCTCCAAGTAGCCACCAATGTTGTCATAAAACATAGTTGTATCTGCTGCCATTGCAGAATAAACCGTAAAAAATAGTAAAAACAACATTAAAATTACTTTATTTTTTTCGAATGAAATTTTCATAAAAATCCTCTCTTCAAAAATATTATAATTTTCAGTAGTACGATTAGATAAGTACTCTTTGGGCGGGCCTCTATCTCTTTCGATTCCACTACGATACATCATTAGTTTTCCTTCTCATCAATATATTATATTCTGAGGATGCGACCAAGATGTGATTTCGATTTGCTTGTATAACGCTTTAAGGTCAAAATAGCTGAACTGAATATAGAGTTTCACAGTCCACTATCCAAAAGCATTTAAGCAGCAATATTAATTTTATTGACTTATTTATGATATACGAGTAACATACAAACTACAAGTTAATTCTGGGTTGTTTGTTAAAAAAAATGTATGTAAAAAGGACTAAAAATGAATTTACCAATTATTTCAAAAGAAGAGTTTGCATTACGCATAGAAAAAATTCAGCAAGCTTTGGAACAAAGAAATATTGATGCGTTGCTTGTATATGGTGACGAATATCGTAAAGAAAATCTGCGTTATGTTTGCAATTTTTGGCCAATTTTCGAACGAGGCGCATGTTTTATTCCCAAAAAAGGAAAACCTATATTTGCAGGCGCCCCTGAAGGTGAATTTTATGCTCAATCAATGTGTGTATGGCAGGATATTAGAAATATTAAGGAGTTCGCATGCGTCAGCGTACCAGAGGAAATAGATTATCCATTAGCCAAATTCTCTTCTCTCAAAAACATATTGAAAGAAGTTTTGGCAGGAGGTAAGAAACTTGGAATTGTTGGTTTCTTCGACATACCATCCCCCATTATGGATCGCATAAGAAATGCAGTTCAAGATGTTGAAATAATAAATGCGGCAGAAATCATTAATAAACTTAGATTAATAAAAACAGTTTCAGAAATTGCATGTTTGCGAAAAGCCGGCGAGTTCGCCTGCATAGGCTATAAAAAACTTATGGAAGCATGTCAGCCAGGCAATACCGAAGTATATGCTGCTGGGGCAGGTGAAGGTGCAGCCAGAATGGCTGGTGCCGAAGATATTAATTTTACAGTTTTTGGATCGGGTCTAAGAGCTGCTACCATTATCGGCCGCGCTACAAATCGAATTATGCAAAATGGGGATATGGTCATGGCCGCCCTTGCAGTACAATATGAAGGATATGTGGCGACAGTTGAATATCCATTTGTAATCGGCAAAGCTTCTGATGGACAAAAGAAATTCCTAACAGCTTTGTTTGATGCTGCAAATGTTCAGCAAAATTATCTTAAAGCCGGTGTAATAAGCGGTGAAATGGTGACCGCAGTTAAAGCTGTATTTAAAAAGTATGGATTGGAAAAATATGATGTTTATCCGCCGATGCATGGGATCGGTCTGGCTGAAGCGGAATCCCCCTATCCTGATATAAACAGTACGTACCCACTCGAAGCTGGAATGTGTGTCAATTCGGATATCAGTCTTTTCGGCCATCCTGATGGCTCAAACAGAATTGAGGAAGGTTTCGTGATTACTGAAAGCGGCGTGGATTCGTTAACGCCAACTATTCGTGAATTATGCATTAAAGGTATTTAGGAAATGAAAATGAATCGCCGTGAACGCTTTATTAAAACCATGACCTTTGATTTTCCGGATCGTCCTGCGTCTGGAGATTATTTTTATTATGAGTCAACCCGTAAGCGATGGGAAAATGAAGGTTTGCCGGTTGATGCGGACTTTAATAAATTTTTCAATATGGATTTTGATCCTTTTCAATGGTGTATTCCTGTTAATGTTGCTGGACCGGTACCAGACTTTGGAATAACTACATTGGAAGAAAATGAGGAATTTCTAATTCGGCAAAATCCAAATGGTGAAATCGTTAAAATTTTGAAAGATCAACCGCCGCCAGCTATGCCGCAATGGGTTCGCTATCCTCTGGAATCGCGAAAAGACTGGGATGAATTTAAAAAAAGATTAAATCCGGATAGCGAGCAACGAATCGGAAATACTTTTTTGGAATTGCTAAAAAATGAGCACAACCGCGATTATCCACTTGGTATGTGGGTTGGCGGCACGTATGGACATCTGCGAAATTGGTGGGGAGTGGAAAATATCTCAACACTTTTCTACGACGACCCTGCTTTAATAGAGGAAATGCTGGAATACTTAACAAATCTCTCCTTAAAAATGCTCGATAGAGTCCTTTCGACTGGTATTAAACTAGATTGGGTTATGTTCTGGGAAGACATGGCCTACAAAACAGGTCCATTGATTTCACCAAAAATGTTTAAACAATATTGCAGTCCATATTATAAGAAAATCATGGAAAAGGTTAATGCCGCAAATATTCCGATCGCAATGGTTGATTCGGATGGAAATATTGATGAACTCATACCATTGTGGCTTGATGCAGGAATAAATATTATGCATCCTTTGGAAGTAGCCGCAGGAATGGATGTTATCAAACTGCGTGAAACATATGGAAAGAAAATTGGTTTCTTCGGTGGAATCGACAAACGAATATTAGCTACCTCGAAAGAGATTATAAGATCAGAAATTTCACCTATTCTCGAAAAATGCTTTGAAGATGGCGGTTTTATTCCATCATGCGATCATGCTATTCCGCCTGATGTATCTTTCGATAACTACCGTTTTTATCGCGACCTTGTTTGTGAAATGTCGGGAAAAGTTGCAAAATAGTTTAATCCAATTTTTGTTTATATATTCAGGAAAAAATTATGATCGGTGGAAAAAAGATATGGTATTTTCCTGACGGGTACCTTCCAGAAAAAAACAATAAAGGATCAATGGAAGCGCATGAAGCTTTAATGCTTCTAAATACATCAAACATCCCCATTGAAGTAAAGCTTGATATCTACTATTCTGACAAAGAAGCTGATAAAGATATTAAAATTAATGTTGGTGCTGAAAGAATTATCGCGCTGCGGCTAGATAAGCCTTCGGATATTGGCGGCATTAAAATACCTCCATTAACCCAATATGCAATTAGGGTTCGAGCAGATAGGCCGATAGTGGCTCAATTTGGGAGATTAGATACGACACAGGATAATATGGCATATTATGGCTGTATGGGATATTGCGAAAACGATTAAATTATAAGGAATATATTATGAAAAAAGTTTTAATATTAGCTGCCCACCTTGATGATTCAATCATTGCTGTTGGCGGTATTATACGAAAATATGTTAACAATGGATGCAAAGTATCAGTTGTATGTTTTGGCAATGGCGATGAAGCTTTCACAAAAATGTCTGACAAAGATACATGTGTAGAAATCTTCAAAGCTGAAGCTGTAAAAGCACACAAAGTACTCGGTGTAGAAGATTTTGAATGTTTTAATGTGCCTGATTTTGGGGTACAGGATAATCGTCAGACCTATCGCCAATGTATTGGAGCAATAAGAAGAACACGGCCTGATGTTATCTTTGGGCATTATTGGTTGGAGTACTTTCAGCATAGAGCAATGGCTAGATTGGCGTGCGATTCATGGTGGCAAGCTGGATGGGATTGCAGCGCAGATTTAGGCAAACCTTGGATAGCGCCTGCAATGTATCATTTTGAGGTACTGCAAACAATGCCTGAACCAACTCATATCGTCGATATTACTGATACCTTCGAAGCTAAATTGGAATCATGGAGACAATTTGTTACCGCTCAAGATCACCTTGATCAATTGTCTGGGCAGCTTGAGGCAAGAGCAAGATTTCATGGAAGTAAAATTGGTGTAAAATATGCCGAAGCTTTAACGCGATCATACTTTGTTCCACAAAAAATTACAGAGATAGCCGCTTTATAAACTTATTAGTTAATTTAGTTATAAAGATTGGCATTTGTACATTTACTGAGGGTGTGAAATAAACTGTGTAAACGGTCTTAACGATTTTAATTCACGCTTGCCATTATAACTCATTTCTATTATTTTGTCTATATCGCTCTGAAGGATAAGGCTCTGCTGAACAGTAACCCAGCGTCAGAGCGATGCCGGAACAGAAAGCTCCCACAGCCATAATTGTTGTCGGAGCTTTTTCTGTTTTGGCTTCTTTGCGATAAACTTATTAAATCAATTCCGCCAGTAGGCGGATTCCTATTTTACAGTTCGACTCTGCTGGCAAATTTTATCGCAAACTGGCTTATTGCCGCATTCCACGTCCGTATCGGCATCGTCCATTTCTTCGATATGTTTGCAAGTGCCATATAAAATATCTTCAGTATAGATGCGTCGTTCGGAAACGCTCCTTTTGTTTTTATTACTTTACGCAACGACCGGTTAAGAGATTCTATCGCATTGGTGGTATATATCACTTTGCGAATATCTGCTGGATAATCGAAGAATGGAATCTTTACTGATGGTAGGATACTTGCTGTCCCACTTCTCGGCGAAAGCATCGAGTTGAGTTTCAGCCTGCTGCTCGGTAGATGATGAATATATTTTCTTGAGGTCTTTGCATAATTCCTTGCGGTCTTTCCAGTTTACATACTTGACGGAATTGCGAATCATATGGACTATGCAAAGCTGAATCTCGGTTTGCGGAAATACACTTTCAATCGCCTCTGGAAAGCCTTTTAAGCCATCCACACAAGCAATGAATATATCCTTTATCCCGCGATTTTTAAGTTCTGTAATAACACCAAGCCAGAACTTAGCTCCTTCGCTTTGTGCTATCCAAATGCCCAGCAATTCTTTCTGGCCTTCCATATTTATTCCCAGTGCAAGATATACGCTGCGATTGGTAACCTTGCCATCTTCTCTGCTCTTAACCACAATGCAGTCCAGAAACACTATCGGATAAACACTGTCAAGCGGGCGATTCTGCCAGGCTTTGACTTCTTCCATTATGCCTTCAGTTGCCTGGCTGATAAGTCCTTCGGAAACATCCACCTTGTACATATCCAGCAGACATGCCTGTATGTCCCGAACGCTCATGCCACGGGCATACATCGCAAGTATCTTGTCGTTGAAACCTTCGAAATATTTCTGACGTTTTGGAACAAGCTGCGGCTCAAAGCTGCCGTTTCGGTCTCTTGGCGGCTCAAGTTCTACTGGTTCAGAATCGATGACGACAGTCTTTTTGCCTTTGCCGTTGCGACTGTTGCCGCTGTTGTGTCCTTTTGGGTCGTGCTTGGAATAGCCCAGATGATTGTCCATCTCAGCATCGAGGGTGCGTTCGATAATCTTCTTCTTGAGTTGGGCAAATATGCCGGTTTCGCCCCAAAACGATGCGGGGCCGGTGTAACCCTTTATCAGCTCATCAATCAATTGTT
>MHYA01000084.1:24870-29150 GCA_001825675.1 Planctomycetes bacterium GWF2_42_9 | reverse complement strand
AAATTCTGATGCTGATATGTAGTGAGTAGGGACATCAGGATGTACAATAGTTCCCTCCAACTTTGGAATTATTCTTCTATAGTTAGATTGCTGCGTGATACGAATTTAATTAATTTCTTTGAACTTATTGCCGGGTGTACCGCAAATTGGACATGTATCGGGAGCATTGCCAATTACGGTATTGCCGCATACCGGGCATACAAATATAGAGTTTGCGGGCAAGTCATTTCCAGCCTCAAGAGTTTCAAGGGCTTCACTGTAAAGCTTATGATGTATTTTCTCAACGGCAAGAGCATATTTGAAAGATTTTACAGCATCTTTATTGCCTTCTTTTTCTGCTTCCTGAATGTATTTAGGATACATTTCCTGGAACTCGAAACCTTCACCTTCAATGGCTGTGCGAATATTATCTGCAGTTGATTTAACGCCATTCATAACACGTAGATGAGCATGGGCATGAACTGTTTCTGCTTCCGCGGCAGCTCTGAAAAGTGCGGCTATCTGCGGACGACCTTCATCTTTGGCTTTTTGAGCAAAAGCCAAATACTTACGGTTAGCCTGACTCTCTCCCGCAAATGCGTCTTTAAGATTATCTGTGGTTGACATAAAATTTCCCTTAAATAAGATCCCCTAGAACCAAAGGCTTGGCTACGTAACCAAAACCTTAAAACAAAATACCAGAATTATGTAAAAATCAATTTTCGTATCAAAAGCTGGTTTTAAGTTACAATGTTCTCCTATCTTTGATATATATTCTTAATATTAGAGCCTTTACTTTAAATTAATCTCTGTAACATTTTGAAATCTTTCAACTACGTAGAATGATTTGACATCCATGCAAATAAAAGCACAAGATGGAGAGGCAAGAAATGGCTTTAATTGTGGATGTTTTTTGAGATACAGCTTCATCATTTTACTATTTTTATTTTTAGTTAATTGTCTTACTGAACCTAATGCGGTAATGCCAATTGCTTTGCTGAAATCGGCAGCGTTGTTTGACCTGTTATCAATAAACATCGAAACATTCGGATTGGACATAATATTAGCAAACTTCCTTGTTGCCTTAAGGGTAGCAAATACAATGCAACGCATATCATCAGAGCATGCAAAAGCAACTAAGCTCGTATAGGGCATCTTTTTTTGTTGAGTAGCTAAAACTGCAAATGCCTGTAAACGAAATATCCGCTTAAGTTTATCTTTAAACGACGTACAGGTTTTCAATTACTTGACCCTTTCATAAATATAACATCTGTCTAATTATAATGGTACAGGATTGCAAAGACTTTCCTTACAGTGAGCTGTGCGTCCGCAGATATAGCATTTATACTTTGGCTCCTCGACTAAGTTTTTGTAATCTTCCTCATTATTTACATGGTAACCATAAGATACAAAATAACACAGGTGTTTCGTATGTTCATCACTATTGCATTTTTGGTTATCTTTTGGATTTTGGTCCGCCATAATTTCTCCTTTATAAATATAATAGTATTAATTTTATAAAATTACTTAGCCATATCTTTGAGAGCTTTGAAAGCTCTAATCTTTATAACTCGGCGAGCGGGTTTAGCTGCAAAGACCTGTTCCTGCTTTGTGAATGGATTGATGCCCTTACGTTTGGGCGTAGCCGGCTTATTGATAACTACAATTTTTACCAAACCTGATAAAGAAAAAACGCCAGGACCTTTCTTACTCACTGCATTTTTGATCTGACCTGCAAGTGCATCAAACACTGATGCTACCTGTTTGCGGGAAAGCTGAGTAGACTTAGCGATATTTGAAAGAATTTCACTCTTGGTTGCTGGTTTTGCGCTCTTTGCCATATTAGCTCCTTGATATTCTATATAACATAATATTATTGATCAGCTACAGCACTGAGCATCATTTTCCAAAAGAATATCAAACTTATCTTAGCAGTTCAAGTTTTTATATGCATTTGTCCCAGTTTTGCGGTTTTCCCCAACCCGCGATTGTTCACCCAGTAAACTATTTTCACCTGTTCGCCAACAATTGAACTCCAAGTTCTCCCCCGGAATTACTGAGAAAAGTGATTTATTTTCCATTATAATATTATTCAGTAATATCATTTTTATAAGAGTTTTGACCTGCCCCCATTTTTTAGTGCAGTTCATTTGAGAGAGTTCCGATAATTTCCACGTCTTCCATCGTAGGTTTTTGCCGTTTATAACAGCCAACTTCAACACATAATTTCGCGAATTCCGCAGGTGTCATATAACTCAAACTACTGTGAGGACGGTAATGATTATAATCCATACGCCATCGCTCAACAACATATTTTACTTCATCAATATGCAAGAATATCTCACCATTGAATAACTCATCACGCAGCCTTGAGTTAAAGGATTCTATGTAGCCGTTCTCCCATGGACTGCCAGGCTCAATATATAAAGTCTCAACACCGCTTGCCTTCAAAAACTTCTTAACTTCATCCGCTATAAACTCCGAGCCATTATCGCTCCTTATAAAATCCGGAACACCACGAACGTTGAATAAATATCTTTCTCTTTTCGTATAGCTGCGATAAGCATCAAATCATCTGCAATGCCTCTTTGTTCATATCGCTGTGTTGAACGATTCTGACATAGAACTATACATATCGTCTATCATTTTGCATTTCCTACGTTCTTAGCTATTGGGGGATCTGCCTGGAAGTTTTTGAAATGCTTTTAATAAGTTTTTAAATTTAGTAGGATATTTTAGCAACATTTTTTTGCATTTAATAAAGTTCAATTTCGAGAAAAATTACTTGTCTGGAAGTGAAAAATAAAACGTTGTTCCTTTATGAATTTCAGATTCAACCCATATTTTGCCGCCATGACGTTCTACTATTTTTTTACAAATAGATAAACCTATTCCAGAACCAGGGTACTGCTCGGGAGTGTTAAGACGCTGAAATATTTCGAATATCCGCTCAAATTGCTCAGATTTAATTCCTATGCCATTGTCTTTGACCCAGAAAACCCAATTATTCGCTTCTTTTCGGCAGCCTATATGGACACATGCTTTTTTTTCTCCTCTGAATTTAATTGAGTTATGTATGAGATTCTGGAACAATTGCGTAAGTTGTGTGCCATTAGCTGTAACCATCGGAAGTTTATCATAAGTGATATTAGCGTTTGCTTCAGTTATGCATCTATTAAGATTGGCGATTGCATCTTTCAATGCTTCCTCCACAGATATTTCTGACGGTACTCCGCCTATTGTATCAACTCTTGAATAATCTAGCAGGCTTGAAAGCAGTTCGTCCATTCTTAGTACACCATGATTTATATAATACATATACTTAGCGGCCATCTCATCAAGTTTATCCTTGTACCATTCATCAAGTAACCTGACAAAGCCGCTAATAGCACGAAGCGGCTCATGAAGTTCGTGACTTACTATGTAAGCAAACCGCTCAAGCTCCATATTCGAGCGTTTTAGTTCTTCATTAACTTTTTGGAGTGATTGCTCAGCTTTCTTGCGATCAGTAATATTAAGATGCGTAATAACAGCTCCATCAAGACTATCTGTCAAAGGAATAACATGCATTAAAAACCATCGCTGTTCTGTTGGGCTATGGCAGGGATATTCAAACGAAAACAATGGTATTTTCTTTTCGAGAACGTTTTTTATTCCAGCAATTGCCTTGACAGCATATTCATCATTTTCTTGGACAGCTAGCTTGCAAACTTCAAAATAATTTGCACCAACGGCTACTGTCGGAGAACCACCAGCATTGTTTTTAATTGCAAAGTCAACCCAAGAACGGTTCACAGCTATAATATTTCCATTTTTATCAACAACAGCAATGTGAGCAGGAAGTGCATTCAATGTTGCACGTTTCATTTCTTCACTTTCACGCAAAGTATTTTCTATGCGATTAAGTTCTGTGACATAACGCAAGACCAAAAATGATTTGGACGGATCATCAGATAGAATAAATGAATCGACTTCGACAATAAAAGTGCTTCCATTTTTGTGGATGGCAGTAAGTTCTCTGCCATTGATTAGTCCTGTATGCTGCCGTTCTTTTAATGCTTCCGAAAAGCGAGGATCGGCAACATCGAGTAATCCCCAGGGCTTGAGACTTCGAAACTCCTGCTCTGTATAGCCAAACATGGAACATGAAGCAGGATTGGAAGCGTAAATCGAACCATCGGTAGATGTTAGGAAAACACCATAGGTACTGTGCTCGAAGAGGGCATGGAATTTAGTCTCGCCTTGCCGCAATTCCGCGTCAGTCTGCTTGCGTTCGGTGATACTGTGTTTTTTCTCACCTG
>MHYA01000084.1:4177-24805 GCA_001825675.1 Planctomycetes bacterium GWF2_42_9 | reverse complement strand
CCTGTTAATAGTAAAACAACATAATTCTATTTACAACAATTTTTTACATAGAGAGAAAGTCTTTTCTTTTATTTATCAGACGAAAACCAGATGAAAACTGCTGAAATTGTAAATAATTAAAGATTTCTGGCTAATTAATCAAATAAACAACCCACCAGAACCTTTCACAGGCAGCACCAGCGGCTTACCAGCAGGTTTACAGTTATAAGCCCGACTTATCTACTCATGTTAGCCCTAATTTGCTCTGATTAGTCACATTTATCTTTTTTTAAGCGGCTAATAATTCATCAGAAATTGGACAATAATTTGATAACATTCTTGGTATGATTTTTATTAAGAAAATTCTTCAAAAGTTCGTTACTGCCAATATAAAAAAACTGGACGCTTTCTGGACGCTGGGAGCTGTTTTTAGGATATATTTTGAGAATTAAGAAATGAATTAAAAAGCAGTAAATTGATAATTATAAATTAGTTATAACTTATTGGGCCTGCAAGGATTCGAACCTTGGACCAATGGATTATGAGTTCTAGTGTATTCATATCGCCTTTTATAAATCTTTAAAATTCGGAATGTCATAGATTAGGGTTTATGGATAAAAAAGGTATGTAATTGAAGATTTATATTACTAAGATAATAAAAAAAGATGGAGAGTATGTGGGTAAACGAATTAGTGCCTCATCTTGGGAAAGCGCTCTAAAACAGGCCGCAAAACAAGGCACTATTTTGGTTGGAGAATTAGCGTAGTGGCTTTCTATTGCGTTCCGCGTTGTTTTGGCAATCAGCTTTGTTTTCAAAGCCTTCTGAAGATGCACCAACTATTTTACCGTTAAACCTGCCCGGACTTGTCGGGGCCGGCGGCCTTGGTTACATATTGTTATGCTGCATTTTTATGCAGCCCAATAGTGAGCCTTTATAGCATCAAAACTTCTTGCTGAGTCTATGCAGCATTCAGCGAATAAGCCATTTACTTAAGTCTATTCAATGAGATTATCGTTACCCCACCTTGACCACCCCGCATCCATCGCTTTCTGTCCATTTCGGCAATATACTTCAGAAAAAAAACAAGATTGGTCTGAAGGATGCTATTGCCATATTTTTGAAATTTTATTTCTATGTGCCATCTTTATTTTTTTATTTATTAGACTCAAAAAGCTGGTTGGCATCTGTCGGCGGCATTTGAGAATTAAGTTTCTCCTGAAGTTCGTACAAGGGTTTCTGAGATACAGACATAATACCGGTTCCACGATCAAGGTCCGCAATAAGAAGAATCACAATTGAAAAAGTTAATGCTAGTACTATAGCGATTCTAAATTTTTTTTTGCCTGTCAAACCTTCCTGATAACCTACTGTGAACATTGACAGGATGGTTATAAGATATAAAACAATCCAAATAACCAATGGAATTCTATATTGAAATACCGTAGCACGACTTTTATGGATTTCAATAACATTATTAAGAGAACTGATAAATAGAGCATCAATTTCTGAACTGCGGTCAGCGTCAGCTAAAGCTCTAGCATGTGACCACAAGTTCCCAATAACGATTTCTGTATCTTTAATTAAACCTCGAAACGTTTCCTTTTTCTGATAATGACCTTCTTTTACATAGTTAGCACGTAAATTGACGTATTTTCGCAGCAAACTTTGAGTTTCAGTTAAATGCGGTTCCCGCAATAACTGGGCACGAAGATATGTGGTTTCAATTGCCTTAACTTCTTCAAGAAGAAGGTCTTTGCGGGCTTGGTAACGCTGTTCTGTAATTCCAAAGGTAAAGGCAAGCATAAAAGCAAGCAGACCTAATGTTGCTGCAATGACAGAACCAAGTGAAGATTCAGATTCATGATCAGGCTTGCGTCTTATATTTTGGCCTAACAGTTTTCCAATTTGGATTGATATAAGAACAATAATAACCGCAAAAATAAAAAACACAGGAAGCGGAATTTTGTCAAAGTTAAAATCTGAAAACATTTAATATTCCTTATCACAGTTTATAGATTTAATAGCTTATATAAAAACAATAAACAACAACTATTAGTGGCAAGTAAAATCATTCTTGAGATCAATCAAACCTACTGTTCCTTTGTCCATGTTTTATCTGGATCGAACATCTTCATACGCTCCATTTCTTTTTCAGTACTTTCTCCAAGGTCTTTTTGATAAACTACACCATCATGGTTCACTATAAATGTCATAACGCCTGAATTTCCATACTCCGCAGGATAAGCAACTATAGCGAAACCTCCAATCATTTTGCCGTTCACGATATAATCAAATGCCCCACCAACAGCGTTTTCTCCCTGTGCTTTTAGAATCCTGTAGAAATAGCCATGATATGGCTGAGGTTTTTCGGAAGAGTCTTTTCTGAAGTAACCTTCATCCTTTGCTTTTGCAATGAACAGTCCAAGTGGGCTTGGCTCTTGTCCTTCTTTCGTTTCCCAGTAAAGTCCGTTTTCTTTCCCTGGATCACTTTTGAATTTTTGAGCATATTCGAGGATACCGTTCTTATCGTGGTCTTTCATTGCATATTCACGCTCGGCATCAACAATGGCGAGCATTACCTGAATGGTGTCTAGTTCATTTTGCCCAATTCGACGGTTCAGCATCTCTTCTTTTCCGCTATTCGTGTCGAAAACCCACTTTTCTGCCCGTTTAACAATTGGAATAGGAAATGGCCAGGAATTCTTACCAATAATAAGAACAAGTTTCTCTCCTTCGGGAGCAACACTGTTCTGTTCATCATAAGCCTTTATAAACATTTCAAGTTTTTGCTTATCAGCAACCGCATCGCCGGAAGATATAAGATCATTTGCATCGGCGCCAAAGATTGCCAGCAACTCCTCTTTATTACCCTCTCTAACGGCTTTTACTAAAGCGTTAACACCTTCCTGACCAGTATCAAAAACTTTTTGTTTTGGAACTGCCAAAACCGACTCACCAAAGGCAAAAACCATAACAATCACAGCGATAACAACGATTCTAATGTGATACAAAGTTATTTTTTTATCATTCATTCCTGAAACCATATTTTTCTCCATTAAAGTATATTTAATAATGATTGAGCCATAGCCTGACTATCTCCTTCCCCCACCTCCACTTGGACGACTGCGGCCGCTACTGCTCGGTCTTGACATGCTTTGGCGACTTGAACTTCCACGGCTGCTGAAATTTCTAGCAGAACTACCTTGATTCACACCCTGAAACGCATTGCCCCGATTTAAAGAATCAACGTTCTGCGTATTGCGAGTTGCTGGCTTGCTTATTCTTCCAGAGGCCTCTCGCTGGCCGACATTTTGCTGACGGTCTTTGAATGTGTCGGCATCGCCACGTGCAAGGTCTTGCCTTCCCTGTTCGGATCTGCCGCGGAAAGCCTCACGTGATTTTATGGCATCAGACGTTGAAGCGCGATTAAACTTCTGTGCAGTCGCCTGATCCCGATAAGCAACACCTTTACGATTCGCAGGGTTATGCTGCCAGACGCCAGCGCCTTTGCCTGTTGCCGAGTACTGCTTTGCATATACTCCTCGATTTATATTCTGGTTTAGATTGAGATTTCGGCTGACATCGATATCTATGTTACCACCATGCCAGTCAGTGTGGCCCCATGCATGGCCCCATGCCGCACCAAGAACGACTCCTGAAGTAAAAGCGACCCCCCGAGCTGCAACATATCCCGGCGGATAGTAATAATAAGGCGGATACTCAGGATACCACCACGTTCCATAGACCTCTGTAGGATCGTACATTGGGACATAAATAACTTCTGAACTTAAGGATTCGATGATGATGACATTAGGTTCGGTCTTAACTATCTGCTGCTCGGTCATATTGAGATTGCCCTGCTCCTGTGCTTTTTTGCGTAGCTTTTGAATTGTATCCATTACATCTTTCTGCTGTGCAAGAAATGCATCACCGAGCTTTTGTGTCCAATCGAGTTTCTCGCTCATCATTGTGAGCACCTGCGGAAAATTCACAAGCGATTTAACACTCGGGTCCCATGTCTCTTTTTCAAGTGAAGCGGCAAGAGCTTCATCTTTAAGGTCTTTGTTCTGCCTGACCAATCGATCAGCCTGTATAATTTCGAGCGGATAAGTCGAAGCCATCAGAATCTGCGAAAGCAATGAATCAGGATAAAGAGCAATCGGCGCAAGAATTTGATCAAGCTCTTCCTGGCTGAACACAGGCCCGGCATTGGGGTCTGGTGAAACTGCCCAAACAGGGGCAACAATCAAAATAACAAGACACCACACAGTAGAATTGTTAAAGTTGTTTTTCATGATATTAATCCTTTATAAATATATTCATTAAATTTACACCACGATAGTTTTAAAATTGTTTTTTGAAGATTTTCTTTCTTTAATAATTCCGTAGACGGTAAAGAGCATATTTGGAAATATCATCAAGCCGCTGAAGGCAACTACAGTTACAATAACGTTTGTGTCCGGAAATCCATTAGTCGCTATAATAAAACACAACGCAGCATTTCTCATGCTCGTAGCTGTAGCAAGTACTCTTCGAGTTTCGCTTGACGGTCCGCCTGCAAGCCAGCCAATTATCATCATTAAAATAATGAACCCTATCATCGTCACTATTTCTACACTACTCATAGCGGCCATTGCTTGTTTTCTTTGTGCCAGCATGCGAATAACAACAACTACGAAGAAAAATGTACCGCAAATAGCCGCAGGTTTAGATAGGATTCCCGCAATTTGCTTTGATAAACGATGAATCACAAGACCTGACATCAGAGGCAAAAGAAGATAGAGAAGCAGAAACCTGATAACGTTCCCATACGGCAATGAAATTGATATTTCAATGGGAAGAATAAAGCCGGCAATAATAGGAGATAGCAGAACCGACAGCAATGTTAGAATAAAAAGAAGCGAGGCGGCATAGCAAAGAGCGTCTTTGGTCTTGCTGGTGAATTGGATGGCATTAAGTCCCCCCGGAGCCGCGGCCAAAAGCAGTATACCAATTTTGGCATCCTGACTCATAGGAACGATTTTTATCAGCACCAGGCCAAGGAGCGGGACAAGAATCAAATTGACCAACAGAGAGCGTATCATAAGACTACGGTCAGAAAATGCCGATATAATTTCACCCGTCGTTACCTTAAGTCCGATAGCCGCCATAGTGGTAATCAGGAATATTAATGTAAAAGTCTTAGATAGCGGATCCATTAAAATCTCCTTATATTTTTAGTTCTCGCCTGTTAAAACAATAATGCAGCATAAGCCATGTTTCAGGAATAAAGATCCTATTTAATTATCCTTCACTTTCTAAAAGGGACCGATCTTAAATAAAGCATTTATTAAGGCCAACGATCCAAGGAGCCCCATAAATGCAGCATTAGCAAAAGCTAAATTTAAATACCACTTCCTGTTTGGATTAAGTTTCTTGGCAAGATGCCAGTATTGAACACAGGCGATGATTAGAGAAATGATCCCAACAGCTATTAAAGTCAGCCCAAAACGTTGAGCTCCTCCTTCAGTTTTAACTACAAGCATCTTACCTTCCTGCTGCATATACTGCATGAATTTAAAAACAGTAAATCCAAAGCTTATCATCGAAAGAGAAGTTCGTGTCCACGCCATAAGAGTACGGTCGTTAGCCATCGACGTACGCTCAAGGGCCATATCATTACGTTCCTCGGCAAGCGCATTGGCTGTTTTTTTTATTTCTGGCATCTTTACCTCCAAATAACAAGATTAATTTCCAACTATATTCATGATTTCCTCTGCCGGTTTGCCTTCCCGTATTAATTCAGCCATAATTTGCATATGCATGCCGGCGTGCTTGAAGAATACTTTGAATCCCTCACATAGATAGTTTAAACCATCCTGGCCATCAGGCGTTTTTAAAAAGCGGTTCTTTGGACATTCGCCATTACAGATATGAATAAATTCGCAATTGCGGCAGTATTGCGGCAACGTGTCGCACTTATTCTGCCCAAATTTTATTTGTTTTTCGGAAGCCGCCATTTCCGCGATAGATTTTTCCAGTATGTTACCCAAAAGATGCCTTGGTTCGACGAAATGGTCGCAGGAATATAAATCACCATTATGTTCCAAGGCCATCCCCTGTCCGCAAGTAGGCCCGAAAATGCATACAGTTCCAGCCATTTCAAGCCAGCCCGCCAACGCACCATCGAAGTTGAGAACAAAGGTGCTTCCCACATCGCGTTTGACCCATTCATCGAATATCTCAATCTGGAATCGTCCCCACTGTTCTGGCCGAACGGATCGTTCAGTAACCTTGCTGCCTTCCTGAAATCCGCTTTCATTATCCCGCTCGACAATCGGAATGAACTGTATATAATGCGCACCGAGCTGGTCCCTGAAGAAACGATAAACATCAAGGGGATGATCAGCATTTTTAGAATTGACTGTGCAAAGGATATTAAACTCTACGTTGTGCTTCTGGAGCAACCCGACAGCACGTATAACCTTGTCAAATGTTCCATTGCCTGCTTTATCTTTGCGATAGAAGTCATTAAGTTCCTTAGGACCATCCAGACTCAGGCCAATAAGAAAATTATTTTCGCGAAAGAACTGACACCATTCATCATTAAGTAGTATACCATTTGTTTGAAAAGTATTCTCGATGCGGGTACCAGGCTTGGCATATTTTTTTTGGAGATATATGGAATGCCTAAAGAAATTCAGACCCATCAGCGTTGGCTCGCCGCCCTGCCAGGCCACAGTCACCTGCGGAACATGGTGGGCTGCAAAAAGTTGCTTGATATAAGCCTCTTGCACTAAATCCGACATTCTAAAATCGCTGCCAGGATAAAGCCCTTCTTTTTTCAGGAAGAAACAGTATTCGCAGTCCAGATTGCAATCCGCACCCGTAGGCTTGGCCATAACGTGAAACGTTTGGAGGATATCAGATTTAGTCATTTTGCCTTCTACAATAGTTTCTATGTTCAATCAATTTTTTTTTATTTCCTTTTTTTATGAGCCGATCACAGGCCAGCCAAAAGTTATTAAGCTTACCGACAAGATGGATAGTCTATCGGGATAAGCGCCTCTGCCCACCATTCTGGGGGCGAAACTGCGACCGGCTTAAAGGCTATGCGCTGTTGACCCGCTATCGGCGGCAACTGATCCACCACCTTCGCCTGCCGACAGATCACGGCATACTTAGTGATGTTGATAACCGTCAGATCCTGGGTCTGGACTACCGGACCTGTGTACACCTCGCCAAGCTCTGCAAAAAGCATAGAGACCACTTCTGGCGACAGCAATGTATGCCAAAGGCCAGCCAAACGTGGCTTTACTAGGTTGAACACCTTGCCGGCGGCCTTCGGTGAGGTATGTGCGGCATTGAGCGCAATTGTAGCGCGCTCAATTGAAAGTCCAGACGCAGCCGCCAGTGCTTTTGCAGGTGGAAAACATTCATGAATTAGCAGGTCTACTCCTTCACAAGCGCGCACGAGCGGCCAGCATGGACGGGTGTCGCCTGAAAAACCTAACGACAAACCGGCGAAATCAAGACGATATCCCACGGCACCGCTGATGCAGTGAACGACTGGGAACGATGTTACTTTTACGCTGTTTTTTTCGTAGACAACCTGGGTCTTACTGAAGTCAAACTCGGACCCTACTATCTTCATGCTCTCTGGATTTATGGCGCCATTCCCGGCTGCAGTGTCCCAAGCGAGAACATCTTCGATCGCTTTGCAGAAGTGTTCCGTACCAAGCCGGGGTTCCGTCCCGCTGGGGCCCCACACATAGACCGGGCCATCGGCACGCCCTACTTTTGATAAGCTTCCGCTAAGAGTAAGGACATCGCCCATGTGGTCGGCGTGCAGGTGGCTAATAAAAACCTTATTGAGCTGGTTCACCGGCAACTTCAGGCTCGCATAGTTCGCCAAGGAACCTGTCCCCAGGTCAAAAACCAGAATGTCCCGCTCAGGATTGCCGACTTCGACAAGAATGCTGGCCGAGGCTTGTGCGCGGGTCGGCCATGGATTGCCGCTGCCGAGCACCGTCACACGCAGCTCGCCATCCTCGAGCGGCTCCTCACCCGGAACAAACATCTCGGCGTATTGCCGTTGCGGCGTACCAACAACCGGAGTCATGGTAATCGCCTTTGTTCCGCCGGTAAATGCCAGTGTCGGTAACAGTTCGTTATTGGTCATTGCCATCCTCACTTTCAATCGATAGGCTTGCTTGGGCATCAATTCTAAATCTATTTACTGTCTCGCCATCGCCATATGTATAGCATCTTCAGGTTTGACGAAGTGATCCGCATTCTCCGCGGCGTCAGCGATCGCAAGCTGAATACCTTTAATCTCACCGTTGAAACGGTTATCACCCGCCTTGTATTCCGGCGACACTGGCGCGCCGCTATCTTCACCCACGTCGCATCCATCGTCCGCCGAGAAAATCATCGCCAGCGTCGCTCCGATGTCTCCCTGACCAACCTTTTTGCCGTCGACGAAGAGGGTAGCCACGCCGCCCTTGCCCAAGCCCCCGCCAGCGTATGCGAACTCCATTCGCACCTGGTGCTCGCCCGCTGGGATAGCAGTCTCAGAACCCACGATGAAATGCTTGAATCCGCCCCAGTTGTAACAGTACTTAAGTTTGCCTTCCTTGACGTACAGGCTCCAGCCGCCAATATTTGCGCCCTGCGAAATGATCACTCCCTCAGCCCCTTTCTCCGGCACCACGATTCCGGCCGTGACCGAGTGCGACTTATTCTTCAGGTTAAGAACGCAGTTTTCCGATAAGCGACCCATACCACTGAAAAGCATCTGTGTCTTGCCTTTGATCAGCACCGGGCGTCCGGCGGTGTCGGGATTAATCTTCTCCATCATGCGATCATCAAGCGGCAACACTTTATAGCGTGCAGCCTCGATTAACCAAAGCCGTTGCAGTTCCATGAGCTTCCGCGGATTCTCTCTAGACAAATCTTTAGACTGGCTCCAGTCGTTGTTGGTGTCATAGAGTTCCCAGACATCATCGTCGAGTGCCGGCCGTGGGCCCATTATCCACGGAGTGTAGTGCTTGGTTACAGCCGTCCATCCCTTATGGAAAATGGCGCGGTTGCCCATGACCTCGAAGTACTGTGTCTCATGCCGTTCCGCCGCCTTGGCATCGTTAAATGCATAGAGCATGCTGACACCCTCTATCGGATCCTGTTGAATACCGTCTACAGAGACCGGCTCGGGAATGCCGGCCGCTTCGAGAATAGTGGGTGCAACGTCGATTACATGGCAGAACTGTGAACGTATCTCGCCTTTAACCTTGATTCCTTTAGGCCAGTGGACGATAGTTCCGTTACGGGTGCCGCCGAAATGCGAGGCGACCTGTTTGGTCCATTGGTAAGGAGTATTCAAAGCATGCGCCCAACCCACCGCGAAATGATTGTAGGATTCCGGGCCGCCGAGCTTGTCGATCCGTTCCATTAGATACTCGGCCGTCTCGAACTGCTGTAGTCCATTAAAGTAACTCATCTCGTTGAAACAACCATTGATATTTCCCTCAGCCGATGCACCATTGTCGCCGATGATGTAGTAGATAAGCGTATCATCGAGGATGTTTAGCTTATTCAGAAAGTCAAAAATACGGCCCACATGGTGATCGGTGTATTCCATAAAGCCCGCGTAAACCTCCATCTCGCGGCGCAATACCGGCTTGAACGCCTCCGGCATATCGTCCCAGGCCGGAACATCATTGGGACGAGCCGAAAGCTGGCATTCCTGCGGGACGACGCTCAGCTTCTTCTGGTTGGCAAGAATCTGCTCACGTAATTTGTCCCAGCCTTCATCGAACTTGCCCTTGTACTTGTCGGCCCACTCCTTCGCCACGTGATGAGGCGCATGGGTGGCACCCGGAGCGAAGTAGACGAAGAAAGGCTTGTCGGGAGCTAGCGCCTTCTGCTGTCCGATCCAGTTGATTGCCTTGTTGGTCATGTCATCTACAAGGTGATAGCCCTCTTCAGGCGTTTTCTGCGGTTCGACCGGAGTCGTACCTTCATAGAGGGTCGGGTACCACTGGTTCGCTTCGCCGCCTAGGAATCCGTAGAAATGCTCGAAGCCGCCGCCACCAGTGGGCCACTGATCGAAGGGACCAACCGGGCTGGTCTGCCAGACGGGTACTTCGTGGCACTTGCCGAACTGTGCCGTATTGTAGCCGTTAAGCTTCAGGGTTTTGGCCAGTGGCGACATGGAATTTGGGAGTACCGAAGAATAACCTGGCGCGCCTGTGGCGATTTCGGTGATCCCAGCCATACCTGCAGAATGGTGGTTGCGGCCTGTCAAAAGCGCCTGCCTACTCGCAGAACAGATCGCTGTAGTGTGGAAGCGGTTAAATTTCAGGCCGCCTGTAGCCAATTTCTCAGCATTTGGCGTGTTGCATGGTCCCCCAAAAGCACTGGATGAACCAAACCCCGCGTCGTCTAGCAAGACGATAAGGATGTTTGGCGATCCCTTGGGCGGACGCAATTGTTCGATCGGGTTCGTCTTGTGGTCTAAGTCTTTTGCATCATAGGCGATAAAGCCGGGCTTAGTAGTGTTCCGCATCGGAAGATGCGAACGGTGTTTATTATCTTGCACACTCATAATGCTACTCCTTAGTATTGGATAATTAAAAATCTATTTTAGTTCTTATGCCCGCAACATACGCGGTATCAACATTTTTATTGCTCGGGTTAATGATTTGAAAATCAGGTGTTACGTGTAGCCATTTTGTAACTTCTATGTTATAGAAAAGTTCATATCCATCTGAGTCGCCGAAGTCACGTTGTATAACCCTGCCTAATTTATCTGAAAGCTGCATATAGAAATATCCTAAGCCCCACGTATCGTTATCTCGACCATTAAACATACCCTTGCCGCCCAGACCGATACTGTAGAATCTAGCAAGTGGGTTTGTTTTGTCATCGGCGGCACCGAAACGTGCAAAAAGGCCGAACCCCTGTGTTTCATCTTTTTTCTCGGAGTAGATATATTGATGCATATTATACATAAAGCTCCATGAACTTTCCTTTTCTGCAAACGTTACATTCTTCTCGATCAGCCCGCGAAGAATAAGCCTTGGATCCTGCTGGAGCATTGTATAATTTTTGGTACCGTAGCTGCCGCTGAATGTATGACTGCCAGACTGACCAAACAATTTAGTCGGTTGGCGATATGCAAAAATAAACGTTTCTCCTTTTTCAAAATCTTTACCGAAGCCTGTTCTATTCGGCTGACCATCCGGACCAAGCATCATGAATGTAAAAACAGAAGGGTCTTTAACCATAACACTTGGCACAAAAACCGCTGCTCCTACCCCTAAAGTTGAGTACGGGATGGTAGCCAGGCCCACTGGGTTAACCACAAAATTCTGGTGCATAAAATTAGTTTTGCCCCGACCACCAGCAAATATATTATCATCGCCGTCCAGTATGTTTATTTTACCCACAAATACAGCAAAATTTTCTGACAAAAATTGAGTGTACTTAAATTCAGACACATTCACCTTTCGATAATCGGGTAAAGGAAAAAGCCCATCAATGTTGCTGGAGGCTATTGTGCCAGTATCGGCGCCGATAAATGTTCCAAACTGATGCTCAAATTGTATGTCCAAAAACGCTCCGGGCCACAAGCCCATTTTGTCAAAGTCAAGTCTGAGCCTGTAATCCATCGAACCGCCATATCGCAATTTATTGTCTGCGCCGCCGCCTACAACTTTTTGGAGGCTTTGAACAGCATCAATATTGACAGTGATTCCTTTTTGAGCAAGTTTTGTTCTCGCGCCTCCCCAGTTGCCCGTTAACTTTGTAGTATTGAAATCCTCGAGACTTTCGGCGTAAGCATCCGCACTGATAAAAATCCAGCAAAGGACTGCAATTACCATAAAAATAGATTTTGATTGCTTTAATATTTTTCCATATAGCCCCATTTTATTTTATCCTTAAATTTTTTTTACTGCCTCTGAAATAAATATTTGTCCTTGCTGAACATCCTTAATTGCATCAAACAAATCTGTGCCCGCATATTGTCTTAGTACAAAGCCTAAAACGCCACTGGATATGGCATCATCAACTATATCCGGCTCATCATAATCACTGAGAACAATAAACTTTATATTTGCAAAACGTTTATTGATTTCAGAGGTAATTCCTGACTCGCCATACCCCAACAATGACAAATCAACAATGGCGATGTTTGGTTTTATTTGATCTAAAGCTTTAAATAATGATTTCTGGTCTGCAACCATAACTACGCTCTCAAAAATAGTTTCGAGCAATCCCCGAAGTCCTTCGAGTGCATTTTGATGTTTATCACCAAGAACGATGCAACTATTATTCATAGAAGGCCTTTCTTTATAGTTAATAATCTTATTGCAATTTTGTGCAGCTAAGATGTTACTATAAAAAATAGTTCTATGCTACTAGTAGAATTACTAGGTATGAAATGCAAATTTTAAGGTTCAAATTGAAACTATACCATGCTTGATGGCAAAATGGATAATTTCGGCATTAGTTTTTATCCCGAGCTGCTGCATTGTTGAGTACTTATGAAATTCCACTGTACGGGGTGAAATCTTCAGAATACTGGCAACCTCTTTTGCAGACTTGCCTTCAGCGAGCAATTGCAGCACTTCCCTTTGCCTCAATGAAAGGCCCTCAAAAACACCATTCCCACCATTGCCTTCATCAAGACGCGACAATTCCTGTGAAATGACTGGACTGATATGTCTATTTCCACTCAGAGTTTCCTCGACAGCCGTAATAAGCTCTGATGCTGCTGAATGTTTCAGAACAAAAGCCGATGCTCCAATTTCTAATGCTTCTTTTGCATATAGAGCATCATTGTGCATCGTGAGAAAAATAACCTTTGGGTTCAATCCTTGTTTCCGAATTTGCCGGATAGCATCGATACCATTAAGTGAAGGCATACTGATGTCAGCAATAATAACATCTGGTTTGAGTCGTAATGCTTCTTTTACAAGTGCATTCCCATCTTCAGCCATTCCAACAATATCATATTTTGTTTCTAAAAGACCTCTTAGTCCTTCAAGAATAATTTTATGATCATCTGCCAACAGTATCTTAATTTTGTTCACTATCGATTTCTTTAAATGGAACAACTACTTTTATTTCTGTCCCTCGGCCAGGTGCAGAATCTATTGAAAAAACGCCTTGAATCAATTGTACACGTTCTTCCATGCTAAACAAGCCTAAACCATGTTCTTGCCTTGCAATTGCAGGATTAAATCCATCTCCTGAATCGTATATCCTAAGAATAATGCTATCTTCGTTGCCTGAAATAAGAACATCAGCTTCCTTCACATGTGCGTGTTTTTGGATATTCCGAAGTGCTTCCTGCGTAATCCTGAACAAAACAACAGAAATCTCTCGATTAATTGCCGATGGTAAAGCTAAGTGCTTATAGTTTACGACAATCCCTGTTCGCTTGCTAAAATTATAACATTCAGACTGAATCGCACGCCCCAGCCCAAGATCGTCAATGATAGATGGATGAAGCTGGCGAGAGATATTATGAATATCAGTTGAAAGCTTTATGATATGATCTTTTATATTTTTTAGCTTTGATTTAAACTTAGAGTCTTTTTCTTTTGCCGATATCTCCAATTTTGCTATGTCCATGGCCACTACAGCAAGCTCTTGGGTAAAATCGTCATGCAACTCACGCGCAAGGCGGCGACGCTCCTCTTCCTGAATTGTAAGCAGCCTGCTCGTAAACTCACGCAAGGTCTGTCGGCTTGCAATCAAATTGCTCTCAACCTGCTTGCGATCTGTGATATCCCAGATAACTCCGACCACTCGTATCGCACAGCCGCTAGTGTCTCTTGCGAAAACACGGGACTGATGATGAAACCATAGAGTACCAGCAGATGGATGCATATACCTATAATCCACAGCGAACCAGTCAAGACTCTCTTCGCCGATTCTATTGATTGCCTGGAGCACTTTCGGAATATCCGCCGGATGGATATGGTTCAGCCAATATTCCCGCCCGCGAGACTCCTCGTTCGTAGGCAAACCGAGCAGTGCCCGGATCCGGTTATCGAAGAAGCTGACCCGGCCGTCCTTTGTCATTTCGTAGAATCCCAGTCCTGCGATTTCAATCGCCGAAGCAACGCGGGCATCGCTTAAACGAAGAGCCTGATCCGCATTCCTGCGTTCTAATGCATTAACAAATATCTCTCCTAAAAGAGTCAATCTTGGTACGAATTCTTCTGGCCACTTGCGTTCTTTAAAAACAGATTGGATTACAAGCAAATGCCGAATACCTTTTGCACTAAACATAGGTATAGTCAGGGAAGATTTAACATTCATGGCCAACCAAGAAAGGCGGTCCTGTTGAGCTTCTGATGGCAATTCTGTCATCCGGGATACCAAAACATACTTGCCGTTTATAAGTTTCTCATAAGACCATGGAAAAAAGGTAACGAAATTAATATCTTTTGATATTTGTTCAACACCTTCCGCATAACAGGCATTTGTTATAGATACGGATTGCTTGTCCTCATGGACTGCAAGTATCCCACAACGGTCGACATTGAAAAAGTTTAAAATCTGCCTCAATGCGTGCTCTATCTCTTTGTCAACCTCACTTGATGCTACTCTCACGAATTGAGCCGATATATCTGAAATAAGGGTCTCAAACCTGATACGGTTTTCAATCTCTGATCTCAGATTCTTTTTCTCTTTGGTCATTTAATGTGACTTTAAAACATATTCATTCTTAATACGTATTTTACCAGTTTCTACACCCAATGTCATATATTTTCTAAAAACAAGATAATCAATTTTAGCAAATTTAAGGTTCATAACTTGCGACCCGAGTTCTGATATGTAAATAAGTGCAAGGTTTACTGCTAGGTGAATGAATACCTCCTTTAAGCCGATTGTACAAACTATGTTTTATTGACAATACAAATTTATCTGATACTATAATTATCTGTTAACCCTAGAATAGATAAGAGATGCAATATTTGCTCTATCTTTATAGTAGCATCCCAAAATAAATTTTTATGCAAAGGTTAAGATATGGGTATTAAAGTTCATGATGAGAATACATTAACGATAATGAAAATTACAGGTTTGCTAAAAAAGGCAGATTTGGATGCTATACAAACTACTGCTGCAAAAGATCTTGTTGCTGACCAGAAACTAAAATTAAATGTTCTGGTCATCGTAGAAGATTTTAAAGGCTGGCAAGAAGGAGCAGATTGGAGTGACATGAGCTTTTATTTTGAGCATGGTGAAAGAATTGCGAAAATAGCACTCGTTGCTGACCCTAAACGTCAGCAGGAACTTTTAATGTTCATGGGAAGCGGCATCAGGCCGACACCGTTAAAAGCCTTCAAACCTGACCAGGTTGAAGATGCCAAAAAATGGCTGCTTGGTAACCAATAATCATACAGGTCCCCTTCTTACTGACAACTTAATTAACCTTTGGTTCTGTCAGCTCTTTACGGAAAAATCCTGAAAAAACTAACCAAACGATTCCAACGTGAGCAGTTCCTGTAAGATATATATTCTCTAACCTCGGCGATTGCAGTAATCCTTGCAGTTAGAACGTACCTTTTAGACTTTTGCTTGCATTTGCAGGCAATTGGAGGATACAAAACAAACGCACGACTTTCAACCTAATGCACCATAAGTCTTGAATGAGCTGAAAGTTATACACCTAGCGGATTGCCAGTAATAAGCTATCGATAAAGGGGCTTAATCAAGGTTCTTGCAGCTAATATTTCTGGTAATTTAGGCCAAACAAAGCTTCGTCCAAACCGATACAAAGCTTTTTTTGGGTCAAAAACGAGGACCGCAGATAAAAATAGAAAATTATGGGTTGTTCTGGTAAGAACTTAGAATATGCAACACCTCGATAAAGGGGTTTAATCAAGGTTCTAAAAATACAGCTAACGAGTCAGCAAATCTGAATGGGACATCATTTCGCTCCCCCCATTTATAATCTTTCTCAAATGTTCGACCGACAGTAACAGGTCTGTGAACAAGATAATACCAATTATATCTGGCATAAAGCGCGAATCGGTTGCCTAATATCCTTGTGCCATCAACTCCTTCCCATAAGCAAAGGCACCACAGATATGGTTATTAATCTTAGTTGAGCTATTAAGCAATAATCAAACCAGAGTCACACTGCTCTTACACTGCCAACAAAAAAACTGGACGCTTTCTGGACGCTGGGAGCTATTTTTAGGATATATTTTGAGAATTAAGAAATGAATTAAAAAGCAGTAAATTGATAATTATAAATGAGTTATAACTTATTGGGCCTGCAAGGATTCGAACCTTGGACCAATGGATTATGAGTCCACTGCTCTACCGCTGAGCTACAAGCCCCAGAGTCCGGCTAATTTACAGCATTTCGGACAATTTTGCAAGACTAAAGATTATAAAGCTGATTGCCTTCCAGAATTTCAAAGCCCGCCGCTCTAACTACTTCATCAGCATTGCTTTGCGCGTAATTTTCAATCTCAAGAATACAAACACCTGTCTTGCTGGGCTGCAATACAAACCCATGTGCATCTATAATATTTATTTTACTCTTCGAAAGCGCACTTAACAAAATATTTAAATTGCCGGGTTTGTCCGGCACTGAAACTGCCAAAACATCTTTCAATGCGCAGGCACAGCCCAAATCCGCCAAAGAAAGATACGCATCTTGAGGCTTGTCCACTATCAATTTCATCAGGCCGTAATCTGTTCTGTCCTGAATAGCGAACGCTTTAATATCGATGCCGGCTTTTTGAAGGTTTTCAGTTATCACTTCAAGTCTGCCGGGCCTGTTCTCCACAAAAACGTGTAATTGTTTCATAAGGTATTCCTTTACAGTTTCTCACGAGTATCGACAACACGCACTGCTTTGCCTTCGGACACAGGCAGCGTACCCTGCTCGTGAAGTTCAATCGCGGGCTTAATTGTAATCGATGCTTTGAGTTCGTCTGAAATTCTTGCTTTTACCTGCTCAATTTGTTTTGCTTCGCCCAAAAACATCTTGGGATACAATTCGACTTTCACAACAAGCCTGTCCAAAGCGCCCTGTTTCTCTACAAGTATCTGATAATTAGTACCAACTTCCGGAACTCTCATAATCACTTCTTCAATTTGCGACGGGAAAACATTCACGCCGTTGATAATAAGCATATCATCGCTTCTGCCCATAATACGCGACATTCTTCTATGTGTTCTTCCGCATTCGCACGGTTCAGTATGCAGATATGCTAAATCACGTGTTCTATACCGCATCAAAGGCATAGCACTGCGAATCAGGTTTGTCAAAACAACTTCGCCCTGCTCGCCATCTTTAACAAGTTCGCCGGTCTTTGGATTAATTATTTCAACTATGTATGAGTCTTCCCAGAAATGTAAATCTTTTTTATACTGGCATTCAAACGCAATTCCCGGCCCGTTCATTTCACTAAGACCATAAGAATTATAAGCATCGATATTATAAAGCGATTCCAGTTTTTTTCGTGTATTTTCTGAATGCGGCTCTGCTCCGATAAACGCTTTCTTCAAAGCCAAATCTTTTAGTGGAATTCCCAGTTCAGGCAGTTTTGAATGAATATGCAGCAAATAACTTGGCGTTACGTGAAGTACAGTCGTGCGAAAATCTTTCATTAACTGAACTTGCCTTTTCGTATTGCCGCTTGCCGCCGGTATCACCATCATACCAACGCGTTCAGCGCCGTAATGCATACACAATCCGCCGGTGAACATACCGTAGCTCATCATATTCTGCAAAATATCCGTTTTGTCCGCGCCTGTACACGTTATACTTCTTGCCATCAGGTCTGTCGCGGCGTTAAGATCGTTTGCTGATAAATAAATTACTGTTGGTATGCCTGTTGTGCCGCTGGATGTATGAATGCGAACTACTTCACTTGTATCGACCGCTAGAAGGCCTTTCGGATAACTTTGACGAAGGTCGTCTTTCATTGTGAACGGGATTCTGCGAAGATCGTCAAGACTTTTAATATCGTCCGGCGAATTTATTCCGACCGCCGGCAGACGCTTTGAATAGAATTGTGTTTTGAAAGCAGCCGCTACTATTTTTTTCAACCGCTCAAGCTGAATCTCTTTGATTCTCTCTGGCGATGCTGTTTCTACTTCTTTATTCCAATAACGAATTTCCATTACAGTTCTCTAACCCCTTGCTCCTGAACAATTTTAACATTATGTTTCGTCAAAACTTCCGCAGCTTTCTCAACATCATCAAATCTAAATACCATCAACGCTTTGTCTGATGATTTTTCAACAAAGCCGTACATATATTCAATATTTACATCTTCATCCGAAAGCACTTTTAAAATATCTGCCAAACCGCCCGGCTTGTCTTCAACTTCAACCGCGATAACGTCTGTGAGCCTTGCGACAATACCCGCTTCATTAAATGCATCCATCGCCGCTTCGGGCTTATTGACAACAATCCTCAAAATGCCAAACGATTCTGTCTCGGCGACATTAAGAGCGCGTATATTTATATTATTTTTGCCAAGCAAAGAGCATACATCATAAAGCCTTCCTTTGCGGTTTTCCAGAAATACAGAAATTTGTTTAATCTTCATATTCGGCATCCTTTCAAGGCTTACATTTGGCGTTTATCAATAACTCTTTTCGCTTTGCCAATACTTCGCTCTATCGTCTTAGGCTCAACCAGTGTAACCTTTGCGGCTATCGACAACACAGCGCTGATTTCCTTTTTGATTTTGCGTTTCAGTTCTTCAAGCTGTTTTACTTCATCGCTGAACAATTTGCCGTCAACTTCAACAAGCACTTCAACTTCATCGAGCTGATGCTGCTGACGATCGACAATAATTTGATAATTCGGTGAAGTTCCATCTATACCCAGCAGAACGTGTTCGATTTGCGATGGGAATACGTTGATCCCGCGAACAACGATCATATCATCCGTCCTGCCTTTGATCTTACTAATACGCGGCGTAGTTCTCCCGCATTTGCATTTTTCATAAGTTATACTTACAACGTCTCGCGTTCTATATCTTATTAAAGGAATCGCCTGTTTCGTCAAAGTAGTGATCACCAATTCGCCGTCTTCGCCTTCCGCAACAGCTTCACCCGTATCCGCGTCAATAATTTCAGGGTAAAACACATCATTGTAAACGTGCAGCCCGTCTTTATGCGGACATTCCTGCGCGACACCCGGCCCGATTATTTCAGACAGTCCGTAAACATCCGTCGCAAGCATATTCCACGCGTCTTCAATCTCGGCTCTCATTTTTTCCGTCCACGGTTCAGCGCCAAACACGCCTACTTTCCAGTTTCCTTTTTTCGGATCGATGCCCAATTCTTTCGCTTCTTCCGCCATATACAAAGCATAACTTGGCGTACAGGTAAGAAGTTTAGGCTGAAAGTCCTGCATTATTTTTAATTGACGCGCCGTGTTGCCGGAAGACATTGGAATAACTCTAAGCCCCATTTCCAAACCGCCGTAATGCACTCCCAAGCCGCCGGTGAACAGACCGTAGCCGTAAGCGTTTTGAACAGTATCACCCGGCTCGGCTCCCGCGCAGGCAAGCGAACGCGCCATTACTTCACCCCAGAGTTTGAGATCGTCTTTGGTGTAGCCCACAAGCGTTGGGTTTCCAGTCGTGCCGCTTGAAACGTGAATTTCTTTTACATCTTTTTGATCGGCGCTGAATAAACCATAAGGATAGTTATCGCGCATATCAATTTTAGTGGTGAAGGGAAGTTTTTTTATATCGTCGATTGAACGAATTGAGTCAGGCGTTACCTTTGCCTTGTCGAATTTATCTTTATAGACCTTGCAATTACTGTAAACTAAGGCTGCTAATTTTTTAAGTCTTTCCGATTGTACCCGCTTAATATCCGCAGGCGACATACATTCGAATTCTTCATTCCAAATCATCTGTGAACCTTCTGGTTTAACCTAAAACCGTAATTATAGCAATTTCCCCCTTTTTTTCCAATAAAAAAGCCCGGCAATCACCGGGCTTTTGAGTCTAAAAATATCTTTTTTTAGAATGTATATTCAACATTAATTCTTGTCCAAAGTGCGTTATCGTGATTTTGCTGTGCATAATAACCGCCCGGAATAAAATATTCGACAACGAAGTGCCCTTTTATATTTTTTGTTAATTGATATTTCAGCCACCATGTCGCCAACTGTCCTCGGAATTTTCCTGAATTTGAAAATACCATACTGCCGTTCGCGTGCGGTCTGTTCTTTTCTGTATTTTCATCAGCCCAAAGCAGGTGATAATCTGTACTCATTGTAACATTATCTGACAGATTCATACTATGACCAACATTAAGCCTCCACAGGTTTGTTGTTTCAGCAACCATCGTTTCGTCTATATAAGAATAGATGTAAAGTTCGCTCCACTGCGGCCATTCACCCCACATCGGATCAAACGCGGTATTTTTGTTGTTGTCAGGATCATCGCCTGACAGATATTCAAATGCACCATGTATTTGATGTTTGTGCGGATCATTAAAATTATAATCAATTCTATGTACGGTACCGAAAGCCTGCATTGTCTCCTGGTTGCCTGTCAAAGCATGACTGGGAGCTTGTACCATTCCTTCTTTTTCACCGAACTGAACTGCGCCTTCAGACCTGAAAGCCCAGTTTTTGCTTCCGGCTATTGGCCCGCTCA
>MHYA01000084.1:0-4161 GCA_001825675.1 Planctomycetes bacterium GWF2_42_9 | reverse complement strand
ATATATCTCCGCCTTTTTGCTCCAGTATTGACGAAAATCTCGCGGCGGTACATCAACAGGGTTATCATTCCTATACATAAAATAGGCTTCTTTTTGCAGTTCGGGATTTGTCTTGTCCGTGTAGTAAATAATCACGCCCTGCTCATCCTGTTCGGTGGTATGTTTATTTATATCGTGGAACGGCCTAAGCCACGCATCCTCATCTGCCCTGTTAAACACATAGATCATATCAAGAGTTCTGTCTTTGTCGGGCAGCATATATGTAAATCTCAAAGCGTCAAAGAAGTTTGTCCTCGATCCATCCAAAGGCGTACCATCACAAACAAGCCAGCCTTTTCCAAGAACAATATCCTGCCGGCCTGCAACCATCGTCAAAGGCTGATCAAAAAGATTGCGAACAGTCAAATTGAAATTATCCCACATAATTTCTTCATATTGGAAATTTCTGTCTTTGTTTCTTGGCTCATCCCAATTTCTAAATTCCCATGTCCATCTGATATTGAAATCAACATCATCGTTAATTTTTGTTTTTGTCCAATATCTGAATCTGTACCTTGTGAAATGATAATCTCTGCGATCCGCCTGGTTATTAAAGCTGTCAATATTCGGCGCATAAATATAACGAAAACGTACATCAGCTCCCATACTCAACCAGTTCGTAGGATTATGGAACCAGTCTCTGAATTTCTCCAATCCTGATTTATTCGCAGGTTCAGTAGTTGGGGTTGTAGCTGCTTGAACTGCCGTGCTTGTCGTAACTGGTGCGGTTGTTGTCGCCGCTGGAGCTGTTGTTGTCGGAGCAGCAGATGTTGTTGGCGTTGTAGCTGCTGCTGGCTCCGCAGACTTTGGCGTATCCTTCGACGGCGCAAATAATGATTCCGCTTGCGAAGAGTAAATTAGAAATAATGTAACGATAAGAAGTGTAGGATATATCCATCTTTTTTTCATGTTTTTCTCCGTAAAAACAAGTCTTGGAAACGCATATCTTAAATGGTAAATTTACAGCCCAAATTATTATGCAGTTAATGTTTTCATTGAAAACATTTATCGATACACTCTTTTTTCGGCGTTTTCGTAACAAAAGCTACAATAATTGCCGCTAAAATCGAAATAGGCAGCGCTACAACAAGCGGATCAACCACCGGCCAATTAGGGTAATCCGCAAGAATACTTGTCTGACCATTGGTAAATTTTTGAACAATTCCGATATCGCCCGCCTCCTGTGCCTTGACGAAAACAAGCCAGAATGCCGTCGTTAAAAATCCAATTATCATTGAAGTGATAGCCGCCGCTTTTGTCATACGTTTGAAGAAAAGTGCCCCTAACAGTGCTGGTAAGAAGGTTGATGCGCACAAACCGAAGAATATTGCTGTCGCCCTCGCGATAATAATCGGACTCTGCCGGGCAAAATAACTTAGCACTACCGCGATAACAATACCAAGAATCACACCGCAGCGAGTTATGCTCATTGTCTTACCTGTGTGCTTTGGATTTAGCTGCTCATAAATATCTCTGCCGATGCCCGTACCCATCGTGTGAAATTGACTCGAAAGCGTACTCATTGCCGCAGAAAGCAGCGTCAGCAGGAATATAATGCCAAACCATTTCGGCATTGCGGACGTTACATATAGCGGAATTATTTGACCCACATTGCTGCCCGCGTAAACAACCGAAATGCTTTTACCTTTTAAAACTTCAATGTCTTTATTTTCTATTGTTGTCAAACCTGCCGCTTCACCTGTTAATCTTACCGGCGCTAATTTGCCTTCGACATCGCTCCACATCCCGGCCTCATTTTGTTTCATTATTTGCATTACGGCCGTTTTCTTTTGCCCGTCTAAAACTTTTATAACTCTGCCGCTGATATCTGCGCCGTATTTATTAAAATACACGTTTGATAAAGCGCCGACGATAAATGCAACGCCCGTCATCATCAGAATAAACACGCCGCCAACCGGCACTGCCCTATTCAATTCACGTTTGCTCTTAACCGTCATAAATCGAACCACTAACTGCGGCTGCGCCAGAACACCAATACCTACACCCATTGTGATCGTTGATATAACCGTCCACCATAAATCGTATTTCTTCTCGCCAAACCCGAACAAAGGCATCGCCGTCCAACCCTGATGCCCAATTTCTCTAAGTTTGCCCGGAACCAGCGATACCATATCTGTAAGTGCCTGATGGCCCTCCGTAACTCCGCCGACTTTTATGTACGACCAAACCAGCAGAATTCCCATTCCAACAAACATAATCGCACCCTGAAGCGCATCGGTATACATAACGCCTTTAAGCCCGCCCATAATTACATAAGCAGCCGTAATAACACTGAAAACCAACAAAGCGACGTCATAACCAATACCAAGCTGCGTTGAAATAAACTCCGCTCCGCCAATCAAAACCGCCGCCGAATACAACGGCATAAATATGAAAATTAAAACACCTGCGAAAACCTGTATGAATTTACTGTCGAATCTTCTGCCCAAAAGTTCCGGGAAAGTATGAGCGTCTAGAGCGTGACCCATTCTTCTCGCCGGCCCACCGATAAATACAAACGCTATAAAGATACCAATAAATATATTTAAAAACGTAAGCCATAAAACGCTGAATCCGAACAAACCAGCCGCGCCGCCGAAGCCTACGATCGCAGAAGTTGAAATAAATGTCGCGCCATAGCTCAACGCCATAATAACAGGATGCGCTTTTCTGCCCGCTACGAGATAATCCGTCGCGCTTTTTGTGCCCTGATAACCGAGCCAGCCGAGATATACAATCACCAGTAAATAAACCACAACCGCTAAAATCGAACCAACTCCAACTGTATTTGCCAAAATATCCGTATGCATATTTATCTCCAAAATCATTTTTAAAAAGCAACTAACACGCTAGCCCCGGCATTAAAGTTCCCGCTCGACCTTGTCTTCCTCCGCGGCCCATTTTTTGTCTTCAGGCTTAATTTCCGTCGCCCCCTTGTTCCAGGCAAAAACGCCGTACAAAACACATAGGATCGTACTGAAAACGCATAAAATAAAAACAAGTGTTATCCATCTATCCTGAATCCCGAACATATTTATCTCCATAAAAAAATATTTCACACATCGAGCATTGCACTATTATCACAATATTGTATTTTCGGACATTGACAACGGAAATCCGTAATCTTTTTAACGATTTAATTAAACATTAACGCCAATCTATGTTTTCAATACTGATAATACTGTTTTAATTCAATATTTTTTACCACACCACTAAAAAAACCTTGCAAAAAAGTCCAGCGAATATGCTATAATAAAAGTGGGTGGAAAATATGACTTGGGCTTTTAGACATTTAGTTTTGAGTTTTTTGCTTCTAATACAAATAAATGTATTTGCCGAATGCACCGATTTTGAAATCGACGGCACTTGGGAAGCGTCGCTTGATTTGCCGCGCATATATTTCATTGTCAAACATACGCCAAATGGTGAGCCGATTCCATCACAGGCAGCCGGAGCATTCGAACTTAATTTCGCTTATCTCGATACCGGTGCTTCAGGAATTTTACTCTCACGCGAAACAGCGGATGATCTGCTTTTAAATCTTGAGCCAGGCGCATTGTTTGTCGATACCGGTGTTGGCGGCGATGAATTTTTCGATGTGTCCGAACCTTTGTACATCGGCACTCTGGATTTCAACGCCGATGAAACAACCGCCTACGATCCAGACTCTTATCATCTTTATCCTCAATGGCGATACCAGGTCTCGCAGGAATACGTTGAAGATTTTTTTAGCGAACCCATAGATGTGCTCGGCGTGCCCGTAATGGCCGGCAAAGTCGCGGTACTAAAACCTATCAAAGATTTAGACATCGATTGGGAGTGGGATTCTGAAACTACATCAGATACCAGCGACACAGGTTCAATGTATTTCACCGCCGACATCAAAGACGCAAACGACCCGAGCATTCCCGCGACAGATATTCAGATTGCGCTTCGTTTTGAAAAATATATAAACAAAACAAACCCCGGCAATACTCCCCCTCTGCCCGTTCTCGCATACAATCCTGTTATAGATAATATCACAATCGAAAAAAATGGCCTGACATCTATCTGTAATTTACTCCTCGATACAGGCGGAACGGTAAGCATTATTTCAGTGGAACACGGAATGGCGCTAGGATT
>MHYA01000083.1:18880-24971 GCA_001825675.1 Planctomycetes bacterium GWF2_42_9 | reverse complement strand
TGTCCGGCAACGATGATCCTGACAAAAACTTTGACAGAGGCTGGGCTCGAATGGATACATGGAGCGTGCTTTATCAAGGCGAGATTGATAGTATCGATGGCAGGAAATATGATGCCTCAAATCTCCACAGACTTTACGCAAGTTGGGAAACCAATTTCACAGAAAAGCTTTCACTTCGTTCAGATTACAATATTCTATTCGCGGATGAAAATACATTTCGTGGGGGCACAAACGGTTTAAGCAGCAGTGGTAATTTTCGCGGACAACTCATCAAAACAACGCTCAAATATAAAATGACAAAAGCAATCGAACACAGACTCGAAGGCGAAGTTTTCCTGCCGGGCAATTTCTACAGCGATGATAGAAACGACGTCGCAGTGCTCGCCAGATACAGCCTTTATTACACGTGGTAAAAAACTAATTCAATATTAATTCTTTATTAACATAAAATTAACAGTTAGACACTATATTTAAATTAGGAGATGATTATGAAAAAAATGATTATGTTGATGGTAGCGGCAGTGCTGGTTTTAGCGGTAAATGTTAAAGCCGCGGATAAAACATTGCAAATTGAAGGCTCAACGACCGTAGGTCCGATAGTCGATGCGTTCACGGAGGTTTTTAACAAAACATACCCCGATATTAAAATCACGGTTACAAAAAATGGCAGTGGTAACGGAGCGGCGGCACTCACCGATAAACGCTGCGACATAGCCATGATGAGCCGATTTATGAAACAGGAAGAATTTACCGCCTCGGTCGATAAAGGCATTATGCCCGTCGCGCACGCAATAGCGATGGACGGCATTTGTGTCATCGTTCATCCTTCAAACCCCGTTACAGAATTGAGCATTCAGCAGATTCACGATATTTTCATCGGTAAGATTAAGAATTGGAAAGAGCTTGGCGGCCCGGATATGTCGATAGTTGCCGTAAGCAGAGATACTTCTTCGGGAACATACGAAACATTTGACCATTTCGTAATGAAAAAAGTAAAAATGGATGCGGGCGTTGAATATGTAAGCTCTAACCCACAAGTACATACAAGAATTAAAACGACTGCTGGATCAATTGGATATATTGGAATCGGATTTCTCGATGCAGAAATTAAAGGATTGAAAGTCAACGGAGTTATGCCTTCAAAGGAAACCGTCGCCAACGGAACATATCCGCTTTCAAGACCGTTATTCCTGTTCACCAACGGTTATCCTGAACTCGGTTCTTTGAGCTATAACTTCTGCACTTTCTATCTTTCAGAAAAAGGTCAGGAAATTATCGAGGCTAAAGGTTTTGTCCCGGTTACACATTATTAACAGGCAAAAATGAATGATGCAAAATTAAATATGGCTGCAATATCGGCGGCTGATGCACTCAAGCGTCAGCCGCTGGTGCTTAATTACAAACAGGAGCTTGGTAAATTCCTGGCACATCATATCGGTCAGGCTGCTCTTTTGCTTATTACGTGCACTTCGGTTTTTTCGGTACTTTTGATTTTTTATTTTATTATTAAAGAAGCGTTTCCTTTCCTTCAGCAGTTCAGCATTATTGAATTTTTGACAAGTATCGGCTGGTATCCGCAGGCGCATCCGCCGCAATTCGGTGCTTTATCTTTAATCGCTGGTTCTTTCTACGTTACTATTACCGCGATGATTATTGCCGTTCCTGCCGGAATATTCGCTGCCGTTTTTTTAAGCGATATTGTTTCTTTCAAGGTTCAGTCGATTGTCAAACCGATAATTGAACTTCTTGCAGCGATACCTTCCGTTGCTTACGGATTTTTCGCTTGCCTGGTTTTCGCTCCGTGGATGCAGCGTCATCTTGGCTTCAGCACCGGTGTCAACGCGCTGAACGCTTCCATAATTTTGGCGGTAATGGCACTGCCTACGATAATCAGCGTCGCACAGGATTCCATTTCAGCCGTCGGCAGAGAATTGCGTGAGGCTTCTTATGGCCTTGGCGCAACGCGAATGGAAACTATTTTCAAAGTTCTTATACCCGCAGCTCACAGCGGCATTATTGCTGCGGTAATACTCGGAATGATGCGTGCGATTGGCGAAACTATGGTTGTTTGGATGGCTTCCGGCAACGCCGCGAAAATTCCTTCTCCGTGGTGGGATTTGACCCAATCCGTCCGAACGATGACAGCAACCATTGCGGGCGATATGGGCGAAACCGCAAAGGGCAGCGAGCATTACCGGGCGCTTTTCGCGATAGGTCTGCTTTTGCTCATTACGACTCTGGCGATGAATCTTTTAAGCGAATATTTTCTTTCGCGAACCATAACAAAATCGAGAGGGCGAAAATGAGAGTTGAATTGCGATGCTGTCTGGATAAATTTTTCACCGCTCTTACCTGGCTTATAATATTTGCCATTATAATTGTATTGTTATTGATACTCGGCCCGATCTTATCAAAAGGCACAAGTGCGGTTTTGTTCACGGATACGGTCGAATTTCGCAAAATGCAAGTTGCGCTTTTTAGCCGTGGTAATGAAAAACAACTTTTTGCTGAAAAAAATCAAACGGCTGCCGCTCGTCAGAAAGTTTATGACGCAATAGATAATTTCAAAAATGGCATAGATACAAAAGCTCTAACTGAAAAGGTTAGAAACTTATATCGCCGTTGCGGACAGGAACTTCGAGCGAAAAACCTTTCTAATCAGCAGTACACAGAAATACGAGCAATACTGAAAGACATCCGCGACAGGCTTGAAATTGCTTTTGCAAGTAATGATAAAAATAAAATATTGGAAAATATTGGTTATGTAATACAGTACAGGCAAGACGAAAGATTTAACGGTACTTCAGCTCATGAATTTTTCACAATAGCTGAAAATTTCAGCAAATCTGTCGAAAATACTGACCTTGCCAAATTAAGCGAATATACAAAAGAGCTTCAGGAAGTTGAAAATCTTCTTACGCAGCTTTTTGGCCCCAGACCCGGGCTGCCTTCAGCAGCTACGGCAATCAATCAATTCGGAGCTACAAGATTGGATTTAGCACAGTCGCTATTAGATAAAATTTTGTGGAAAGAACAATGGGTTACAAAGGAAAATCAAAAATCTCTCGTTAAAACAAGAACCTCTCGCAGTCAGGGTTTTGCTGGCACCCAAATAGAACCAATTTTCGAATATTTAAAGAATGATCTTGATAAGATGATGCTGCCCAAATTTAAATTTTATTGGCAGTATTTTATTGATGACAGTACTCCGGGGCATTACTTTGGAGGCATAGGACCAGAAATTCTCGGCACTTTGCTTTTGACACTGTTGAGTATGGTTTTCGTTATTCCGCTTGGTGTTATTTCCGCCGCGTACCTGACCGAGTTTTCTTCAGATAACTTGATAATCAAAATAATTCGTATCTGTATTAATTCACTGGCAGGTGTTCCGAGTATCATTTTTGGTTTGTTTGGTTTGGCGTTTTTCGTTCTGTTTTTACTTCCTGCTTTTGGTTTTGCTTCAAAGCCCTGCATTCTCACCGCGTCAATGACATTGAGCATTTTAACATTGCCCGTTATGATTCGCTCAAGCGAAGAGGCGATAAAAGCGGTGCCTGCGACATACAAAGAAGCGTCGCTTGCTCTTGGCGCCGGAAAATTCAAAACTTTTATTCTTGTTACATTGCCTGCCGCGTTGCCGGGGATTCTCACAGGCGTGATTTTGAGTTTAAGTCGAGTCGCGGGGGAAACGGCGCCGATTTTGTTTACAGGTGCGGTGGCTTTGGGGCCTGTTCCGAGATCGATTTTCGACTCAACTCGCACGTTATCTTACGGCAGTTACGATATGGCCGTCGGCGACAGACTTGCGATGATGGTTCCGCACAATCAGTATGGAATGGTTGCTTCGCTGATTCTTTTGGTGCTTTGCCTTAATGCGATGGCGATTATTTTGCGTACAAAACTTTTCAAAAGACTTCACGGACATTAATATGAATTTAACGTTAGAAACAAAAAATATGAACGAAAAAACAATAAAAATCGATTCTAAATATTTCTCGAAATGTGATTCTGTGTGCCAGACAGAGTCGGAGCCTGTGATTGTCTCGGAAAATTTCAACTTTTACTATGGCAGCAGGGCAGGCGTGAAAAATATTAATATGAATATCTCTCAGTGTTGCGTAACTGCGATAATCGGCCCCAGCGGCTGCGGCAAAAGCACATTCCTGCGAAGCATCAATCGAATGAACGACCTGATTCCGGGCACGCGAACCGAAGGAAAGCTGACGATTTATGGTCAGGACATCTATCACAAAAATATCAATTTTGTAAATCTTCGTCAGCATATAGGTATGGTATTTCAAAAGCCAAATCCGTTCCCGAAGAGTATTTTTGATAATGTAGCTTACGGCCCGCGTCTTCAGGGGATAAGAAAAAAATCGCAGCTCGAAGCGATTGTTGAAAAAAGTTTGAAATCAGCCGCGCTCTGGGAAGAGGTAAAGGACGATTTGAAAAAATCCGCACTTGCTTTATCTGGCGGTCAGCAGCAGCGTCTTTGTATTGCACGTGCTCTCGCTACCCAGCCGCAGGTAATACTTATGGACGAACCCTGCTCCGCTCTCGACCCGATTGCCACCGGAAAAATCGAAGACCTTATCGCACAGTTGCAAAATTCATATACGATTGTTCTCGTTACGCATAATATGCAGCAGGCAGCAAGAGTAAGTTATAGAACTGCCTTTTTCTGTCTTGGCGAACTAATAGAATATGATTTAACATCAAAAATTTTCAGTAATCCATCGAATAAACAAACAGAGGATTACATTACAGGAAGGTTCGGATAGTATGGCAGCGCATTTACAACGTGAAATCGAATATTTAAAAAAAAGAATACTTAGTCTTGGCGATGTAGTTGAATCCGCCGTTCACGATGCCGCTGTTTCCATCGAACAAAGAAACACTTCTCTTGCCTCGCGTGTAATACAAGACGATACTGAAATTGACCAGCAGGAAGTTGAGGTTGAGGAAGAATGCCTGAAGATACTTGCTCTGCATCAGCCTGTTGCGCACGATTTGCGTTTCATTATCGCCGTACTGAAAATCAATAACGACCTTGAACGCATCGGCGACCTTGCGGTTAATATTGCCGAACGCGCGGTCTTTCTTGAAACCCAGCCAAAACCGGATATATCATTCGATTTTACCGCGATGGCACAGACTGCCCAACAAATGCTTAAGAAAAGTCTCGACTCGCTTGTAAATCAGAACGCTCATCTTGCCCGCCAGGTTTGCGCCGCTGACGATACGATTGACGATATGAACCGTCAGATGTATATCAAAGTACAGGAAGCGATAGCGGCTCATCCGCAGCAAATGGGTGCGATCATTCATCTGCTCTCTGTTTCTCGTCATCTTGAGCGTATAGCAGACCATACAACAAATATCGCCGAGGATGTGATTTATATGATTGAGGGGCAAATTGTAAGGCACAAGACTGAAAAATATAAATGAAAAAATCTTTATTTTGTAATCTTCACAGGCTTTATAAACCCATTTTCATCAAATTCCATTTTGTCAATACAAAGCACACGATGGTTTGCGTCCTGCTCTGTGAGCGGCCTGTGATGATAAACGATGTACCATTCATCACTGCCGGGTATGTTCAATACTGAATGATGGCCTGCGCCGGTTGCGATTGCCGCATCTTGCTGCAGAATTTTACCAATACGTTTGAAAGGCCCAAGCACCGAATCGCCGATAGCATAAGCCACTGAATAGTCAGGCCCCATCCATCCGCCTTCAGACCACATAAAATAATATTTGCCGTCTCGAACAAACATACAAGGCCCTTCGACGTATTTTTCAGGCGTAATTTCCTTATAGATCTCACCATCGGGAAAAGCGTCAAGGCCGCTGAAATCCGGCTTTAATCGAACGATGTTGCAGTGCGACCAACCGCCATATATAAGATAATCCTGTCCTTTGTCGCGAAAAACAAATTGATCGATCGGCTGCGCTCCGTTAACGATATTATTAATGAGCGGCTTACCTAAAAGGTCGTTGTAAGGCCCTTGCGGCTTATCCGCAACCGCAACACCTATTCCGCCGATTTCACCTTCGTGCACATCATTAGCGCCAAAGAAAAGATAATATT
>MHYA01000083.1:0-18828 GCA_001825675.1 Planctomycetes bacterium GWF2_42_9 | reverse complement strand
TATTTGCTTGCCGTCAAGAATCCGCTCGTGCTTAGTCCATTGCTTAAGGTCGGTTGATGAAAACGCATCGAAGTGCATCTGCTCATCATATGGTGCCGAATACGTTGGAAAAATCCAATACCGTCCTTCAAACACCGCCGCTTCAGGGTCTGCGTACCACCCTTGTACTATTGGATTGCGGGCGATAACTCTTTCATTGCTGTCATTATTAGCAGGTTTGCATTTTAAAGCAAACGAGCTTTTGCATCCCAGACAAACAATAAGCAATGAACAAAGGATAATTAATTTTCTCATTTGATGTCGCACCTTTTGCAATCCTTTCCCAAATTAATACGTTGTCAGCAGCCAATAACCGCTGCTTCCTGGTGCAGTACCGCTGCGAATAAAAGGCACTGTAGGATTAGAAAACTGTGTACGTTTTAACATTTCAAGATCAAATTGTGATCTATGTTTCCATTTAACAGAACCATCTGCATAAAGGTTATTCGTTCCAGCAATAGCTGGGGGCTTGCTGGTAGAGCTATCACTTTTAGCTGCACCTGGTAAACTTAAAATATATGAAGGTCCATTGAGCCCATGGTTATATCCCCATGCACCTGCAACATACGTCGAATTTTTTTGTGGGCTCCAAGTCACTTTGATCAGATGATCTGCCATAAGAAGCTTTCTGCCGCCTGAAAGATTATCCGCCAAATCGCGATTAAGCATTGCCGGCAAGTCTTTCTGATCTGGGTTTGGATTTTCCCACTTTTTAACCTGTCCAAAATAATCATACGTCATATGGAAATATCCGCTGGGAACATAATCTTTCGCAATCATATTTCTGTATGCCCCAGATGCTTCAGGGCAGAACCAAACACTTTCCGGCGGTTGCTTTGTATTTTTATCGTAACCTGCGACATACTTGCCTATTAATGGAACGCTAAAATCACCTGGATTGTATCCAACTGGTGCTACAGCTGGATCAACAACTACCAGACTGGGCCAAGCCCATTGTTGTCCAGTACCTCCTTGCGCATGCACTGTTCTTGGTATTTTGCCGTTATTCTCCATACCGTAAGCCGCCAAAGCAACCCCCCATTGATGAAGCGAATTACCACAGATTACCTTTCTTGCTTGTGCACGCGCTTTACTCAAAGCAGGCAGCATTATCGCCAGCAGCAGGGCGATAATAGATATAACCACTAAAAGTTCAACTAGTGTAAATGCTTTTCTTTTTTTTTGTTTCAATTTCATATCTGTACTCCATTATATCAAAGTAATAGTTTTACTAAATAATTTTTTTTTAATTACACAAAGCCTGAAACTCATAACCGCATTTAAGCCAATCTTCCGCAAATACGTTAAAATCTTTTAAATCTACTCGGCAGTTGCCGTCATAATCCGCATCTAATATGCACCAGGCGCTGCCTTGCGCTTCGTCAAGATACGTATTCCCCCCATCTTGAAAAACCACTTGTGCATTTGCGAAAATAACTGAATCACAGAATGTGTCGCCGTCATAAGGTTCAACCACAATATCGAACGAGTCAATCCCAACGATATTTACTTCTGTATGAACTGCCTGCTGGCCTGTATACATTACCGCGCTTTGCCAGAGTATATGCTGCGTGTTAGCGCTTTCGAGTATCTTGATTCTGACATCGCCATTATAACACACTCCCGAGTATAACCCGATGTCTGCCTTGAAAGTAGTCGCAGGTTTTGCCAGCATTACTCTAAATGCTCCATTTGAGGCTATCGAAGCGCCTCTATCGTATAGAACCGTGCCTATTATATATTGGAGGCTTGCATCACCGCTGCTTGGTGGGCTTGGAATGCCCGGATATTTAAAAACCAGCGGGGCATTAGGCAGAGCATATAATTGCTTTACCGCCGTGTCATTGTGAATGTTGGCATCGACTACAAAACGCAACAATTCATTTGTATCCGCATAACTTGTTGAATGGCCGGTTGTTTCTCTATGAATAAGTTTTACTTTCTTCCCGGTTTTAGCCAATATATTAGCTAATCTAATTGCACTGCCTGGCGGTACAATAGTATCCTGACCGCCTGTGCTTATTCCAACCGGCACATTAAATTTTTCAGGCCAGTATTCAGCGCTTCTTTTCTTGTATTCATTTGGTACTTGCAGTTTAGTGCCGCCATAAGATGCACTGATAGCATCCTGGAAATTTTCATATTCCAGATGGTTTGCCATCGGATTTAGAGCAATAACGCCGTCAACCATTTTCGGATGGAGCACCGTGAAGGTCAATGACGAAGAACCGCCCATTGACCCACCGCAAATAAATACTCTCTTAATAAGATAATTGGCTTTATGATATTCAATTATTTGAACAACATCTTTTTCCGCCAACGGTCCCATCCACGAAGTAGTCGCGCGATAATCCGGGCTGACAAAGATCATATTCCTTGCCGCCGCGAAAGCACGTACCGCCACGCATTCATTGTACGAAGTGTTGGTCGCAAATTGCCATCTGTCCGAACCGTGCCCGTGCAGAGCTATCAAGAGATCGTGTTGTACAAGCGGATTGAAATCGCTCGGCAGTCTGCGAATATATTTCTGCGCACTGCCGTCTGCAGTTGCTGTAAAAGTTACATCAACGCAAGGCCCAAGTTCTGCTGCGATTACATTTTGACTAAACGCATTTACCCCTGCGAAAACAGAAATAATCGCCAATAGTCTTACAGTAAGGCATTCTTTGCCAGTAAAACTCATAAAAACCTTTCTTTGTAACTGTAATTAGAATATTAATTTTTAAATCTTCAAATTATTATTTTTAACATTACCTGAACGTCGGCATCACTTTCAAATATTCCTGCTGTGTATTGCTCGGATTCGTATTCAACCAGTATATCGGTTCGGTAATGGTCTGTACCGCATCAGGCAGTACCGCGATATGCTGTCCCCAATTACCGATTACCGCGCCATAATTATCGCTATATAGACCTTTGACCTGCTCATACATTCCCAATTTTGCTCCGACCGTGAAACTGCCTGCGCTGATCGCCTTTGCCGGAACTGCCAAAACATAACTCTTGGTTTGTTTAAATGCGCTGCTCCAGCTTTGGCTGTAATAGCTGACAGGATATATCCCGTCAACCGCCGCCGAACTTGCAACCGCTACTTCCTGCCTTGTCGCAGAGTTATTAAACTCACCGCCTGTAATAGCTGTCCAAACCGCCAATCCTGATTTGCCCGCCGTTGCGTAATTCGTTGTTGCCGCAGGTTTATAAAAATATATCTGTGAAGATGTAGCGTTTATTCCCGCGATTTCATCACCGTTGGAACTGTCGCCGTCAAAATTACCCGATGCGATTCTTGTAAGACTTGCCGCGCCTGTTGTAGTTGCTGTCCAGCTTGCCTCTGTTGGTTTGCAAAACATAATTCGAGATGAACCCCCCGCGTAAACGGCAGCAATTTCATCATAACTGTCAGTTGCGGTTCTGAAATTTCCGCCTGCTAAATCTACGATCTTTTCTGTGTTCATTGACAGCATTATCTCGCTTGCGTCTTTGCGTCCTCTGCCGAAAATATATATCGGATAATAACCGTTGATTGCATTTGCAGGAACTGCCGCGATTTCGTCAGATGTTTCGCAGCAGCCGATCTGAACAAAATTTCCTGTCGTTATAGCTTCCCATTTAACAAGGCTTCTGCCGCAGCGGTTAATCTCAATGCCGTTAGTATCATAGATCGTGATCGTGTAATAATTAGTGCCTTGGATATTTGAAATCGGCGTGTCCCAGATAACTGCTATTTCCTCACCTGGCCATTCAACCCAGAAATCCCCGACCGCAATATCTATCGCAACAGCTCCAGTTGGTTGAACTTCGGAAAGATCATTATTTAAGAGCAACTTTTCAGCTATTTTACCGAGATCTTTTGCATCTGTACTGCCGTCAAAATTCAAATCTGTCTGATCTGGAAATGGGTTTGTTTTCTTCCATGCATTGCCAAAGACAGCGAAATCAAGCATATTAACTAACTGATCACTCGTAAGATCCGGAGCATGATTTGCAGAATCTATTATCAGCGACGGTGCTTTTACAACCGTTGCGGGGCCTGTATAATTTTGGAAATTAGGTGCGCCGTAATCGCTTCTGACATGGATAAATTTCAATGCTTCAGCGATGCCTGCCGTTAATCCGGCCTGATACGGGAACCATGTTGAATAGGCACTGTAATCGCCTGCCTTGAACCAGTAATAAACGTTATCCCCGGCCTGATCATTTATTACGTTTTCAGTCAAGCTGTAAAAAACGCAATGCAGTACTATCGGTTTGACAACGTTTGTAAAGGTGTTGCCGCGTATCGTATTAGCAGGGCAGTTAAGCTTTATTCCTATTGTTGTATTTGTAATTGTGTTGTTTTCAAAAAGATTATAGCTCGCGTAATCGTGTCCTTCGTACGATATATCATTATCGCTTGCGTCACCTTGTCTTGAGCCGACTTCATAAGCGACCGAGTAGCCGTTAAAGAAATTACCGCGGATCGTATTATAATGAACCGTTGATTCACGCAAACTGTCGCCTTCGCCCATATTGCGGTACATTTTGATTCCGCAATGATAATACCTTGTGCTCACAGTTGACGGCACGTGCTGATTATTCTCAATCAGCATATTATAACTGGTATCCATTGCAATATCGCCATACATTGCACTCTGGCGGTAATCGTTATCTCTAAATGTATTGCCTGTTACAATATCATCGTGCGCACCTGAACCAAGGTACATTCCGCCTCTTGAGGTTTCTGCTATATCGCAGCCTGTTACAGTTGTTGCAGCGCCGCTTAAATAAACACCCCATTGATTACGCCTGAAAGTGCAGTTTTCAATTGTCAAAGGATGCCTTTGATTTCTTCCTGTACGAATGCCCTGAACAAATCCTTTCATCACAAGATTGCGAATTACTGTAGCTGGCTTTGAACTATCAAGCCCCTGTTCAAACCGAACACAATAATCAATCAGGAAAATTTCTTTCCTATTGGAATATAATTCAGCAAGGCTATAACCTCTGTATGCGTCATTACGGATATCAACATACTGGCCATTGCCGTTGATAGTAATCCCGCGCCCGCTGTCGACAACAGTAAATATCATATTATCCGTTGCAACAAGTACAGAAACATCCGGCCTCCACGGGCTCGAAGAGCCTCCTCTATTTTCGAACGTAACATTGCAATCTATTTCAAATGGATGTGCTAATTTTCCGCCCGAATACCACGCCGACCAGCGCGTAGTGTTCCATGGGTCGAAAGTACCTCCGCCGCTGCCTAGTACAGTCGATACTTTGATAGCGTGCCCCGACGCAATCGAGGTGAAGATCAAAGCCAACAAAGATAATTTCGCCGCTATCCGCATTAATTATAACCTCTCCATAACCATTGAGACATAAGCAGCGCAAGGTCTTCAAAATCTACTCTGCAATCTTCATTGATGTCTTCGGGTATCGTTTCACCCTGACAGAGAATTCCACCATCCTGCTGATAAAGATTGATAACATCTGACTGTGTAAGTATTCCATGATAGAATCGCACTTCATCAAGCTGGCCGTTCCACCAATATCTCAAAAACGACGTCGGATCAGCCGCATAACCAAATGATAAAGGCTGACCATTGCCCGCTGTAAATTCATTATTGCCGAGGTCTCTATCGTTGTAAGCAGAAGCGACCTGTCCGTCATAATAAGTCGTCAAAACTTTATCTTTAAGTGTTACCGCTATATGATGCCATTCGTCAACGCAAGAGGGGGTTTCCCGATGCGCGTTTTGGATCGGATTTACAAAGACAGGGTTCATTCCTTCCGTTGACCACCAGCCCGGCCCCGTGAATACCGACCAGCCGCTGAAATCCGCATACCCCGAGCCTGCGCGTTTGCACATAACTATCGCGCCGCCTTCGGTTGTTTGAACAGGCTGATTGACCCAGAACGAAAATGATACTTCGTCTGTGAATTCGAAATTTGCCGGATTAGCAATATTAATTCCCGAATTAGTTCCGTTGAATTTTGCGCACAAACCTTTTTGGCCCGCAACCCACGTTACTCCGCCGACTGTTGAGCCGTGATTTCCGTTTCCGCTTGCATCAGTGGCATTACCATTCAACGGCCAATAACCCACCAGCGTAAGCGGCACTGTCGGAGCTGTAAATGAATTACTAAGTCTATCCGCTTCAGATACTGCTGTATTTGAAATACGTACTTCGTCGATCTTGCCGTCAAAACAGCGTCCGCTTGAGTTTGTGTATTCTGAACCAACTAGCAACTGCACCGATGGCTCCGCCTTCAGACTCGCCATAGGTTTGCAAGCTGTCGAACCTGAAACAGTCGTTCCGCTTGACATATTTTTTACTACGATCTCAAGCGTTCCCAAACCTGTGCCGATGTCGGTGTATATCGCCGCGATGTAATACCAGGTGCCTGTATTGATCGTCAAACCTGCCGCTTGCGGATCAAAAATAAAATCTGTATACGTGCCGTCATCATGCTGTGAATAGAACCGAACTTTTCTGCGCAGGTCGTTATCTGTGAATGTTTGCAGATTAAATTGTGTTTTGCCCCCGCTTGCTAGATCTTTAAACTTCACCATTCCCATCGGATTAACATTGTTCCATGTACCAACTGTCGCGTAGGAACTTGGATTAACTATTGTCTCCACTGAATAAGAATTACCCGGACAAAAAGCTTTAGCGTCTTCAAGCGTCCAGCCCATGTTTTGCGCGTATACCGCGACATTACCGGCTGTATATTTTCTGCCCAGCATTGCGCTGCCGTCTCTGCCTGCTGTCCATGTCGGGTCGGACGAATCCGAAGTTGGTAATGAACCAAATTGCAGCCTTGCTGTGTTGCTGCCGGAACTATTCGCCACGGTCTGGCCGGCATTTTCATTGAATTTCCAGTGTGCCAGAGTTGATGTCCAGTGTAACCTTCTTGAGTTTGCGATAGCCTTATTATGATAACGTATGCGGTCAATTTTACCGTCGAATGGCCGCAGGTCTGAATCATCACTATCGCCGCCTATAAGCATTAAAGGTGTCGAGGCTGAATAGAAAAACTTGGCAGGCGAAGCCTCTTTGGATGTTGTTTTATAAGCACCTGTTACCATGTCTCTAACCAAAAGACGAAGAACACCTGTTAATGTTGCCGCATCATAATTATAATCAACGGCGACATAATACCATTTTCCCGCAGTTATAGTCATCCCTTCACTGGTTAAATCTATTGTCAGACTGTCATCGGTATTGATGCTTGTTCGATAATCAAACCGTACGCAATCGTGCATAGCTGCATTTTTATAGAATCCTGTCAAATGCCATTTTCCCGGCCCGCCTGCTGCATCGTAAAAGTTTAATAGTGTTGGTGGATTAACATCGTCTTCGACGCTGCTGGTGGGGAGACTATCCGGATTTATTACGAATTCCAGGGCAAAAGATTTGTCGTCAACACCTACTTTTGTCAGTGTCCTTGCTTCGCTTCCTGTCATTCCAAAACTTTTACAATAGGTTTGTCCGCCGCCGTTTTCGCTTTTGAGCTTGCCGTGCCAGGCGCCTGTTCCGTCAAAACCGGTATCCCATGTGCCGTCATAAGTATCTGAACCATGTGTCCAGCCGCGTACAAGATTAATATTCAGACTGCCGTGATGATTATAGATATACTGGTGATTGCTGCCGTAAATGCTGTCGCCTTCGTCGAATGTCCAGTCTATAAGAATATAGTCTTCGGTAAGAATTTCGAGACCATCAAAATATTTCTTTAAAATAACATCGGCGGCAATCTGCATTACTTTTGCTGCCCAATACTGAAGTTGTGTCATACTGTATGAGGAGTTGCCGTTCCACCACTTTTGATATTCTGCGACATACGCAGACTTTAATGCGTAAAGTGCATCTTCCTTGGCGCTCCAGCTTCCCGACAGATATTCTGTTGGCGAGGGCTGCGAGTTATAATTTGGTATAATATCAACTGCATCGCTTTCCCATTTGTCGTGAGCAGCATCATACTCCCATTCGACAGGGGTGTGCTTGGCTGGTACCGCAGAGTCCGCGATTGCATGCAGCAGTGCACCAAAAGAAAATTCGTTTGTAGTTGTGCCGCCGCGGCTCCAGTTCCAGCCTGTTGAATTTTCGTTAAGCCTGAAATTCCAAAGCTTATCTTCATCAAAGGCGTAAGGCCAGGAGTGTTGCGGGTCCGGCTCCCAGTTGGAATGTTTTGCGAAATTACTAAGGCTATAGCCTCTGCGAGTTAGTTCATTGAAATAAGGTTTAAGACTGTATACAGCAAAGATGTCATAGGATAAATAGTTATGAGTATCTCCACCCAATCCCTCAATGTCGCCCTCATAGGCAAAGCTCTTGTTAGTTGAGATCAGTAATAGTGCAGCAGTTAAGAGTGTGGTTATACAAATATTTCTTTTCATAAAAACCTATCCACAAGAACTGTAAATTTTTTTTCTGATTAATAAATGACATCTGTACAAGTTGAATCTGTTCGTGCTTGAAGCCGCTCTAACCGCTCCAATATACTTAGCGTTAGGGATAATTGCGAAGGTTAATAATATAAAGCTGGCTTTTTTCACGACCCCATACCTTAAATTTATGTAATTTTTAAACCATTATTTTGCAAGAATGCGGGGACGGCTTTTTTTTAACCGACCCCGCATCGTTATTTCTGATTCCACATCTATTCGTGGAATTTTTCACTTAAACTTATAAATTATTCGCATCCGAAGTTGTTATATACATAGCATTCCAACCACTTTGTTGCCATCTGTGCGAAATCTGCGAAGTTGACTTTGCAGTCTTTGTTCAGGTCTTCTGGAATTGTTGGACCATCGCAAAGAATGCCGCCGCCTTGTACAAAAAGGTTCTTAACATCTTCTTCAGACAGTGTGCCATGATAGTAGCGTACTTCATCAAGTTTGCCTGCCCAGAAGGAACCCATATCGCCGGCTGGGTTTGACTTCTGTCCGAATGCCAGCGGGTATCCTGCGCCGACGGTCATTGAACCGTTCAGGTCTGCACCAAGGCTGCTCCAGAGTTTGCCGTCCAAATAATGAGTGAAGTCTGATCCTTTAATGGTTACAACAACGTGATGCCATGCATTAACGCATGATGGCGTTGTGCCATATCCATAGCCGGGTAGTGTGGATTTGAACCATGGATTCATACCCGTTGGTTCCCAGGCGCCTTGACCAGTAAATATCATCCAGCCATCGACTGCAGCTTGTACATTGTTCATCTTATTCAATACCATGGCGTACATATTTTGAGCAACATCATCCTGATTAACCCAGAAAGATATGGATATTTCATCTGTGAACTCAAAGTTTGCCGGATTAGCAATGGTTATGCCAGAATCAATGCCGTTAAATTGTGCGCATTGGCCAACTTGACCTGCTGTATATGTAAGACCGCCAACAATCGAACCGTTGTTGCTGTTTCCGCTTGCGTCATCGGCATTGCCGTTGAGCGGCCAGTAACCAACGAGTGTAAGAGGAACTACCGGTGGTGTAACTGCGCCGTAAAATTTAATTTCCGACAGACCTCCATTTCCTGTTGCGCCACCCCAACTACTATTAAGAACGAGTTTTACATATCTTATATTTCCTGTGTGAGTAATGTTGTACACACTGCCGTAAGGAGTAGTATCATTTCCAGGGGCCTGTGGTATATCTATTTCGCCAAGGTTCTGATATTCGGCGGGATTGTCAAAATTTGGATTCGTCAACGATACATATACTTGTGCGTACCGCCAGTCGTAGGTACCGGTATCAGGGTGATTGAGATTCCAAATTTTAATCTCGTCAACCGAGCCTACACCTCCTAGATCGACAGTAATCCAACTCGCTCCAGATGGATCATACCAATATCCTCCACTAAGCTGGGCAGTATCAGGTACACCACCGATATCCATGCCTGTTCCATCAATGCAACTTGCCGGTGTGAAAGGTCCGTAGTACCCCGAAACAGCATACACCGAAACACCTGTAATTTGATCAGCGGCAAATGTCTGACCGCACAGTGCAATCAACGCTACCAATGCTAAAATAATTTTGTTTCTCATTTCATCTTTCTCCAATTAAAAAATTAAAGTTTAATTAAACAATATATTTACATATCTACTTACCTTTATATGAGGGCGAAAACCTCCTTTCAAAAATTCGTAATCTAGGTAATGTTTATGAACTTGCGAAATTAGATAATCAATTTTACTAAACCGATTTCGGTACTCACTAAATCGATTCTGATTCTAATATAATAAAAATTATTTCAAAAATCAAGAAAAAAATAGATATTTTTTGTACGCTTTATTAAACAGGAGTAAAACCAAACAGTTTGTTATTTTAAACAATACCTCTTTAGGGTAAAATAATGCGGTTTGGTTGTTATTATTGTTGACATTTGGTGTTTTGTTAGTTATTATTTACGTGTACGTTATTTTTAGTCTATATAATGCTTGTCATTCTGAATGAAGCAAAGCCAAGTGAAGAATCTGTTCTATCAGTTTGCAATGCTGGTTTTTAATTTAAACAAAGGAATTCCGGTTTGTTTTTGTTATAAAGGATTTGTATGGAACAAGTTGAGCATGGTAAAAAAATTCGGTTCTTCAGGAAAAAAGCCGGGTTAGGATTGAGAGATTTAGCAAAAAGTGCCGACCTTTCACCTGCTGCGATTTCAGCTATCGAACGCGGCCGAAGCAGTCCGACTCTTGCTACTCTGCACAAAATCTTAAAGGCTCTCAATACCGATTTCGGTGAATTTTTTGCTTCAGGCCAAACGCTCGATAATGCACCCGTCTTTGCTCACGAAGATATGGCTTCCGTTTCTGATAAATTCCGCAAATATACTATTGTTTTCCCTAAGCGTGAAGATATTCAGTTTGAGATCAGTATGGAAACAATTACCGCCTTCGAAAACGAATGCGAATGGGAAGTGCACGATTGCGATATCGGCGGCGTTGTACTCTCAAGCAAGCGTTCAAAAATTGAAGTTGAAGGGCAGGGCGAATGGCCGCTCGCGCAAGGCGATGCTTTCTATATCAAAGCAGGCCAGCGTCATCGCCTCGTAAATCTCGAAACCGCCCCGATAAATCTCGTAACCGTATATTACCCCGCAAGATATTAAAAGACGCATAATTATATGGTATCGCCCAATGGTGCACCTTGCCATTCTGAGCAAAGCGAAGAATCTCGTTTTGTCAGAAAAGACCAGCTTAGTATCTATTATAAAAATTCCTTGCCAAAAAACTCCTTCACTCTAAAATATCAAATCGTGGCTATTCGTTAGCCTCTCGATTTATTCGAGGGGTTCGTTAGTAGAAAAAAAAATAATATCTCTGTGATCTCTGTGTTCTCTGTGGCTATAAAAAAGGAGAACTCTGGCTGCAAGGAGTCCAAACTATGTTAAAATACTTTTATTTTATTTTCGTTTTCTCATTTCTGTTTTCTTCCGTTTCCATCGCAGATCTTAATATAGACCGTCTTTCGCAACCCGATATTAACGAAGTCAAAGCCGTTCTTACCGCACTTGAGCCTTTAATAAATGAACGAAACGCAAAAAACAATCTCGCCTCGCTTTCATTTGATGAACTTTACGAACCGCTTGTGGGAAGTCAGAAAAAATTCCTCAAGCAATTCGAGACTCTCGACGCGAATGCTCTGGCCGTAAAAATTCCTTATCGTGGGATCGCGACCGGCAAAGAAAAATTTGTTATCCTCACCGGCCAGAAAATAAAAGTGAAAGGTGAAGATTTTATTATTCCGCCTCAATTTCTGCCGGTGGACGTCAATGAATGCTATACAAATATGATGGCCGCGATGCAGAAAGACATCGGCAAACGTCTTTATGTCGAGTCCGCATACCGCAGCAGCGCATACCAATTATACCTGTTCGTCTATTATCTCCAAAACCACGATTATTCTATCCGCGAAACCGTAAAATTTGTCGCGCTTCCGGGTTTTAGCGAGCACGGCTGCCCGCGATGCCAGGCACTCGATTTCATCAACGCCGATGGCATCAATGGTGATGGCTGCCCCGAACAGTTCGATGCGCTTCCAGAATACGCTTGGCTGATGAAAAACGCACACAAATTTAACTTTGTCCTCTCATATCCAAAAGATTCCCAAAGCGGAATCACCTACGAACCCTGGCACTGGCGCTTCGAAAAATAAAACAACCATAAAAAGTAACGTTAGTTAGTTCGCAGATTTATTCGACGGGTTCGCCATTGAATCGCAGAGGAAACCCCCAATTTCTATCTCTGTTAATCTGGGTAAAGAAGAATTTGCATATCTGTAAAAAAAAATTCTTTGTGCCTTAGTGTCTTTGTGGCTATCTATTCGCAATTAACATCTGTAAACCGCTAAGCTATATGGCACACGGCGGGAATATGCGGGAATGAACGGGAAATGGCGGTATTATAAGGGGTTATGTGATAAATCGAGGGGAATTTCAATCTTGCACAGATTCAATATTAACGCCGAATCGTGCATCAATTCGGCACTAATGCGAAATCTGCTTTATACCTTATTTAATAGGCTTATAAAGCCGAATTAAACATTCTGTAAAATCGACCTTTTAAACGTGCGCTGTGCGCTCAAACGTGCGCTATAAAGGCGATAAAATACATCACCAAAGACGCTTTGGAAGGTCAAAATTTGCAATTACAAGTTCTGTTACGTCCTGATTTACGTTCTTTTCGATGCTGTATATTGCCGATGCTCGGCGGATACAATACTCTTTATACAAAGTCCGAATATCAGGGTGATTATTTATCGTCAAAAGGAATTTTCCGGCGATCGACTTTAAAGTCTTAAAAAGCCGCTCGTGATCGGCCCAGGTGAACGGCGATTTGTAAGCCGCCGTCTGCCAGTAAGGAGGATCGCAAAAAAAGAGCGTATATTTGCGGTCGTACCTTTTGATAATATCTTCAAAATCTTTGTTCTCAATAAAAACACCGTCGAGCCTCTTATGACATTTTCTTATCGCGGTAAAAGATAACCGGCTAAGTCTCGATCTTCCGCAGGTTCCATAGCCAAAATGAAAGCTGCTGGTTCCGCCTTTGCCGCCGAATGAGGTTTTTAATAAATACCAGGTTCGGGCCGCCCGCTGGATATCGGTCAGGCCAGGCTGGGATTTATAGTCATCAAAGTCCTTTCGGCTGTGGAGCACATATCGAAGCTCGTCTAAAAATGCTCGCTTATGCCAGCGGACGATCCTGAAAAGGTTTATCAGCTCGCCGTTGATATCGTTGATAACTTCGGTGCCTGTTCGCTGTTTTTCAAAGAGCAGGTTCGCCGCTCCTGAAAATACTTCAACGTAGCAGCCGTGCTTTGGAAATAAATTCACAAGCTGCTTTGCGGTTCTATTTTTTCCGCCCATCCATGGAAAAAAACTACTCATGTTACTATCACTTTTCTCCGATGTTTTTATAGTTCGAAAATTTGCCGATGTGAAAAAATGTCGGGCAGTTCCAGCTGCCTTCAGACGGACATTCCGATGTTTCCGTCCGCATCGGCGTTTTGATTATTAGTCATTAATCATTAGTAATTAGCTATTAGCTATTGACTACTGACTACTGGTTATTAGTTATTTAATTTTTAAAGAGCTATATATCGTATTTATAATCTCGATCGCACCGGCTTATATATCGTATTCTTTTGCAGCTCGTGGATCCCGATCGAGATATATCGTCTTAATCACAAATTTTGGCCTGGTTTATATACCGTATTCTTTTACAGCTCCAGATCCTGGATCTCGAAATCGTTTTGTATATCGTATTTTTAATGACGGATATCATATATAAAACTTTTTATTCGCGACTGAACGCATTTTTGATTCCACGCCTTTGCTGCTGTTAGCATATCTGCGTCTTCTATTTTTTGCTTTTCCTGTAATTTCATATTTCAAATTTGCACGCCTGCGAGCTGCTCGGCCTTTGGAAGATTGCATATATTTTTTCATAGCTTGTTTTTGTGCTTCGGTCATGCTGCCTCCAGAGTTAAGATCTTGCCTGGTATTGCGGCTGTTGGGTTGCCATCGCCTGCAAACATTATTGGCGAAAATGCACCTACCGGAGTTGAAGATTCTTTGGTGAAAAAGCCGACAGAGCCTTTTTGATCTGTTATATACCACTTCAAAGTTTGTATAAATACACCTGACATCGCTGCATATATATAATAGTTATCATCGCTGCGTTTGTATGATGCGTAGCCGCCATATAATCCATCATAATAATATGTTCCGCTAACATCGGGACTGATGCCAGAGCCGCTTACCGTTACATAATTTTCATAAGTGCCTTTTTTCAGGCCCGTTGGTGCTGGCGGTGCGATATGAACCGATGCGGTTACTTCCTGCGGTGTGCCGGTGTTTTCGTTGCCGAGCTTATCGAAAATCTTAAATGCAAATTTATAATCGCCGCAAAAATCGACTGTAATATTATGACTGATAACCGTTGTGCCGTGATACCAGGGAAAGTGATACCAGGGAAGATGATACCAGCCGCTGCACCGGCTCGATTGGCCATGATACCAGGGAAAGTGATACCAGGGTGTGTGATACCAGCCGAGATATCCGCCGTTATTTGGAAAGAGCGGAAATTTGGAATTCACAAGAGGCTTTGTGTAGTCGATATCGCCGGAGCCTTCGTTCCAGAAAAGCATAGCATAATCGCCGAGATTATAGCCCGCCGGTACCGCCCATCGAATTGTAATTTTTGCTGACATAATTTTTTAGCCACTAAGGCACTAAGACACTAAGATATTTAATATTTATAATTTGAAATTTCATATTTACGAGATTCTTCACTGCGTTCAGAATGACAAAGGACTTTTCACTATTCACTTTTAGTTTTTCACTTATCATCTGTTTTCACTGAATCTAAGATCACGCGTTATTAATTGCATTTTTTGTTTTTGCGGCCAATAAGTTATCTGAACTATTTCAGGGTACAAATCCTGCTCGCCAAGCGAGGTCTGGAAGCTGTAATCTCGGCCTTCAAATTTTTCGATCGCATCGCCGACTGTGAATTTATTAAGCCATAAACGTTCTAATAAAATGCGTCCGCTGATGCTGGTATCTTCCAAAGTTTTTTTGAGCTTATCTATATATTTTGTAAACTCTTCGTAGTCATCCTGCTCGTTTGCTGGCATATTGGCCGCTGAAAATACGCTCGATGAATGGCGTTCCTGCTTTACGAAATTGTTGCTGGCTGCGATAACATCCGCCTGATAAAAAGGTGAGCCGCTGTAAACAGGTTCCATCTGTTTTATCAATCTTTTTTCAAGCTGGATCGATGCTGTTACTTTCACGCGGGTTTGCCAGCTGCTGCAAGCCGAGCCTGACAATTTATCTTTTGCAAGGCTCGTCCAGAGATTTAATTCAACGCCGTCCAGATCGCCGCCGTCAATAACAGCTGTCGGCTTTGGTTTTATTTCCGACAAATTCGCTTCGGTGATCATTATTCCAGCTTCCTTTTCCAGAGGAACTATCGCCGCTGAAGGAATATGCCAGGTACTGCCGCCATCATAAGAAATCTGGACTAATATGCCGACTGAATTTTGCAAAACCTGTGTTATGCAGGGCAGGAATACGTGATCAAAATAGCCATAAGCAAGTTTGCCATCTTCATCCTTTAGCATATCGGCTGGAAGGATATCGCCAAGCTCGAAACGATCGCCGCGATCGTAAGTTTCAGATTCGGTATATTTGCCGGTTTCATTCAAAACAAAAATTCTGCCGACATCGCGTTTGCATTGAGCACTTGCGGTATGATAATTTTTATAAAAACTGTACTGGCTTGGATTTTCCAGCGTCTCAAGCTGCGCTTCAGTGAAAAATAAATTTGCGTTTGAATCTGCGGTGTCGGGGACAAGATCACTATCTACCCAGCCAGGGACAAGCTCTGCTGTAAATTCTACGCGGCGGGGAGCTGCTAATACATAAGGAGCGTTTACAACGTTTGAGATATCCTCATCGAATTGCGCGTGAGATACCATTACCTTGCCCGCGTTGACTGCCACTTTAATCTCATCGCGGTTATCGCTGGCAGGATCATAAGCCGCAGGTGCGCAGAGTGTGTGCTTTGTTGCGGGCTTACCACACTTAAATAGTGCGATCGTCGGCTCGCCTTTGCTGCTATATTTTATTGTGAATGCCCAGCCGATTTTTTTGCAGATAAGCTGCAAGGCGGTCATGGGATTTAAACCTTCGATCGAAATATTTTTTTCAATGATAAGCCAGTCGAGCCAGTCTCTTGTGTTGTTTTCAAAAAGGGATTCTGGATCGATCGTAAAATACTTTTCAACGTTCTTTAAAGTTGCTGGGCCCAGGATATATTCAACTATCCCGCCATAATTCCACGGAATACAATAGCTGCTCATCTTTGCCGCAAAACAAGCCTGATTGATTCCAGCCATATCGATACCATCTATATCGCGGTTTGGCAGTCCGTCATCGTTAAATACTGTGTGCATGCCTTCGAATAATGTAAAGCTATTGCCCCATGGTTCCCAAGACTCTCGCTCGATATCATCTGCACCCATCGATATCTGGCCGAAGATCGGGCATGTTGATGCAATCAGCCAGCGGACATCGACGGCCATAAATCCAAGCCGTTCATACTTGCCGCCTTTTTCGGTACCACCTGAAAACTGACGGAGTTTTTTTACAATGTAACCAACAAATAGATAAACTTTATTATTGTTGTCATCGAAGCCATAGACGCGAATCATATCGGCAAAATAAATATTTACATCTTCGTTCCAGCGGCGGCCTGGCAGATAGAAAACGCATTCGCTTGGAGAGGCGTTTATATTTTCTGTGATGCTTTCAATCTTTGCATCATAGAGAGGCTCCCAATCGCCAAAGCTTCTGACCGGCTGGCCGTAAGAGTGTGCTATCTCAATTACTAAAAATTGAGCTGCTCGAGATAACAGTTTTGATTCGGTTGGAAGCGTCATTGCAGCATTATCCCATAGCAAACAAAATCAACTATTACTTCACTGGTTGTGGTAAACCAAAAAGATTGACCGGCTGAATTTGGAATTATTTCTAATTTATTCCAAACGACCTGATAATATGTATCGCTTTGGAAAGTATAATCATCGGCAGCTAGAAAATTAGCATCCTCGATCGCGGTAAGTTTTGCCATTGCATCGGCCCTGGCCGCTGCATAATTTGCACCTGTTCCGCGAAGGCGGCCGCGCACGACGATATCTGCTCCGCGACTGCCCAGCAGCATTTCAGTTAGGCCGTGCTGGCCTGCAAAGCCGGTGAACTCGCGATCGGCCTGACGAAAGCCAGGTAGGACGCTGATCTCGGTTCCGAAAATTGATGTTAATGACGGCATATTCCCTCACCACGAAGACCACGAAGACATTTATATTTAATATTTAATATTTGAAATTTGAAATTTACGAGATTCTTCACTGCGTTCAGAATGACAATGCACTTTTCACTATTCACTTTTAGTTTTTCACTTATCATTCGTTAAAGTCCATTCTGTTCGGTTCAAAATTTCCGATCGACGGATAGATATTAATACTGTTATCGTTGTTATGCGTGATATTCACTGGGCCGTTCATCGGCGATGAGCCGCCCATCGGTTTTTCCCAGGGCTGCGATTCCATATAAGATGGTAAAACCTGCTGGCTGGTTTCAGCAGGAGAAAGGTTTTTAGAAAGCGACAAATCTTTAGGTCCGTTTGCTGTTTGCTGATAGTCAGTCAAAAGCTGATTATAATTTAGACCGACTTTTTTTAATATCGATGACGGATATATTTTCTGCCAACCAATACGCTGTTCAATCTGCCGTTTTGATTCTTTGACCTGCCAGTAAAAATCATCTTGCGGAATCGTTTTCAAAAACTCATCATAGCTTTTAACCAGGTCTTCGAGTGCCATTACAGCTATTTCCTGTTGCTCGCCTGTCCAAAATCTATCCGCACCGACATCCGCTAAATTTTCATAATCAGTTCGAGCAGTCCTAAATCTGGATTGCCAGTCCGCAATTTTTTCCATTTTGGCGGCGGTTTTAGCTGCTGATCGGCCTTCTTCGGAGCGAGCCTTGCCGACATCAGATTGCATATATGCCTGACCTATATTTGTAACATCAGAAGCTTTGGCGGACTGAACAGCTTCGCGAGTAGCTTCGAGGCTTCGAGTTGCTTCCTCTGAAACTATTTTTGTAAGCTGTCCAGACATTTCTACAGGGAAACCAGCCTCGGATAACTTCTGACCTCGTTGTGCTTCAGGGATAGATGCGACATAGCCAAGAGTAGCGGTCTTACGCTCGTCCATGCTTAATTGATCCCATTTTACTTTCATGGCTCGCTCAATCGCTTGTCTCGGTTTTTCGTAGCCGCCACTTGATAGTCTTGTTACCTGTTCCATGAGTGTTGCGGCAAGAGCTTCATTCGCTTGTACGGCAAGAGCGGATGAATATGATGCTATCGCTTCATCAAATGTTCCACCCATTGCGATGTAACCTGTGACGCCGGTTTGAAGACCTGTAACAAATTGGCCAAAGTCGGTTGATTTACTTGCTGTATAACCTGCTCTGATTTTAGCAAATGCTTCTTTATATGCCGTGGCATTTAGATCAATACCAGCAGCCCCCATGAAGGAGAACAATTTAGCAACATCACCTTCTTTTAATAATCCGGCACCAACAAAGGGGGCAAGCTGCTCAAGTATAGAAACAACTTGCGGATTTTTTATGCCGCCCATTTTTGAAAAAGCAATGTCACCGCTAATGAGCATTTGTTGCGCGGTATCTATATTAGCTAAACCGCCTTTTTGCTGTAAGTTTGCGGCTGTGAATG
>MHYA01000082.1:10006-25325 GCA_001825675.1 Planctomycetes bacterium GWF2_42_9 | reverse complement strand
ACAAATGAAAACCAAGCCGCTGCTTAACAGAAATATTGCAGAAGTTTATCCGCCGGGGTCTTCTGCGAAGCCGATAATACTGGCGATCGGACTGGCGGAAAAAAAAGTAAGGGCAGACGAAGCAATCTCGTGCCCTTCTGTTCGTGCGCCGACGGGTTGGCCTAATTGCTGGATTTACAGAAGTTATAGTTACGGCCATGATGCACAGTGGGCTTATGACGGCGGAAACATAGCACGAAACGCAATCAGAGGAAGCTGCAATATTTATTTTTCGCATTTAGCGGTAAGAATTGAACCGCGCGTAATGCAGGAATGGCTTGCTGATTTCGGCTTTGGCAAAAACGCGATTGAAACAGCAATATCCGACCGCGGTATTTATCAATCGCCGGGAAATATATCGAGCGGCAAACCAACGGCTGGTTATCTTCCGTCAATCGATCCTTATGAAAGAAGATTTTTCGGAATCGGGCAGGGAAGTTTTCGTTCTAATCCTTTGCAGGTTGCGAACGCTTATGCGGCACTTGCACGCAATGGCTACTTTCAAAAAGCGCGTATCATCGCAAGCGACCCGATCGATAAAGGTCATAGTCTTGCTCTCGACAACGAAACGCTTGCAACGATCAATGAGGGTATGTGGGCGGTAGTTAATGAGACCAGCGGAACAGCATCGGAACAATTCGCGGGCACGGGTTTTAATGCAAGAGGAATTAAAGTCTACGGCAAGACGGGTTCGACGGAACGGCCTTATCATGCGTGGTTTGCGGGGTTCGCGAAAGATAATTATGGGAATGTTATCGCTTTTTCGGTTGTTGTAGAAGGCGGTGCTCACGGCGGAAGCGATGCGGGGCCAATCGCACGCGATATTATTACGATGTGCATCGAAGCAGGAATATTAAAATAAATTAAGTATAAAAAATTAAATATAAAAATTGTGGAAGGCCTTCGGCCATAAATTCTATTATTTTATTCCTCAATTTTTATATTTTATATTTGATTTTTAATTTATAGCTTTAAGTAGTTCATTGTTTTTTCGATAATCTCTTTTGCGACGGGTGCTGCGACGGCGCCGCCAGTGTAACCCTTGCCGAGACTTCTGTTGGGCTTTCGCACTGAAACTACGACGACTATCGCGGGTTCTTTCGCAGGACAGCCGCCAATGAAAGAAGCGACGTAATTTCGGTCGTCGTATCCGCCTCTGCTTTTATCAGCGATATTTGCAGTGCCGGTTTTTCCCCAAACGGTTCTGCCCTCTACTGCGGCTTTTTTGCCCGTACCCTTTTTCACAACTTCGACGAGTGCTTCTTCAATGACCCATCTTGCGGTCTTTTCGCTAATGATATAACCGGCGGTTTGAGCGGGCTCCTTCACTTTTATCTGTTTGCCTTTGCCGTTGACGATCGCTTTGGCGAGATGCAATCGAACAGGTTTGCCATGATTTGCGAGGACACAAAATGCGTTTGCCATTTGCAGCGAAGTGGTGCAAATTTCGTGGCCGAAGGGAACGCGTGCGACGCTGTAACCGCTCCAGAAGGACAGAGGCCAAACAAGGCCTGCGTCTTCGCCGGGTAAATCAATTCCTGTTCTTCTGCCGAAGCCGAAGAGTTTTACGCCTTCATATAATTTTTTAGCGCCCAATTTCTGGCCGATTTTTGCCATACCAATATTGCTTGAGTGCTCAAGGATTTCTGAAATTGTTAGGTTGCCGTAGCCTTCACGATATTCGCCAATGGTTCCAAAGCCTCTGCCGCCGTAACTTCCATTTTCGCAAAAAATGACATCGTGCGGCCTGATGGCTTTGCTTTCAATCGCCCAGGCGGCGATGACAGGTTTTATAATACTGCCTGGTTCGAAAGGGTCGCAAAGAATATGATTGCCGAGGCATTCTTTGTCTACGCCTTTTAAATTAGAAGGATCGAAATCGGGAAGCGAAACATACGAGATGATCGCGCCGTTGCAGGGGTCAATTACCATCGCGACGCCAGATTGTGCCTGATATTCGGTTAACTGCTTTTGAAGAGCGGTGCGTGTGATCTCCTGAATAGATGCGTCGATAGTGAGCACGACATCGCAGCCATCTTGCGCGAAACCTTCGAAACTATTTAGCTTTACAGGTCTTCTTGCGGCATCAGCGAAAAAAGTACCGCCGCCCATTTTGCCTTTTAAATCTTTATCATATTTGAGTTCGAGGCCTGCAAGACCTTCGCCGTCTGTGCCTGTAAAACCAACTACGTGCGCGGCGACTCGGCCCAATGGATAATATCTTTTCCATCGGCTTTCGATACCCAGGCCATCGATTTCGTGTACGGCTTTTCGCTGCTCTTCGGTTAATTTGATGTCGGTAACGACTTGAGCGTAACCATCGTTGCGGGAAGTGAGAATTGCTTTGGTGATCTCGTTGGCGCTGACATCTGTGATTTTTGAAAGCTCTTGCGCGGTCTTTTTAATCTCGACCCTGCGCGGTTCGGCAAAAATTATATCTGTAACATAACTTGCGGCGAGGATTCTTCCTTTGCAGTCGAGTATTGCTCCCCTTTTGGGCTGCTGTGTGAAATTGGCGCGCTGGGCTTTCTGGGATATTTGCTTATAGTAGTCTATCTTATAATATTGAAGATAAAAACAACGAGCGGCAACCCCAATAAAACCCAAGCCTACTAACGAAAGCAAAAATAATGCTATTTTATTCCGCATTTATCAGCCACAGAGATCGCAGAGGACACAGAGAGTTTAAAATATTTAACCTGTATCTTCTTCATTTCAGTTTTGTTTATTCGTTTCTTGTTCCTTAACAACTTTTGAGACCGCAGATGGACTAACATAATTTTCCAGTTGAAGCTGTTTTTGCCAAAGCTGCTGTTTTAAACGTATGGTTTTCATCTGACTTAATCTGAATTTATAGAATTCACAATTTTCAGTTCGGCGAAGGTATACGACGGAAATTGTTACGACAAATACAACCAGTAAAACAAAAATATAACGATATAAACTCAACTTTTTCCGCTTTCCGGCCGAGTCCCATTTTTATTTGGATGGCAATTTAATTTTAGTTCCAACAACCAGATTATCAGGATTGATATTCTTATTCAAATTCGCGATTTCCTTAAATCTGTTTCCATCGCCGAGAGTTCTGGCCGCTATTTTCCAGAGAGTATCGTTTTCCTTAACAACATATTCTCTCGATGTTGTTTCTTTAGGTGCTGTCTGCTGTGCAGGTTTTGTTTCTGGTGCTTTTTTCGCAGTTGCGGCTGTTTTTGTGTCTGCTGCGGTTTTTGTATCTTGGGCTTTTTTGCTATCCGATACAGGTTTTGCGGTATCAGTTGTTTTTTCAAACAAACCCGAACTTACCAGCGCTTTTTCTTTTTCAGCTAACGCGGGAATTACAATTTTTTGGCCAACGCGCAATTCGTTCATCGATTTCATCGAGTCTTTATTTGCCTGGTAAATTTTCTCGACGTTGGCGTATTTATTGCCTTCTTTGCTTCCATAAACTTTTTGTGCGATACTAACAAGGCTGTCGCCATCTGAAACCGCGTACATCTTTTCACCGGCTTTCAAAACTGGCGCTGCGGGTTCTGCTTTGGCAACTGTCGAGGTTGTTGTCGAAGTTGCTGTTGGTGGTGTTTGTACTGCTGCGGTAGTTTGCTGCGGGGCTAAAGGCGTTGTAATCGGACTTGAACTTTTTACAACTTCGCTTGCGACGGGAAGTAAGGGTTGATAATTTGTGGTTGCGGTGGTTGCTGAAGAGTTGTTTGTTTCAGCGACAACGGGCGAAGTCGCGGGAGCCGATACAATCGTCTTTCTGTTTAAGACGGCGGCGGCTTCTCTGCTGGTTCGATCAACAATTCCGGGTTCTTCGGGACGATTTGATTGGCCTATGTATGTTGCGGTTACATCGTTTTTATCTTTTTTGTTCAGGAAGTCTGGCAGGCCGTTAATTACAAATGTGATCGCTACAATAAATACCAACGCTAAAAGCAGTCCTATCTTTGCATCGGTTGTCATTGTTCTAAACTCCTTTTTTGCAGCCACTACAACACGAAGTTTTTTTGTGTTTTAGTAACTACGATTCTTATTAAATTTTTACAGCTATTCTTAATTTAGCGCTTCTCGAACGAGGATTTTCAATTTCTTCCGTTCGGTCGGCAACGATTGGTTTTTTAGTTATAATATCATATATACCAGCGGCCTTGTTATTCCTAAAATTATTTTTCACAATTCTATCTTCTAAACTGTGGAAACTAATAATAGCGGCTCGGCCGTTTTTTTTCAGTAACGATGGGACAGCATCAAGAAAAATTTCAAGATTTTCGAGTTCTTTGTTTACGGCTATCCGCAGGGCCTGGAATGTTTTTGTGGCCGGGTGAATTTTATTTTTTCTGGCGTTCGGGTCGCACCCCAACGCACTGCAAATAATATCCACCAGTTGACCAGTTGTCTTAATCTTCGCTTTTTGATTGTAACTAACGATGGAACGGGCGATCCTCCGTGAGGCCCGCTCCTCACCATACTTAAATATCAGGTCGGCCAATCCTTTTTCGTCCCTGCTATTTACAATATCCGCGGCGGTGGTTTCGAGCCTATCGTCCAACCGCATATCTAATTTCATATCCTGACCAAAACTCAATCCTCTGTCCATATCCGCAAGCTGACCTGAACAAATACCCAAATCCGCTAAAATCAAATCAGCCGATTCAATGCCGTTCTCCCGGAATACATTTGCAATTTCTGAAAAATTCGAGCGAACCAGCAAAACCTTGCATTTGGCATCGCTAAGATTCTGCTTTGCAACCTCAAGGCATTTGGGGTCGACATCCATACCGATAATCATACCATCGCTGGAAAGCTGCTGGGCGAAAATGCTGCTGTGGCCTGCGAAGCCGACAGTGGCATCGACAACTATTGAGTTGCTTTGCAATGTAAGCTCACGGCTGATGTACTGCGCAAGTACTGGTTTATGTTCGGCAGGCATATTATTTACTTGTAAATACAATTCAAAAAAATGTTTAGCTAATGGCGAGAACAGATTCCTGCTCGACAAGAGCCTTGACGTGTGGAGAAAATTCGACATTCAAAAAACTGCCGTGCAATTTTTTAATGCTGCGCAGTCTGTCCGCAAGAATATTAATAGATGCGAATGTCTGTTCGTCCGCAGGCCTTTTGCCTGTCAGGCTTTCCTGAACCGTAGTGCAATGATCGATATCCGTATACATTCACTTCACTCCTTAACCATAAAAATCTTATAATTCCAGTCGTTCACCGTTGCTTATAAAAAACAAATAGCCACTAAGGCACGAAGACACTAAGAATTTTTAATTGTGGGAAAAAATCCCACGGATTAAATTTCTTTGCCTTCTTTAGCAAGCACAGCTTGTCTGGCCTGCATAGTCTGCTGCTGGAATTGAGAAGCGTGATCCGTCACATACTTTTCCCAATCCTCGGCGTTCCATATTTCAATATGGTCCCTAACGCCAAGCAGCGTAAGATCGTTTCCTAAATTAGCCCTTTTTCTGATCTTTTCACTTATTAAAAGCCTGCCCTGCCGATCCAGCTCAACCCTGCTGGCCAATGCGAAATTCATTCGTTCGTACACGACTGCCTCGTCGGGGGCCACCGTCCCTGGCGACTCGGCAAGGGCAATTTGCTTAAATGACTTTTCGGGATAAAGACACATAATTCCATTTGCTCCAACGGATAAGTAGAAACCGCTACCGTGCTCATCACAGTCTATCTGACTGCGGAGCCTGTTGGAGATGAAGACCCGTCCTTTTTCATCCACAGTGCCTTCGTATTCACCTGTTAATAAAAGCATGGAATTTATCCCACTTTAGTTACTTTATGACCCAAATATTACCACCACACACCACAAAGTCAACACTTCTTTCCATTTTTATGGCATTTTCTTTAATTTTTTTTAAAAAAAATATTATCGGATGTTGTAGACCGCCGAGCTAAATTGCACTTTGTGCAATGAAATGGCACACGTATTGAGCGCGTAAAATCTCCGCCAAAAACAGGTTAGTTTTCAAAGCGGATTTAAAACATCTTATTTATTAAACAATTTAAGGTCTTATAAATACCTTTTAAAAATCTATTACCATTTATTTTGAGGACATCTTTCAGTCGCCAGAGCGACCTTGGCCCAAAGCATACAACCACAATGTGGACACCTCCAACCTTGCGGCGTACATTCCGAGCAAATCGATCGACGGCGAACATACTCATCTTTGTCAACACATTTAAGTCCGCTCGCTCCCCACTTCACCATAGCCTGGGTAAAATCAGCAGCCATTCTTAAAAGCGTTGGTTTTTGTTTTTTTACTGGTTCAATATTCTGATCCGCTAAAATAATTTTATTTTGTGGCTGAATTATTTTTTTATCCGGCTTTTTAAAATAAAAACCAAATTTGCAACACCAAGTTTTATTTGCAGAGGCAAATTTACAACTTTCGCACTGGTCGCATGATGGCTCATTACCAAATCGGTGTGATATCAACTTGACCTCCATGTGGCAGACTATTAGTTTGTGCTGTAAGTTGCGATTGACAGTTCCAATTACCAATATTCTTATAAAAAATCGTAACCTCCACAGTTTGATTCGAGTAAGGAAATTCCTTACATTTCATATATACAAATTTCTGCGAGCTATCTCGATATAAACCAACTACCATTGTTAGCTGCTCCTTTTCAGTAGGAGTGCCTTGACAATTATATGAAGGATACAGCCATTTTTTACAGTAATATTCAGGGTCTGGAACACAAAACCATCCGCAGTAATTATTTGCAAATTGTAAGTCTTGAGTTATTACTAATACTTTATTTGGGTCAAATAATAACTGATATTTTTCACGCATTATGTCTGGGTCGCACTCAATAAAATTAATTCCCGAAAAAGTCAATACTATCTGATATGGAGTTGCCGCACATGCATAACAATTTCCTGGCGCGTAACAACAGTCATCAGGCACTTCAATTTTAAAAGTACCATCGGAATGTAAACAACCATAATATACGTCGTCGCAGTTAGGATTATTTAAACTGATTGCCACCATTCCAGCGTGCTCACCAGAAGTAATGATACAGCCTCGCGGTTTAATATCTGCTGGCCCTGAACAACTACTATCGCCATAGCCGCCACAAGGAAAATCATCAAAGACAATCTCATTGAAGTGCTGATTTTCAGTAACAATTTTGACACATCCTGTAATTGTGATAGTTCCCATATTATTCCTGACAAATAATCCATCGTTGCATAGGAAACAAACATAGCCATTGATCGCCTTCTAACGGAAAAGGCCCTGATCCACTTCCGGAATGCCAGTCAACGTATCCATCAAAAAACTTATTAACAACTGGAATAATCCAACCACTTTGTAAAAGAGGCAATGTTTCGTTTAGATTTGCAGTTCCATAACATAAAAAATAAATGAACACATCATATCCATCTCCAGTTGTGATTTCCTTTCCGCTAGAATCTAATAGATTCGCCTTTAATCTCGTTCCAATGTCTGCCGATTGAGTCAATTTCGCGAGTCTGATCTCACCAGTCGGCTGAATACCAGCCTTGGTGGAACTCATCGAAACAAATGCGGGCGGATTTATTTTTTCGCGTTCACCTGCTTTTCTGAATCGCTCTACTCGGCTATTTATATCCCGCTGATTGATCATACAGTCTCCCATGATGCGGAAATGCCTTCAGCGGCCAGCGGGCCTTGTGCATCGGCTTTTGCCGCGACGTAATTTGTATTGATAGTTTCGCCTGCGTTTGTCGTATAACTGCGAATACAAAACTTATAAGTTATTCCGTGAGTCAGTGCAGCAGACTTCCATTTATGCTCAACGGCTCTTTTATACCGCACAGTTGCGACAGGATCATTCCAATCAAAGCCGCTGCCTGAATCTATAAATATTTTAAAACCAGTTGGAGCCACTTCCTGGCCTGTGTTGAAATAACGCCAGCGAAGCTGCATAACTCCACCAGCCAGCGGTTCAATGATCAAATCCTGAACCACGTTTGGCGTGTTCAATATCATTGTACCTTCGGAGTTGATGACAACTTTGTGAATCGGTGAATCGGGCGATTCCAGGCCGCAGTCGCTTACACGTCTGCGCACAAAATGCCAGATCGTATTAGGCGGTAAAACCTGATTTGTCATTACGACGTTTGTATCGCTTAACTGCATTACTGCCTGAACATTATTATAATCGATAATGCCATCCTGCCCGCGATATACGCGATAACAACCGCCGTCTCTGCCAGTGATAAATAATTCCGAGACTTCGGCAGCCGACAGCGATTTATTAAAAATCATAAAATCATCAATACAGCCACCTGCTTTTCCTCCTTGAATTCCATCAAAACCAATGTATGAAATCGCCGAAGACAGATTTAGCAAACTACCAGTATATGTAGCGTCGAATTTGAGCGATGCATCGATATACATTTTTATTGTAAATGTAGTTTCATTTATTTGATCTAAAACCCAAACGTAATGATGCCACTGCTCAAAATCATACTCATAAGTTCCGCCGACTTCGTCAATTTCTTCCTCGGTAGCAGCATCTAATCGTATTCCGATCTCTTCATCAAACATACCCTGAATACCATTAAATGCGGAGCCATAAGAATACCATAAGATTCTATCTTCAACGCCAGCCCATTTATATCTTAAACTAATTGTCAGTTTACCACTGGAAATAGCCGTGTAAATTGGAGTATTAGCAAGAGTAATGTAGTCGTTATCGCTTAATTCAAACGCTCCACGAACAACGCCCGCAGTATGCATCAGCGACGTATTCCTGGCAGATACACCATTCGAAGTCCCGCGTGAATCAATGACGGTTGTCGAATTCGCATTGTCATCCATCATATAATGGACTAAAAGATTATCATAAAAATCAGTCAATTAAATTAGCCTTAAAAAATATCATCATTCCGCTGCGAGTTTCCGAATCGACGTTCGCTTCATCGCCGTCAAAGTAAAACGGATCACACTCAAAATCGTCCCCAGGATGCCAGTCATCGAAGAAATCAATAACTAATTCCCTGGCCTTGCTTATTGCTTGTCTGGCATCGCCAGCAGCCTTACTCTTAAAGCCCAGGCTAATTGCAAACCGCAGTTGCTGATTTAGATCGCCGTCACCTTCACGCGTCGAACCAGCGGGCGGCAAATACGATACAAAGGCAAACGGTGCAAACTTATCAAAAGATTCCGCTCCGCCGTCATTAGCAGCGATCTGATGTTTCCACTTATCTACATTTTTAAATAAATTATCGCTGCCAAGTTTAAGCGTTCGAAGCTGCTCGACCATAGCCGCCTCGATCGCCGTCGTAAAGCCATTAGTAAAATATGTAGCCAATTTTAGTACCCAACAACATCAAGTATTTGCGACGTTTTTTCGTGTGTGATATTTATATACCAAGCGGTGCCTGAAAAGCCTGATATTGTAACGTACACATCTCCCGTAAATATTGTTCCAGCTAAAGTATTGCTGTTTACTGTTAATGTTTCAAACCCATATTCACCGCTTGCCGCCGTAATAGTTTTTGAAAATTTAGTTACCTTTACAGGAAATATACTAGTTTCTGCTGAAGTTTTAGGGTCATGCGAAATGGTCAAAGTAAAACCGTCAGCATCAGTACCGGTAAATACTACCTCGATAGAATAAGCTGGGCCATACAGCGTTCCTATTTTAAAATTTGTGACATTTGTCGTGTCGCTTGCGATTAAGCCCTGGGTGTTACTGCCGTAACGCCCAGCAACTCCAGTTTGATTGTTTGTAATTTTCCTCGCAGTATCAGTCGTCGTGGCCGCGATCAAGGTTCCAACAAATACTAAAATTAAAACTAACGCGATTTTCTTTTTCATTTGATAATCTCCAAAAATTATTTCTTATTGATAGTCGGTATTAATGATGGTATCCATCCTGTGGGAGCATGATAACTAGTATCTAAATTCTGTATTGAATGAGCATCATTGTGATAAGTTTGCTCTGATGTAGTTGGCCAGGTTTGCCAAACAATTCGCTGTGTGTCTAAATTGATTTGCACCGCTGGAGCTAATCTAGGATATCCAAGATTGGACAAAGATACAGTCCCTGCACGATACATATTCCAATCGATATAATTATTTCCGCTTCTAGGATTGAAATCAAATGTAAGGGTATTTGCCGCTAAATGACCGTCCATAAAATTATTATATATTGTCGAACCATTTGCAAACTTAACGACGGTTGCGTAATAATTTGTAGCATCTATTGACGCAACAATAGAGTCATCCGAACATCTAATCCATCTATCCACCATAACCGTATCATTTGCATCTGTCGCGGCAGTAACAAGACCATAGTAAATGGGAACAACTGAATCATTAGTGCTTGCACCCAAAATACAAAGCATATTTCTGCTGGTCGCACCCACACCTGAAAGATCCCATGATGAGCCCACTACGTTCCATGCATTAATAGTCGGGCCTTTTGCAGAAACACCGCTTAAAGTCTGTCTACTCAGTACTAAACACCTACCCTCATCCAGTCCTACATAATTATTGGCTATAAGAGTATTACCTGAAATTTGATAGCCACTGCCGCCGTTCGTCCTCACAGGATTACAACAATCAATGTAATTACCAGATATAATAGCTATGGGGGTTTGTAAGTATATGCCATATTGAGCATTACCTACAATTCGATTATTTATGAAATTCGCAGAAGCGAAGCCCGTCCCTTGTATGTTGATGAAAAAAGACCCAATAGTTTTTGTCTGGTTTGGTGCGGTAAAAGTATTTTCCAAAACTGAAAATGCAGGGCAATTAGTATTTAAACATTTTATACCATTCCAGGTTTGCGTTGATGTTCCAAGTATATCAAAAACGTTGTCATAAATTATCGGCGTAGTAAAAATATTTTGTGTCCCAAAAGCTAATATACTTGAATCTTTAGTTATAAAGGTGGCTCTTACTATATTTTTTTGAAATAAAAATGATCTAATATCGTATGTAACTCCAGTAAACACAGCAGCATCCGTTACATTGAATAAGTTATTATTGATATATATATCACCAGTATTACCTCCCAAAACCATTAAACCCGAAGCATTAGCATTAACATAGTTTATCGTGGTTCTTAAAAAACTGACTTTATTAAAAGAAATTAAGTTCATAAAATTAGAGCCTGTAAAACCTGAATGCTCAATTTCTGAATCAACAAATTCTAGGTTTCTGGCATATGCCGGAATTGTTGCCGCACAATACAATACATCTGAATCTGACATAACATCATCATTGTCTATTTTGCATCGTATGAGTTTTAAATTTGCTCCACAATTTGCGGCAAAAGAAAAATTAGAATGTGCAGCATAATTTTCTTTAAACGTTAAATCCTGAAATTCATAAGTGTATCCTGTGCAGTCTGATGTTATCCTAAAAAACCCTTGACTGCCTCCACTCGCCCTTGTTAAAACTGCTTTTGTGCCTGTTTCTGGGGATTTAAAAACAAGATTTTTTGCTGCTGGTAAAATCGCACTTGCGTTGTATGTCCCAGTAGAAATCACGATGTTGTCGCCGCTGCTTGCGGCATCTATGGCAAGCTGTATTGTGGCATAGTCGGCAGGGACATCTCTATCCGTACTAAAACACGTTGAAGAAACAATCAAAATTAAAAATAGTTTTATTTTCATTTTTAAACTCCTTTTACGCATCGATTAAAATTCCGAATAGGTCAAATATTGCCGTACAAGCCGAACCTGCCGCCGTCGTTATCTCGCTGCTGAAAGTTTCCGTCGCCGCCAGGATTGTTTGCGCAACCGGCGTCGCGTTTGGAATCGCCTGAAGGATCGCGGCCTTAGTTGCACCATTAAGATTGGAAAGCGTCTGGTTGCCGAGGAACTCATCACAGGCCCCGCCGCCTTTACCCAGGGTGATCACCGCCAAAGCCGCCGAAGCTGAAAGCCCGCGAATCACAACCTTTTCAACGATCAGCTTCTTGCCGGTCGGCACGGTATATAGAACTGTCTCGGTATCAGCAGCTGCATTGAGATTTACGCTCGTTGAACTAAGCAGCACAACTGAAGGAGCAAATTTTAAAAGCTCATATCCTCGCAGATCGTTGATCGCTGTGATAACACCGCTGCTGTCTACGACGATACTTGCAAGTTTGAAATGTTCCGTTGCAGGCCAGCCGCTTCCATCGATGCCGGAACCGATCGTGTTATCAGGATTGAGCCATATATAAGTAGTATCGTTATCTGTCGGATCAACCGCACTGCCAGGTGCGTAAGTTTTTACAGCACCTTTATAATTGTAAGTTCCGCCGACAATATTAAAGGTTGTCGAAGATGGACAATAAACATTCAGAGCAGCAGCGAATTTTGTGCGCATCAAAAGGCGGTAAAGAAATTGCATCCACTCCGTTCTAAAATTACTATTATTGTCTCCCAGTTCTTCTACGCCTTCCGCCGCGAGCAGCGTTTCGATATCGGTTACCGCCGGATATCCATTTAACATTTGTTTAACCCTTCAAAATATTTCTTATATATAACTTTCGAGACTTTATTATATTCGCGATAATGCTCTCGGCATAAAAACGCATTGAGCTTTTCAACGAATACAAATCCGATCCGTCCGCACGAGCACGAATATTTACTTTCCGGCTTTGGCAGCGGCGGCATTATCAGCTTCAATCTGTTCGGTTGTTACCAAATCAACTGCCGATAATCTAAGCTGCAAACCGAGCTTTGCGGCCAGTACCGTAAGTTCTGCCAGCGTCGGCTGCGGCCCGCTGATCGATAAATAATTATCCGGCACTTCGAACCCTAGGTTCAATTTTTTAAAATCCTTTGTTCCGGTTTTTTCTTGTAATCTGTTGCGAATGATTCCGCCAAGCTCCGCAAATTTTCGGGCGTTGAAATTACAAACGACTGTTTCTTTTTGTTCTGGCATGTTAAGCACTCCTTACTTCGTTAAATTTTTCGTTATTAAGTTGGCCGCTTCCAGGCACAAATAATAATCCCTGGCCTCGGCTGTCAGTTACCATCTTTAGTTGTTTTCCAGTAATTCCCAAAATTTTCTTTGCATCTATCTGGCGGCCATTAAGATAATCCTGCCAGACCTTTTCATCTTCTGTTAAATAATAACCATTAACCGAATCAGCGACGATCATCTCGCCGCAATCGTTTCTTAAATGCTGCACAATGGCCCTGATCTTTCGGCGTAGCGTTTCCCGCTCACCGACAAATCCAAGCCTCTCGGCTAAAGCAGCCGCCAGTATCGGCCCATTGTTTTTAATGAGCATCAAACATCTGGCAGCCTGATCGCAGCTGTAAAGGTTATTTTTGATAGTCAACCGCTCCTGGCAAATCAGGCTCGACGAAAAACACTTCCTTGGGTTTGCGTCGAGCGTCAATAGATACAAGCTGCTGATCCGTCAGCTCGCTTAACGTCTCTTTATTGACTTCTTCCTTCAGGCGGATATATGTATCAGCCTTTTTACCGAATACTTTTTTGATTAGTTCCAGAGTTGATTCTTTAATAGATATCGATGTCGATCGTCTCCAGCCCAACAAACCAAAATTAAGTTTTCTGCTTTGAGCCTTGCCGAAGTCATCGACGTGATTTGCGGCGAAAGCCTCCAAGCCATCCTGAAGGATTTTGATTTTCTTTTGAAGCGGCTCTGCGATCGCGATCATTTTTGCTTTATTAGCCTGTTCGTTAGCATCGGCCTCTGCCTGGTTGATCTCAAGCTGTAATTCGCCGATCTGTTTTAAAAAATCGTCCGCCTGCTGCCAGTCCGAGATCGTTTCGATTTGTTTTTCAGATTTGATTCTCTTTGCCATGTAAAACGGTTCCTTCCTTCTCAAAATAATAATCCCTTATTTCCTGTAAATTTTTAAATTGTATTCCTGTATTGCGGCGGAGCATCGCCGTAAAAGCTTCAGTGATTTTCCAAGCCTCTTTTCGCGTCAGATCAGCAACGCTGCTTTTCTCGTCGCGTGTCATATACTTAATAAAGTTAGCAAGATGCAAATCGGTAAAGCCCAGATCGTCGGCTAAAAATCTGATTGCCTTTTGCTGCCCAAAAGTGGCGGTATTACCTTCGGCCCGCTGGGCGATCTTATCGCGATAAAACGTTTCTGATTTACCAGGCATCCGCCAGCCATAAGCCTCGCAGATCGCCAACACATCTTCAACCTGCCAGTAATTTAGCTGCTTACAGCTTGTGATCTGTTTGCCTTTACCGTCTCGATATTGAGCCAGCAAAAGTTTGTAGCGGCTATCCTCGCCAGGCATCCTGATGCCTGCTTTGTGGACAGCTGTTTGAACGAGTTTTATTTGTTCTGGATTTAACATTTCACCACAGAGATCACGAAGATTTTTAATCTGGTTCCTTAACTATTTCCTGATTACTATCTTGCCAATCTGCGAATTTTCTGAACACTGCACCGACGGCAGCGGAATGTTCTACATTATCACAAATTCCATAATATTCCCCAATAGCCGACAGTGCGTTTGTATCCTTTGCCCGCAGGATAAACACCGGTTCGTTATCCGGTATAGCTACGCCAGTTTTAATATTAATGATTTGATTGTTCTCAATTTTATACTTGTCCGAATTAATTCCCATATTGTTCCTTTTCAAATTTTCAATCTTAAATCTTAAATCCGTTTCCTATCCCAGTGCAGCCCGCGATTTTCGCTGCAAAAACCCGATGCGTAAAATCTCCGACGCAGCTTAATAATTTTATTTGTAAGTTTCAGCGAGATTTGTTCGATCGTATATTTTACAATCTGAATATATTCACCTAGTTGGCGGCTCCAAATCCAGCCGACATTGCGCTTCATTCCAAATAAATATTTAGGCTCATTAATCACCGGCATTTCAAACGGTACTTGCAGTGATTCTGATTTTATTGGCAATTCAACATCCTTGAGTTCAACCTCAAAGTTTGCGATTGTTCCTTTAATCATGCCCAGATCAATAGTGCATGGTGTATTCATAATTTCTCTAGTTACTAAAGTTCTAGGAGCCGAAATAAGAGCTATACAATCAAAAGCATAATCTATGCCGACCAATACCACAGCCATTATTTTCCCCCTTCTTGCACGGGTATATTAACAATCTTAAAATGCAGACCATTGCATTTATTGCAGATCACTGGCTCTTGTATATAAACCTGACCGCACCCCTGACATTCAAATCTTTCAACCGTTTTTGCGGTTTCATTTATTTTAAAATCTGATACGAAACCCTGATCATGCTTTTCAGTGTTTCTACGATTAAGTTTTTCTACAAAGGCAGTACCTGATTTTTTTGCGATAGAAAAAACCTT